>JABHMJ010000001.1 GCA_018693795.1 Candidatus Woesearchaeota archaeon | reverse complement strand
TTGTGAAGTACCATATAAATAATTCAATGCTATTGTCCAAGAAGAAGATCCTTGAACTCGCATACGAATATCATAATGATCTGCATTCGCAACTGAATTCCAATTCATAGTAGCCTTATTTAATTCTATATTAGATGTAAATAAAGAAGACGGTACTGCCGTGCTCAATACTGTCATAGGTATCCCATTTGAAATAGATGTACAACCCCCTGGTGTAGTTACTGTTAAACTATAAGTTCCTGTACTAGTAACAGAATATGTAGAAGCAGTCGCTCCTACAATAATACCATTAAGATCACTCCACTGATATGTATTGGATAATGGAGCAAAACCAACTAAAGATAAAAACAAAGCTAACCCAATAACTCCAATTAAAACAAACAAATTATAATTGGGATGTTTCTTTCCTAGATAAACAGATTTAACAGAGCCATTTTTATCTCTAATACTTTTAAAATAATACGGTCCAAATTTTTTACCTTTTTTATAGATGTATTTCTTATAAACCAAATAATCCCCTCTTTTTTTGTTTACCTACAAAAAACATAAGGAAATTTATATAAAAACCTTTCTAAAAAACAGTTTACCTACAACTAAACATCTCTTAATTCTTCTTTGACTTTCTTCAATTTATTTATCTTTTCTTTAATCAAATTAATCTTAGACATAGAACTAGATTTTTTCTTTGAAAGAACAGTTTCAGCAGCAATCAATTTAGTAATTTTATCTCTTAATGAACTTTCTCTAAACTGAGTAGACTGTATACTTTTCTCTAAAGAATCAATTTTTTTAATAAAAGACTGCTTCTCTCTTTTCAATCGAGACAATTCCTTAGACAAGTCACCCAATGCTTCTCGCAAAACATTTTGCTTAGCTTTTTTCTTTTTCATCACCACTTTACCCATATTTTAATTTAATTATTTATAAACCTTATCTTTTTAAGATATTCTCGATTCTTGTTTTTCCTTTTAAATAAGATGCTTTACTCACATGTCCTTGATCATAAGACTCTTTTAGTAAAGCTTTTTGCTTCAATAATTTCTCCTTATACTTGGATTTTTCTTCCCTACTACTATCTTTAGATTTATACCCTTTAGACAATTTAGGTATTTTTTTAGATTGTATTTTTTCAACTCTTCTCAATCTATGATGTTGGTAATAAAATACAACTCCCACCCCAATTAACAAAACTCCAAATATTATTATTAAACTTAACACGCCTTCAGGAGAAGAAACCTCTCTCAAAGAAGGAAATTTGACTTTCTCTTTTTTCATAACAGGAGATTTGGACCCCCCCTCTGGCAAAACTTCACTAGTCAAATAAGTCCAAACAACATGTTCACTAATAAAACTAACTTTCAAATCATCATCCCCATCTACATCCACATCTAAATAAGCAACCTCATCCCAATAAATTATAAACTCTACCCCTTCATATTCAAAAACCAATTGATTATCAACTAAAACACTAGTAATATCAAAAGTATATTGAGCATCAGAATCAAAATTCAAAATAACAGTATCTCCAGAATACAATATTTCAGAATACTGGTCTTCTGCTAAAAAATTAAAAAGATAAGTTACTGGTCTTCTAGAAGAGCTTCCTCCGCCCCCACCACTAGAACCCCCAGTATCTTCATCAGGAGTAGAAGGTGCACAAGCCCCACAATCAGCAGAACAAGAAGAACAATCTTCCCCGCTCTCACAAACAGCATCACCACAATCTGGAGCAACAGTTAAACTTACTGTGCCAACTGCAGCCAAAGTAACACTTTCCCTAGCAGAATATTGAGAAACTTCCAAATATAATACTGCAGGAGTAATCAAAGAAACAAAAATAACGAGAATTGCAAATCCTCCTAAAAAATCACCCCTATTCATTTATTTTTTACTCCTTTTGTTGTTTTTAAGTATATATAGTCCCAATAAAATACCCAATATTACAATTACACTGATAATAATTAAATAATTACTATTGCTTTTTATTTGTAAAGTAAAATCTTCATTATTTGATAATTCTTCATAAAAAACTCCGATAGTTGCATCATATTCTCCTGCAGGCAACTTAGAAATCCCATCATCTAGCGCAACATACATTTTAATTTCTTTTTCTTCCCAAGAACCTAAATCAAAACTTGTACTTTTGAAATTATAACCTTCCTCTCCAACATTAATCATCAATTTAACATAAACATCATGAATAACATCATTCCATTCAGAGCCAACATTTACAACATAATTATTTATTTTTCCAGTAGTTAACTCTTTTTGATAATCTAAAATTTTAACAAAAACATCTCCCATTCTAAATTCATATTCACTTTCAGCAATTTTCCCATTATAATTAATCAATAATTTTCCAATATAAATACCAGAATCAATTCCACTAGAATCCCATAATAATTCAATTTCTTTAAATTCATTCAAATCCAAGGATTCAACAAAAGTTATTTCTTTAATTATCTCTCCACTAGCATCTACAATATTAATTTTACCTTGAAAATCATTTAAAGGAACACTACCTAAATTTTCCAAGAATACTTTTAATTTAACAATTTGTCCAACAGAAGAAGAATCTATATTTAACTTAGTTCCCAAATACGGACCTTCAAATGGCACCCTAATATAAACTGGGCTTGTAACAGATGTAACTGCTCCAATGAATGTCCCTCCACTCTCCTCTTCAATGGGTATTTCTTGAGCAATTAAATCAACTCTATGATCTCCAGGAGTATCAAAACTACTAGGCATATTTAATAAAAAACTAAAATCTTTTTTTTCTCCAGGATTCAAATCAACAGTTTGTTCATCCCAAGTAATTAAGTCCAATAAATCTCCCTCAAAAAATATTTTTACTCTGCTCTCTGATTCCCCCATATTAACAACATAAAAATTAACACTCTCAACCCCATTTGGTTCAAAATATATAATTGACTTTGGAGGACTAATTCCAATTGCAAATATCGAATTAATAGAAATCAAAAAAATTAGTACCACCAATAATCCTTTTCTTAACATACTAAAAAATAGATAGATTTCTTTTTAAAGATTATCATTACGTAGCAGAAACACAATTGAAAGTTATAGTCCCAGATTTCGCACCAGAAACCTCATCCGCAGGAACAGTCACATTAACTCCAATAACTAGATCATCTGTTGCATCATCGGGATCCATAGTATAAACCAAAAGGTGCCCGTCTGCTCCAGGAAGATTCCCATAAGTAGCATTACAAGTTCCACTTAAAGAATTATTACATTTTATTTGCCAATAATCACTTGTAGTTTGATAAGTAGCATCATCCCAAAGTTCAGCAGTAGCGTATGCAGTAATATTCAATTGAATATTCCCATCATTTTCAATAGTAATTGTATCTGCATTATCATCACTAGTATTGCTAGTACTTCTTTCCATAGCTCCAAAAGCTATTGTGCTATCTGAAGCAGTACAACTAGTCACTCCAGAAACAGTTAAAGAGGTAGTCCCAGTATCAGTTGCACGACCAGTTAATAAATCTAAAGAATCTATATAGGATAAACTAGTCCAAGTTCCAAAAACTGAAACCATTATTGCTAATGATAATAAAACAACTAAAGTGTTATTCGAAAACTTCATTTTTTTCCTCCTCAATAGTTTCTTCATCTTCACCAACAACTTCTAAAGTTACAAATCCAGCCCCATAATTAACATTATCCTTACTTGATTCTTTCACAGAATCATAAACAATCATTGTTCCGCCAATAGAAAAAACAATTGCTAAAACTAATAAAATAATAACAAAACGACTAGATACCTCTTTTTTCATATAATGAAATAAAGATACTTAATATTTAAATCTTTCTTTAATCAGCAATGCAACTAAAAGTTAAAGTTCCAGATTTAGAGCCAGATACTTCATCCGAAGGAACAGTCACATTAACGGCTACTGTCAATAAATCAGTAGAATCTGCAGAATCCAAATCTATAGAAACCAAATTACCATCTACGGCAGGGATATTTGCATAAGTAGTATTGCAAGTTCCACTTTCAGAATTATTACATTTTATTTGCCAATAAGAACTTGGAGCTTGATAAGTAACATCATCCCATAATTCTCCAGTAGCATAAACAGATATATTAATTTGAGAATTTCCATCATTTTCTACAGTAATATAATCCCCAACAATTACACTATCATTACTAGTACTCCTTTCCATGGTTCCAAAAGAAATTGTATTATCAGTTGCAGTACAACTTGCAATTCCAGTAACAGTCAGTGTGGTGGTTGCAGTATCCGTTGCTTTGCCAGTTAGTAAATCAGAATCCATATAAGATAAAACAGTCCATGTTCCAAATATTGAAACAATAATAGAAAAAACAAGCAAAGTAGTCAACACATTATTAGATAAACTCATATTAAAAAAAAGAAAACTAATTATTTAAACTTTTCCAATAAAATTATAAAAAAGAGATCATTCACAATTTAATGAAAAAAATATTTATCATTCTATTAACACTAATTATAATACAATCAACAAATGCTTTAGATTGGAATAATCATAAATCAATAGTGCAAACATTGTATTATTCAACACCTTATGAAATTCAAAGAAATCTAGATTTACAACAATTAGAAATTGGCGCAATTGCGCCAGATAAAGATTTTCATGACAATAGATTACATCATTATCCTCCTTCTTATAATTTAACATTATATTGGTTAGATAAAACAAAAGAACATTTAGAGAAAAAAGAATATCCAGAAGCAAGTTACGCATTTGGAGTCGCAGCCCACTACATTTCAGATTCATTTGTTTCTCCACATTACATTTCAAAAGAAGATCCAAAATTACATTCAAAATTTGAAAAACAAACTTCAACAAAATTAAAATGTGTAAAAAATGAATATGACATAAAAAAAGATTTAGAAAAAGCTTCAGAAAATGAAAAAGACTGGGAACCATGGTTAGAAAATCAAAATCCAGAAATTCCACAAAAAGAAATAAAACAAGCAATGAGATTAATTTCTCCTTTATTCTTAGAAACTTTTAATACAACATGCGAAACAAGAACAACAAAAATACAAAAAGAAAATATAACTTTAGGAAGTAAAACAACAAATTATCTTTATTTCTTATTATTTTTTGCAATTGCAAACATAAAACTAAAGAGATTTAAAAAGAAGTCTTCCTGAGATATTTTCATCCATATATTTTTGAGCTTTTTTATTCAATTCTCCACCACTCAAAAATAAAATTGGCAATCCTTTCTCCATTCCTTCATCAAAGGCACCCAATAAATCTTTATCAGTTATACTTTTCTTATTCTTATATTTAACAAAATATCTTAATTTGCCTAATCTAGATGGAACATCAATAACAAAATTAAATTCTCTTCCTTTTCTAACCACATTTTGAGATATAATGTACATTTCATTAGATGAAAAATAATCACCCAATATTTCTTCACCATTTTCAATTGATTCTTTCTTCACTAAAGTTTCTTGAACAACTTCTTTTTGAATTTCCTTTTTTAGTGGTTCTTCAATTGGTTTCTCAACCAAGGTTTCTTTTTCAACTTCCCCTTTTTCATTAAATAATTCTTTAATTATTCCTTTGGCTTCATCATTAGTAGTCAAATACCATTTCCAAAATGTTTCTTGTATTCCCTTATAATTTACATGAACCGGAACAGCAAAATCCTTTAATTCTCTCAATGCCACCCTCTGCCAAGGTTCAGCAGTAGAATCTCTAACAACCAATTTTTCACTTAAAATATCATAAGCCTCTTTAGTTTTACCAGACAAATATTTAGCTAAATCCATTAATTTTTCTTCTTGACCTTGAACATAATAAAACGGAGAACCCCCCCTTTTTACATGAGTAATTTTAACTTTCTTATTATCAACCAATTCAGAAAGAATTGCACTAGCAAATAAAATATTAGTATTAACTGTGGTTGCAATTTGAGAAGGTTGTAATGGTCCTTTATTCATAACAACACTTAATGCTTCTGCCCGATTATCCATAAAAATAGGGTTTAAATCAAATTATAAAAGCCTTATGGCCGCACCCAAGCAATATTGTAGAATGTTACATCTCCTTCATCATCTACAACACCAATCAATAAATTCTTCTTTGTAGAATGTGCAACTCTATTTTTAGCAGAGAATTCATACCAAGTAGAAGATTCTTTTTCATTAACACAAAACAAAACCCATTTTGCATGATCCTCTCCAGGTTTCACTCCCCTATCATAAACTCTAAAATCTGCTCCAAACTTTAAAGCAGTCTTAACAATATATCCTCTTTTTCTCATTTCTTTATACACTAAATATCTAACTAATAATCTAGAATCCAATTTCTTAGCTTTCTTTACAAATTGATCAAAATTTAAACTCTTATTTTTACCATCAACAACTTCCATCTTTTCATCTTCTAACAAATATAAAGCCTCAACTGAAGAATAATAAAATCTTTTTCCTTTTGGTTCTCCAAACCTCGATTTTTCATAGGTCCTCCTAGATACGTCTCCTTCTGGAGCCATAATCACATCGTTAGAAAAAACAGAAGTTATGATTTCTTTTTTCATAAACAAACTTAATCAAAAACTATTTAAAAACCTTTCTTAAATGATAATACTATGAAAATAACATTCCTGGGAACTTCATCAATGGTTCCAACAAAAAATAGAAACACCACATCTATGTTAATTAATCATAAATCCGAAAACATTTTAGTGGATTGTGGAGAAGGAACTCAACGTCAATTAAAAATTCAAAAATTAAGCCCAGCTAAAATAACAAAAATTCTAATAACTCACTGGCATGGAGACCATATTTTAGGACTTCCAGGTTTAATACAAACATTATCTCATTCAGAATATACAAAAACATTAGAAGTATATGGTCCAAAAAATACTAAAAAATATTTAAATAACTTACTAAACAGTTTCCAATATCAAGATACAAAAGTAAAAATAAAGGTTATAGAAATAAATTCAAATAAAAAATTCTTTGAAAATAAAGATTTCTCTTTGCATTCACAAAAAACAAATCATTCTACTTATGGATTAGCATATTCTATGCAAGAAAAAGAAAAAAGAAGAATAAATTTAAACTACACTAAAAAATTCGGATTAACAAAAGATAAAATCTTAGGAAAACTACAACAAGGAAAAACAATAACATTCAAAGGTAAAAAAATAACTCCAGAAAAAGGAACAATATTAATTCCTGGAAAAAAACTAACAATAGTATTAGATACAGAACTAACAAAAGATTTAATTAAATTCAGTAATAATTCAGATTTATTAGTTTCAGAATCAACATTTTCTAAAGAATTAAAAAAAGAAGCAAAAAAATCAAAACATATGACTTCTGAAGATGCAGCAAACTTAGCAAAAAAATCAAAATCTAAAAAATTAATATTAACTCATTTCAGTCAAAGATTTACAACAACATCTGAAATACAAAAAGAAGCTAAAAAAATATTTTCTAATGTAGTTTGTGCTAAAGATTTTACTTCTTACGAAGTCTAACATAAGAAACATATCCAAATATTTCTACAAAAGTATTAACAACAACCATTAATAATTCTTTCAATACATAAAATCCGACCATAAGCACAACTAAATTAACCACATAATACAAATAATCAGTTACACTAATTCTAACAAAATCAAACAATAAATTGGCAGAAAACATAACGAATATTGTTATCAACCATGTTGCAAAAACATATTTTGTGTGTTTCTTAAAAATCTTTATTGCTTTAGTTAATGAAGGAATCGCCCTTAATCCATTTCTTATTAATATTGGATATCTAAAGAATAATATTAATTTAATAACTAATAAAACTAAAATAACTGACAATAAAACAAAAATTGAACTCTCTCCAAAATATCTAGATAAAATAAAAAATGGAAAACTTAGCAATAAAGAAAGAATAACAATTAAAACTAAAACCATAATTCTCATTTCAACAATTCTCCAATAATATTTGGTCCCTTTGAAAAATGATTTAATTAGTGGGGTTTTTTTATTATTCATTGTATCTTTAATCATACTATACTTCATTCCAATCAAAGAAGATCCAGTCATAAAATTTGCCATAACAAAAACTAACAAACTCAACACAATTTTAATAATTTGAGACTGATTAATCAAAACAGAAGAAACTTTTTTAGCCATGGCAGAAATTCCTCCTGCAATAAATAAACTAGAAGGATCAGTACTAATCAAAGAAATCAAATCATTCATAACAATAAATACTAAAGCAAAACCAATTCCCATTAACATTCCTAACAAAGAAGGAATTATTAATTTCCAATTTTTCCTTAATAATTTCCCCGATTCAAATACATTCTCAAAAAATACCATCTTCAACAATCTATTTTATATTCAAAATAATTATCATATGGATTTTCTATTTCCATCATTTGTTTTATAGACATTTTTTCAAAATATCTTCTAAATGGCCTCATAGAATTCCCATGTGCAGATATAGCAACATTAACTTTATTTTTTTTCATAAATTTAATCAAATCTTTTATGAAACTTCTAACTCTTTTTTCTGTTTGTTTAATTGATTCTCCACCAGGGGGGCATTTCGTATACCCTCTATGAAATTCATCATATTTTTTAGGTGAATTCTTTTTTATGTATTGTAAATGTGTTTTTCCTTGTAAAGTCCCATAATTTCTCTCAATCATTCTATTATCTGTTACAATTGTCTTACATTCTTTATGAAATTTTAAAACTTCTTTTAATGTATCTTTAGATCTTATTAATTTAGATTGAAAAGCAACTTCTATTTTTTTATCTTTTAATCTTAACGAAACAATCTTAGCATCATCTTTTCCTCTTTTATTTAATGGGGTTTGTCTCCATCCAGAAAATTTTCCAGAAGCATTATCTTCAGTAGTTCCATGCCTGAATAAATAAATAGATTTTTTCATTAAGTAAAAATTTGGTTTATAATATTAAAAAGGTTTCTGTTATAATTCTATAATTTTATGGCCTGCCACCCCAAGATTATAAATTTCTGCTTCTCCAATTTTTGTGAATCCTTCCCCCTCATGAATGTGGCCACAAAAAACAAATTGAGGTTTTTTTCTTCTGATATAATTTAAAATTGTCTTGCTTCCAGCATTTTTTCCTTGCCAATCTTTTGGAGCAAATTTCGCAGTAACCTTATCTAAAATACTATAAGGAGGTTGATGACAAACAAGAATATCTAAAGAATCAAACCATTCTAAAACTTTTTTAGCTTTTTTAGTTCCAACATTAGCATGAACTAATTTTTTTTTGTATTTTGAAGGTTTAAATTCTTGAACCCAATTTGTATCTACAAAATATTCAAGTCCTCCGATTCGAATTCCATTAAAATTAGCAATCCGATTATTTATTACTCTAACGTCAGATAAAGAATTTAAATCATCATACAACAAAGGTAAATCAAAACCTATTTTTTTAGATAATCTCCTAGTATCTTTATTAGAACTTTCGACATTACCAAAAATAGTATAAACTGGAGCAAATCTAGTCAAATATTTAAAAACTTTTATTGTAGAATCATATGCTTCCATAAATGCCTTTTTTCTCTGAGAAGGAGTATATTCAATTTCGTCTAAACCCTCTTTTTTTCTTTTAATATTTCCAAAAGCCATTTCTCTAGCCAAATTAGCACTACCCAAATCACCAGTAACTAAAATTAGATCAATTCCTCCCATAGGTATCTTTCTTATTTTTTTTAAATCTCCATGTGGATCCCCTATAGCTAATATTTTCATATCAACAACATTTCAAAATTAACTTATAAACATATCGAAAAAAACACAGAAATCTTTTAAAACAGACCAACCTTCTAAAACAACACAAATGGAAAACGAAGTAATAATCACATATGAAACTCTTTATGATCTTCTAAGAAGAGAGAAAAATAGGCCAGAATTACAACAACTCCCAGATAACTTCCTAACTGACCTAATAAATTACTTAAACAAAAAACAGGAAATTTTAGAATCCCAAGAAAAGAAAAAATCAATATTTACAAGCACAGAAGTGTATAAAACAAGAAAACAAATTGAATCAATTCAAAAAATAATAAAAGAATTATATGAAAGGAGAGAATCAAAAATATTGCAATCTTCTATAATATCCTCAAGAACTGGTATAAGTACTGAAGAAACTATCACAATGCTCCCAGAAGAACAAGAATTCTATAAAATTATAACTAAAAACCTAGATCATTACAGAGAAAATGTTTTATACAAATTAAGTGCAGGTCAACTCCCAAATATAGATATTCCAAAATCTAAACCAAAAGACTTAAAAACAAATGAGAAACCTATCAAAACAGCCAAAAAGCTCAAAATGCTATGTGATCTTCCTAAGTTTTTAGGGACTGACATGGAAAGTTATGGCCCGTTTAACAACGAACAAATAATCGAAATTCCGAATGAAACTGCGGATTTTTTAATAAAACAAGAAAAGGCTGAAGAAATATGAAATTCCCAAAATCAAAAAAAGCATTCTGTAAAAAGTGTAAAACACACAAAGAACATAAAGTAGCAGAAAACAAAACTACTGGAAATAGAGGAACTCTAAAAAAAGGTTCAATTGCTAGATCTAAAGGTAGAGGACTAGGAAGAGGATTTGGAAACCTAGGAAAATGGGGATCAAAACCAGCTATTAGTAAATTTAAAAGAACAGGATCAAAAAATTCGAAAAAAATATCATTAAAATTAACATGTAAAGATTGCAATAAATCAAGCATACTTCCAATGGGAAGAATGAAGAAAGTGGAGTTAGAACAAAAATGAACCCAAAAAGTAAATTCGTAAAAGTACGTTGTAAATGTAAAAACGAACAAATCATTTTCGAAAAAGCTTCATCCGAAGTAAAATGTTTAGTGTGCGGAGAAGTATTAGCAAAATCTACTGGCGGAAAAGCCAAAATAACAGTAAATGTTCTTGAAACTTTATAATTTAAAATGTTCTACAAAAAATCGGGTGTACCCGAACAAGGAGAAATAGTAATCTGTACAGTTACCAAAATCCTCTACCATTCTGTTTTTGCAAAATTAGACGAATATAAGAATCTAGATGGGATGATTCACATTTCTGAAATTTCTCCAGGTAGAATAAGAAACATTAGAGACTATGTAAAAGAAGGTAAAAAAATAGTTTGTAAAGTTCTAAGTGTTAGAAGAGATAAAAATCAAATTGATATTTCTATAAGAAGAGTTAACACAATGCAACGTGTTAATAAAATAAATGATCATAAACAAGAACAAAAAGCAGAAAAACTTTTAGAATATATTGGAAAACAATTAAAAAAAGATTTAAAAACAATGTATGCAGAAGCAGGTTTTAAATTAATTGAAACATATGGTGGAATTTACGATGCATTCCAAAGATTTGTTTTAGATGAAGAAGCAATAAAAGATTTAAAATTAGAAAAAGAAACTGAAAAACTAATCTTAGAAATTGTAAAAGATAAGATAAAAGCTCCAGAAGTGGAAATTAAAGGAACTTTAAAATTAATATCAGAAAAACCAAATGGAATAGAAATAATTAAAAAAATATTAATTGATGCACAAAAAGGAGATATAAAAATAAGTTATGTAAGTGCTCCAAAATACAGTGTTTCAGTAAAAGCTTCAGATTATAAAACAGCAGAAGGAATTCTAAAAAATGCTCAAGAAGAAATAATAGAACAAATAGAACAAAAAGAAGGGCATGGCGAATTTAAAAGAGAATGAAACTTCAAATTCTAAAATGTAAAAAATGTGATACATTCACCCTAGAAAAAACTTGCCCTAAATGTAATGAAAAAGCAGAAAATCCAAAACCTGCAAAATATTCTGAAACTGATAAACTAAGCAAATATAGAAATTTAGCTAGAAAAAGCAACTAACTTCTTAAAATCATCAATACCATTCATCCCTCTTCTCAAATAAAAAGCAGGATGATAAATAAATCCAATATTATCTTTCCAAGTAGTATTCTTAAGATTCAATCCAACATATTCTAAAGCACTTTTACCCAAACAGATAACTTTAGATGGATTAATTACTTTAATCAATCTATCAACGTAAGGACGAAAATAATCAATTTCTAATTTAGTTGGTTTTCTAATTCCTCCTTCTGGTTTTAAAGGAATAATTGGCACAGTATTAATTACAACAAAATTATTAATCCCTATGCTTGCCATCCAATTATCTAATACTTTTCCACTTCTTCCAACAAAAGGCTTTCCTTCTCTATTCTCCGTTTGTCCTGGAGCTTCTCCAATAAATAAATACTCTGGATTTTTTAAATTTCCACGATAAAAAACTATATTCCCTTTTGTAGAAATAACATTATTGTATAATTCATGCTTTTTTGCAGCATCTTCCAACTCTTGAAGTTCTTTAAACATATAAAAAAGAAAGAAATTAAATTTTAAAAGCTTATGCTTCTAAAATTGTTAAATCTTTGGACGTACTCTCCACATATTTAAAATCTAAATATATTGGAAGCTCAGTGGAATATCCTGATCCACCATTTTCAACTGGCATGGAGCAAATTAATGTTTTCTTGCCTCCACTTAATTTCAAATATCCCTCGTTAGATTCTACGCCATCAAAAGAAGTACATACGACGTCTTCTTGGTCAATTTTATAATATACTTTATCTTTGTCTAATGTAGTACCATCTAAGCTAGAACATTCAGCATTATTTGTATAAACACTTCCTGTCCCCTTATTTTCAACTTCTATCTTAAACATAATTTCATTACTTCCACTTAACGCCTCAGTAAAACTTGTAATCTGTACAGGAGAACTACTTCCTCTTGTAGGAGAATATTTCTCTCCAGTAATCTCACAAACACTCTCTCCTCCAGCGGCAATTATATTTCTAGATAAAGCGCAAGCATTAATTCTTGCTTCAGTTCTATATGGATAACAAACTTTTGCTTTTAAATTAGCATCTAAACTTGTCGTAACACTCCCACTATATTTCATAGTGCCCATATCGACTATTCTTTCAGCTCCATCTTCAATAAAATCTTTTTTTATTCCCAATAAACCACCTTCAACGATCATGTAGTCAGAACTAAGACCATAATCAGACATCTTTAATCCATATAAAGACACTTCAGCAGAATTTAAAGGTAAATCATATTCACCATTATTTTTTAACATAATTTGTACTGGAACTCCTTCTGAAACTGAAAATTCTGAAATTGGTGCTCCTTCAACAAAAGATAATAAAACACCAGAAGAACCTCCAACAAATGGGCCATCTTCAATAACCTCATCTCCATCACACCCACTAATTAACAATATTACTACAAAAACTAAAAATAAACTTCTCATCTTATTATTCCCTCCTTTAATTGAATATTTCTTATTGGTTGTACAACTTTATAGCCATACATCAAATCTATATTTATAGAATCTTGATAAGCATTTTCTTCAAGATTCATTTGATTAATACATGTTATTTTTTTTGTTCCTTCTTTAAATTCAATAAGTCCTTCTTGTGTACTTGGGGCACATTCAAAATAATCCCCAGATTTTCCAACACTAACTTTAACATCCATTAAATTTTGGCCCCCATATAATTCCGAAACCACCTCTCCTTGAGAATCTCTAACTAAAAATATATCTAAAACAACTTGATTGCTTCCTTGACCCAACGGTACTATATTTTTTTCAACTCTTTGTACATTAATAGGCGCAAAATCAGAATTAATTTTACTTCCAGAAAAACTTTCTTTTAATTCACAAAAAAAATCAGTTTCAATTTCTGGTCCTTTCTTAAAACATACAGGATATATTACGGATTTAGAGTTAGTAGAGTATTCTAATTCAGTAAATATACTAGTTACTTTTATTCCTTCATGAATTCCTTGATAAACATAGCCACCAGATTCTGGAAATATTAAAACTTCACTTATTTCTGGAGTAATTTCATCCTCATATTCTTGAGCTCCAAAAAAATTTATAGTTTTACATTCTTTTCCTGGAATTCCGCCAATAGATTCAGAAGGAGTATCATAAACACATAAAGAAACATCATTTACTTCTCTAGGCATATTATTAATTAATTTCAAATTAACACTAAATGCCTGCCCTTCATAAATTTCATTTCTAGGGGGGGTTCCTTCCAAAATTTGCATATCAATTCCACCTAAATTAGTTTTAATATCTCTCCTTTCACACCCAGAAATAACTAGAGAAATCACTACAAAAATAAAAATAAGATATACACCTCTCATTAATAACAATTATAAAAAACTTCGTTTAAAAACCTTTCTAAACATTTTCACAAGCATCATTATTCCAGCCACAATCTAATTGACAATAATCAACCTTACAAGCATTTTCAGAATAATCAGAACAAAAGTTTTCACTACAAGAAACACAATAATCAAATTCATTGATATCATGCGGGGAACATCCTTTACTATCTTTACATTCTTCTTCAACTAAATCAGCACAAGGATCATTGTTAATGGAATCTTCACTTCTTCTTACTACAATATATTCTTTCTTTTCTTTTTCATAAATAAATTTTGTCTCCGCAATAAAATTAGTAGCTACAATAGGAGACCATTCAGAAGAATATTCAGGAACTTCAAAGAAACATTGTAAAATAACTCCAGTAGTATCAAAATCTTTTAAACAATTATGTTCAGTTATGCCCGTACCATTAAGAGATTCTTCAGAACAATCTTTATTAACAACATTATAGAAAGCATGATCAGTCAAAGTATAAACTTTATAATTTCCATCATATTCACCAGAAAACTTAAAATCACAATTTCTTCTATCCTCATCCAAAACTATTTCAGAAGGAACTTTCAAAGTTAAACTTTCAACTTTTTTTATTTTTCCATTTTCTTGAGAAGTTAAAGAAATTTGCAAATAATATTTTTCAGGAGCAAATTCCCCTTCAATAATAGAATCATCAAAAATAACATTTCCTTCTGCATCTGACCTTGCCATACCAGAAACAGAATAAGGATTTGGACCTCCAGCAAAAGGTTGTGAAGTAGAAGATCCAATAGCTAAATTTACGGGACCTGGAGTAGTTGTTGAAACCATAACATTTCCAAATCTTAAATGGGAATCAGAAATTCCATAATAATTAAAAGGATCCTCGCCCAATCCATAAACAACTCTTTCAAACTCCTTTGCTTCCATTAGATAAACATCATAATTGGCAATAGCATACCCTTCAAAAGCTGCAGTAAACTTTAATTCTAAAGAATTTTTTAATTTTGGTAAAGATAATTTATCTCCATTCAAAAAATTACAACTAACACTTTTTTGAATTGCATGTCCATTTCCAGGGTATCTGATTTCTTCTGGTGTAATTAATTTCTCACCATAATAATTTTCTAATTCACAATCAACATCAATCAAGGATTCTTCTCCAGACAAACCGCCGGCCGTAACAACAGCTGTGCCACGAATAGTTTCACCCTCAAAATAATCAGAATTTTTATTTGCTTCAAATGCGCCAATATCAACCCCCAATTCAGCATTATTTTCATTTCTTTCTACAACAGATTTATGAGTATTCAATGATTCAGGATTAGTTAATTTATACCACTGTGTTTTCAATTGACTAAAAATCCCAGAATCATCTGTAATTTCTCCAATATTATAAAATGCTTTATCTGAATAAACATCTGCATTTCCACTAGAAATTTGAACATATCCAATATAAGAAAAAACACCCAATCCCCCAATAATTAATAATACTAACAATATCCGAAGAATAGATCCAAATATAACTCTAATATTTGGAATTTTTATTTTTCCAGAAACAGGGTTATTTTTTTCTTCTGTAGGTTCCTCTTCGGATTCTTCAGTAGTAGGTTCTTCAGTTGATTCTTCTGTAGATTCTTCTTCAGCAGGCTCTTCAGTTGATTCTTCTTCTGTAGATTCCTCTTCGGATGTTTCTTCAGTTGATTCTTCAGCCATTGTATTAAATTAAGTTTTTTTATTTATTAATCTTTTTATTTATAATCAATCCGGATTTCATCAATTTTTAAACCATTTTCAGGAATAATCTCAATATGATTATTTCCCTCA
>JABHMJ010000012.1 GCA_018693795.1 Candidatus Woesearchaeota archaeon | reverse complement strand
TTCTTCATATTTTGGCCAACGAAGCATTGCAATTGAATCTCCTTTTAGATTATATTCTTTTTTTAATTCTAAAAACATTTTTTCTGTGATAAATGGGGTTATTGTTGATAGCATTTTCATTGTTTCAAATAATACTTTGTAAATTGTAGATAAAACTAATTCTGGTTTTTCTTGTATTTTTTCTCTAGTGTATTGCATGTAATTTCTAGATAAATCTAAGAATAATTTTTCTAATTCAATAGGTATTTTATCTAATTCATAAAATTCATATAATTCTGTTACTTTTTTTATTGTTGTGTTTAATCTAGATAATATGTATTTTTCTTCTATTTCTAAATTATTTGATAATGATGTTGGATCTATTTTTTGAGATTTTGAATATTCTAGTAGATAGTTGAAAGTGTTCCATAAAATCATTAAATTTCTTTTTTTAACTTCTAACTCTTTCCATGAAAATGATATGTCCTCTCCTGCATTTGTTTGTGAAAAGTATAATCTTAATGCATCTGCGCCATATTTTTCTACAATTTCATAAGGAGAAATTACGTTTCCAATGGATTTTGACATTTTTACTCCGTCTACATCAGTAAGCATTCCATGAGAATAAACGTTTTTGAATGGGATTTTATCAAAACCAATTATAGAAGATATCATTAGTAAATTAAACCATCCTCTAACTTGCTCTCTTGCTTCAAGTATGAAATCTGCTGGGAATAATTTTTCTAGTAAATCTTTTCTTTTTGGGAAGTATAAACATGCCCAAGAAGCAACGCCCGCATCTATCCAAACATCTAAAATGTCTGGAATTCTTTTCATTGTTTTTCCACATTCACAAGGAATTTCTATTTTATCTATCCAAGGTCTATGCAAATTTTCTGGTTCTTGTTTTGATAATGATTTTAATTCTTCTTTTGTAGAAATTACTTTATATTTGTCACATTCTGTGCATCTCCAAATTGGAGCTGGAGTTCCCCAGAATCTTTGTTTTGTAATTGAATTATCTCTTAAATTTTCTAACCACGAATCAAAAGAATTTTTTACTGTTTTGGGAACCCAATGTATTTGTTTATTATATTTAAGCATTTTTTCTTTCAAATCTTCAATTTTGAAAAACCATTGATTTGTTGTTCTGAATATTACTGGATCATTGCTTCTTTCACAATGTGCATAGTCGTGTTCCACTGTTTCTGTTGTTACTAAAGCTCCTTTTTTTTCAAGTTCTTCTACAAATTTATTATCGTCATCTTTTGCTTTTAATCCCGAAAAAATTCCCATACTCTTTTTGAAATATCCTTTATGATCTACCTCATTATATGGAAGAATATTATTTTTATGACCTACTTCATAATCTTCTGGGCCACACCCTGGAGCACAATGTACTAATCCTGTTCCAGCTTCTGTTGTAACATATTCTTTAGAAAGTAAAACGGTGTGAATTTTTTTATGATTTTGTTTTAATGTTTTATAATCAATTTCATTTTCAAAAGGATGCACATACTCTAAATGTTCTAAGTCTTTTCCTTTAAATTCATCTATAACTGTGTAATCTTTTTTTAATTTTAATTTTATTAAAGAATCTGCTAAATCTTTTGCAATTATCCAGGATTCATTATCTACTTTTACTTTAATATAATCTACTTCTGGATTTGCCATAACTGCTAAATTGAATGGAATTGTCCAAGGAGTAGTTGTCCAAATTAGTAAGTATTCATCTTTCTCTTTTACTTTGAATTTAACATATATTGATTTATCTTTAATTTTTTTATATTCGCATTCGTGTTTTGCTAATGCAGTTTCGCAGGTTGGGCACCAAGTCATAGTTTTTTTGCCCTCATATAATCTTCCTTCTTCTTCTGCTCTTTTTATTAACCACCAAACACTTTCAATCCAATCTTCTTCAATTGGCATGTAAGCATTTTCATAATCCATCCAAATTCCTAGGCCAAATAAATCCTTATTCATCATTTTAGCATGTTTTACTGAGAATTCCATACATGCTTTTGCAAATTTATCTAAACCATATTTTTCAATATCTTCTTTTGTTTTTAGATTTAATTCTTTTTGTACTTTTGATGCTGTTGGAATCCCATGCATATCATATCCAGCACGATCCCAAACATCAAAACCGACCATTTGTTTGTATCTAAGAACTGAATCTTTCATAGAATTATTCCAAGCATGTCCCGCATGGAGTTTTCCTGATGTGTATGGTGGTCCTTGTAAAAAATAGAAAGGTTTGTTCCCCTTAGTTGAATCTCGTACTTTTTTATGAATTTTTTTCTTTTTCCAAAATTCTAGTACTTCTTTTTCTATTTTTTTTTGATCATACATCTTTCTAAGATTAGAAAAAAGTTTTAATTTAAATAATTATCCATGGTTGCCAAAAACCAGCAAAATACTTATATATTGGCTCAAGTTAACATGTGCATGTTTATAGAGAAATATCGACCTGAAACTTTTGATCAAGTAAAGGGACAAGAAAAAATTGTAAATAGGGTAGAAGCCTTTGTAAAATCTGGAAATATGCCCCATTTGATGTTTTCTGGTCCTGCAGGAATTGGAAAAACCACATTATCTTTGATTGTTGCTAGAGAAATGTATGGAGAAAATTGGCAACATAATTTTTTAGAGTTAAATGCCTCTGATGAAAGAGGAATTGATGTTATAAGAAATAAAGTTAAAGATTTTGCTAGAACTAAATCTATTCGTGACGTCCCTTTTAAAATAATTTATCTAGATGAATGTGATTCTTTGACTACGGAAGCTCAACAAGCATTGCGTAGGACTATGGAAAATTATTCTGCAACTTGTAGGTTTATTTTATCTTGTAACTATAGTTCTAAGATTATTGATCCAATTCAATCAAGATGTACTGTATTTAGATTTAGACCTTTATCTGAAGAGGCAATCACTGAAATTATTTCTGGAATTGCTGAAAAAGAAGGAATTAAAATTAATGGGAATACCATCAAAGCATTATATGGGCTATGTAATGGGGATGCTAGAAAAGCAGAGAATATATTACAAAGTTGCTCTGTTTTGAGTAAAGAAATTTCTGAAGATTTGATTTATGAAATTGTTTCTGCTGCCCGTCCTAAGGAAGTTATTAGTGTTTTGGAAATGAGCGTTCAAGGAAGATTTGTTGAAGCAAGAAAACTTTTATTAGATACTATGTTGAAATATGGTTTATCAGGATCAGACATTATAAAACAAATTCAAAGTGAAGTTCTAAATTTAAACATTGAAGAAGAGAGAAAATGCAAAATGATTGAAAAATGTGGCGAAATTGAATTTAGAATGACCGAAGGCAGTGATGAATATATACAGCTAGAGGCTTTATTGGCTGGTTTTGTTTCTCTAAAATGATATGGACAAAAAAATATGCTCCTCAATCATTAAAAGATTTAGTAGGAGATGAAAAATCAATTCTTCAAATTAATGACTTTGTTAATAGGTTTGACACTTATAGAAAAAAAGCATCTATTATTTACGGACCAACAGGTACAGGAAAAACAGAGGCAGTTTATGCTTTAGCAAAAGAAAATGATTTGGAAGTTTTAGAAATAAATGCTTCGGATTTTAGAAATAAAGAGCACATTTTAGAAACTGTTGGAAAATCAATAAATCAAGCAAGTTTGTTTGGAAGAGAGAAATTAATTCTAGTTGACGAAGTTGATGGATTAAGTGGGAGAAAAGATAGGGGCGGAGCAACGGCATTAGCATCTTTAATTGCAAAAACTTCTTT
Organism: Candidatus Woesearchaeota archaeon; assembly: GCA_018693795.1. GTDB lineage: Archaea > Nanobdellota > Nanobdellia > SCGC-AAA011-G17 > PNOQ01 > JABJPM01. Next base: position 427 of record JABHMJ010000012.1, on the reverse strand, counting down.
TCCAATTGTTATGACTGCAAATGATCCTTGGCAAAGTAAATTATCTGGATTAAGGAAAAAATGTAATTTGATTGAATTTCCTAGTGTTAATTATTTAGAAATTTTTAAAGTTTTAAAAAGAATTGCTGATTCTGAAGGAATAAATGTTTCTGATGAAATTCTAAAAAGTATTGCAAACACATCTGGAGGAGATATTAGATCTGCTATAAATGATTTTCAATCTGTTTCTTTTGGTCGTGAAGAATTAACAAAAGAACATTTAGAAGATATTGGTGAAAGAGGAAAAGAAGAGGATATATTTAATTTATTGAGAGTAATTTTCAAATCTACAGATTCTAAATTAATTTTGAAGGCATTTGATGATACTAATTTAAAATTTGATGAAGTAATGTTATGGGTTGAAGAAAATCTTCCAAAAGAATATTCT
>JABHMJ010000011.1 GCA_018693795.1 Candidatus Woesearchaeota archaeon | reverse complement strand
ATTTAAAAATTTTTCAATTCTTTCACACCTCACGCATAAAAACGCCTATTTTCACCACTTTTTCTTAATTCTACAATTTCATATACCTTTATAAACTAAAAAATCCTGTGTAAAATAGCTAGATTAGCTAAATTAATTAAATAAACGTATAAAAAAACTAAAAGGAGGACAAAGCAAGATGTCAACTGGATACTGTGTAAAGTGTAAGAAGAAATGTGAAATCAAAGACGCAAAAAAAACAAAAACAAAAAAAGGGAAAGATATGATGAAAGGTCAATGCCCTGATTGCGGAACAACTGTTTGCACATTCAAAGTAGATTAATTTTTTTATTTTTCTTTTAATTTTTTTAAAATTTAAAGGACAAAAATTCTCTGAATTTTTGTATTTATTTTTTATTTATATAAAACTATTTAAAACAACTAATTTTTATTAATATATAACACCTAAATCGGTGTTAATTTATCAAGGATTAACAAAATGCTCGTAAAAATTCATGAATCATATAGGAAAATAGTTGCTATATGCGACTCAGACATAGTTGGAAAGACATTTACAGAAGGAATAAGAGAAATCCAAGTAAGACCTAACTTTTTCAAAGGAGAAGAAAAAAACAAACAAGAAGTTCTAAAAATTCTTCAAGAACTTGATAAAGAAGATGCCACTTTTAATATTGTTGGAGAAAAATCAGTTCAAATAGCTCTTGAAGCAAAAGTAATAGAAGAACATGGCATTATAAAAATCCAAGGAATTCCAATTGCTTTAGGGTTGTTTTAATTCAGTAGTCAACTTAACATAACCATAAATATCCCCATTTCGATATTGTATTGGCATTTCATCTAATGAATCAATAAATTTTGCAAATGCTGGAAGTTTATCATCTAGTTTAAGATGTCCAATATTTGCATAAAAAAGACTCCTATTTGTAAGATGTTGTTTAAAAAAAGGACTAGTAGTATGATGATCTGGAATTAACCATAACTTAACCCCTTCAGCTACTTCTACTTCTAAAGGAGGTTTTCTCTCTTCTGAACAATTAGGGGAAGTATTTTCAAGCTGTAACAATTGTGTTAGACTTGTTTCATCTATAACCAACTTATAATGATCTTCTCCCTGTCCATTTGACTCTACTCTCATTTCCAAACACACTGATTAAGCTTTATAAAACTTTATGCGAATTCCAAACCCTTAAAAAGCCACTTTCATTCCCCTAGTTATCTAAAATGCCACAATTTAAAGATAAATCAAAACGGAATAAAGCACCTGTTAAAGGTTCACATGGACAAGATCAATCTACAGGTCCAATAAGAGTTAGAACTCCAAGAGAAGGAGAAGTTATAGGCATTGTTGAACAAAGAGTTGGTGCAAATAGAATGGTTGTAAAATGCTTTGATGATAAAGAAAGAAACTGTAGAATTCCAGGTTCATTAAGAAGAAGATTATGGATAAGGCCAGGAGACACAGTTATTGTAAAACCATGGGATTTTGACGGAGACACTAGAGGAGACACATTATTTAAATACACACCAGCTGCAATTGACTGGTTAAAAAGAAAAGGCTTTATCAAAGAAGTAAGTTCAGAATTCTAATCAAAAAACTTAATAACTAATAATTCTTATAATTAACATGCAAGAAATATATATTGAGAGAACAGCAGAAGTTTTAAAGAACAAAAATAGACTCGAAAAAGAACTAAAAATAAAAATCTCCAATAAAGGTAAAAATATATTTGTAGATGGAAGCGCAGAAAACGAATTCCTAGCAATAGAAGTTCTTGAAGCAATTAAAACTGGATTTTCAGCAGATAGAGCACTAGAACTAAAACAAGAAGGAATGATGCTTCAAAGAGTAGATATAAAAGATATAACAAAAAGAAATGATCTAGAAAGAGTTCGAGGAAGAATAATTGGTAAAGGTGGAAGAACATTACAAACACTTCATAACTTAACAAATTGCAATATTTCTCTTCATGACAACGAAATAGGAATAATTGGAGATGCAGAACAAATTGAAGATGCTGTTCAAGCTTTAACTTCCCTAGTTCAAGGTAGCAAACAATCTAATGTTTACGCAAGATTAGAAAAATTAAAAAAAGGAAAAAGATTAGAAGAAAATCTGCCCATTAAAAATGAATTAGACAATTAAACCTCTCTTTTTATATATCAATAACTTTAAAAACAATAATTCTCTCAAAATATTATTAAGTCCCGATAGCTCAGTTGGTAGAGCATGCGGCTGTTAACCGCAGGGTCGTTGGTTCGAGTCCAGCTCGGGACGTCTTAATTTATTTTTAACAAAAACCTTTTTATACCTTATTCTCCTTACATAAATATGGAATTCATGGATGTGATGTTAAAAAGAGCGTCAGTAAAGAAATTTTCTACAAAAAAACCAGCTCCAGAAATGATATCTGCAGGAATCAATGCAGCAGAAACAGCTCCATCAGCAGGAAACACTCAATGCCTTCTTTATATAATGGTTGATGATCCAGAAACAATTGAACAACTTGCAAAAGCTTGTAGACAAGACTTTGTAAGAAAAATGCCATGGGTTGTTGTAATCCTATCAAATCCTCAACAATTCAAAAAATTATTTGATCACAGAGCACCAAAATTTATGGGACATTATGTTGGAGCTGCAATTGAAAATTTCTTATTAAAAATGGTAGACCAAGGATTAGCAACTAATTGGATAGGATCTTTTTCAGATGTAACAATACAAAACTTATTTGGAATTCCAGATGGAATAGGTATAGAAGCACTTATTGCAGTAGGATATGAACTTAAATCTCGACCAACAAAACAAAGAGTTAGATATGCATTAGATAATAGATTATTTTTTGGTGGATGGGGAAACAAATTCTACAAACCTATTGGAAAAGCAAGAAGAGCAGACATATAATCACTTCCCTTTAAATTGATCCCTAAGAAGTTCTTCAGCTTTATCACAGATCCTATAAATTGCAATAATTGTTTTTTCATCAAGATGACCTATACCCCCAAGGTCCCTAGCAATTCTTGCTATTGCCATTTCAAAAGGTTGCATTTCATCCTCTCTTATCTTTGCAAAACTTTTTCTTAAAGTCTCTGTATCAAAAATGTCCATTGCCTTAAATCGAAATTTTTGTTTTTAAACATTTGGGTTATAAAATTAGGACTAAAAATATAATCCAACAAATAAAAAAAAGACCCGCTCTTTTTTCAAGAGCGAGTCAAAGTAAAAATAAGACGCGAAAATTCCCCTAATTATTTACGTAATCAATTCCAAGTTCTTCAAATTCCGGATTAGCAGCAGGCTGATTTCCATAATCTTGGATTCTTTGT
>JABHMJ010000010.1 GCA_018693795.1 Candidatus Woesearchaeota archaeon | reverse complement strand
GGATATTATGTTTATTCTCTTAGTGATCAAAGCATTGTTTTAAGTGGAAATCCAGTTAGTTCTGAATATTCATTAATTGATAATACTTGGAATTTATTTACTGTGAATAATACTATTTCAGGAAATGGATTTGCAGCTTCTGTTTTTGATGGAGAGTTTGTTTATAGTCCAGTTTCTATGTTTGTACCTGGTGGCAATTATTGGGTTGCAGTTGGAGATGTATTGTTTGGACCTCCATTTTCTTCTTCTTCTAGTTATGAAGGAATAGATGATTGGGTTAAATGGTTGTTTAGTAGTTAAATTTTTTCTAGAATTTTTTTAATTTTTATTGCATCCTCGTATGTATCTGGAGCTTCACAGATTATTGTACAAGGTAAATTTTTTATTTCTTTTAATAATTCTTTAGTTTCTTTTTTATCAATTGGAATATGATTTCTTTCTCCCTTTGGGCCATAATTTATTCCAGAATAATGGCAATGTATTTGTTTAAATGGCTTTATTTTTTTAATTATTTCTTTTATTTCTAATTTTCCTTGATTTCTTGCTTTTAAATGTGCAAAATCAACACAGAATGAACATTTTGTATCTTTAACTAATTGTAAGGTTTCGTTTAAATCTCCAAATACATTTATTTTTCCTGTAGTTTCTGGAGCAAGTTTTATTTTCCAATTATTTTTCTTTATAGTTTTTTGTAGATCTAACATTTCATTTTTTATATTTTCATATGTTTTTTCTTTTGTATCTTTTCCATAATATCCTGGATGAAAAACTAAGTGTGTTGCTTTTAGATATTCTCCGATTTGACATGCTTTTAGAATTCTTTCTTTACTTTTTGTTATTTTTTCTTTTTCTATTGCATTTAAATTTATATAATAAGAACCATGAATTGATAATTTAATGTTTAATTTTTCTGCTATTTTTCCAATTCTTATTGCATCCTCTTTTTTTAGATAAGTGCTGTGAGTAAATGATACTTCGGCTGCTCCTAAATTATTTTCTCTTAAATAGTTTAAATTAGATTCTGCTTCTTTTGCTCCACCAATTCCTGCTGCACCTATTATCATAATGCCTATTTATTATGCTTATTTATAATATTTTCCGATATATTTAAATATTAAAAGATATTTTATGAAACTATGAAAAGAGGTATTTTATTATTGGTGGTGTTATTTATTTTGCCGTTTGTTAATGCGGTTCCAACTTTTAATTTATTTAATGGAGATGTTTTATGTGGTTCTAGTGTTCAAACTGGGTATTCAATTACTGCAAATGTTACAAATGGAACAGATGTTTTTGGAGTAAATGGAGGAGTTTCCGGTGCTGGCGAGTATGCTGTTGTTGTTGGTGCTGCAAATGGTTATAATGTTTCTTTTTATGTTAATGGTGTTTTTGTTGAAATTGTAGAATATAATGAATCTTTAATTGAAGTTAATAATGATTTAGTTTTAGAGAGTAGTCATGGTTTATGTTATGTCGCCCCTCCAACAGATCCTCCTGGACCAACAGGTGGACCAACCGGTGGACCTAGCGGTTCAAATGATGATGATGATGATGATGATGATGATGGTACTGATGATGGTACTGGCGATGATGATGTTGTGGTTGGAACTTGGGAACCAACCATGGATGGAAGTGAAGTTAATGTTACAGAAGAATCAAGAGAAATCATAAGTAATGGTGGAGAGTATGTTTTAGTTATAGATGAATCTTCCTATGATTTTAGTATTTATGCAGTTAGTTCAGAGAGTGCAAAAATATGGATTAATGATGCAGAATATGTTATTCCAGTTGATAGTAATGTTGAATTAGATATTAATGGAAGAATTGTTTTGGCAAGCTATTTAGAAACACAAGATGGTTTAGCTAGATTATCTTTTCAGGATGCAGGTGTTAGAGCAACAGCATCCTCTGGAGTTATGACTATTATTTACATTATCATAGGAATTATAATTATTGGAGTAGGAATTTTCTTTTTAATAAGAAAATTATCTGTGGATAAACCAAAATTTAATAAAATTGGTAAAGAGGATTCTGATTCCGGATTATTATCAGGTCCCAAGAATTAAAAAATGAGAGTAAATCAGGTGATTGTAGGTATTTTTGTATTTTTATTTGTTTTTACTAGTTTAGTTTCTGCTGCTGAAGTTGATGATAGAAATATTTTTGAGAAAATTTGGGATTTTTTATTTAATTATGGTGATGGCCCCCAATTATCTTCTGGAAAAGCTTTAGATGATGGGTTGGTTTTGCATTTGCCTTTTGATGGAAATTATTTAGATGCTTCTGTTAATGGATACGATGCTATTGTTGGTGATGCTGGCACTCCTGTTTTAACTACTGGTTTTAATGGTGTTCCCGATAGTGCTTATTATTTTGATGGAAATGATTTATTAGAAGTTCCTGGAATTCCTGTTGATGCATTGGGAGGAAATTATACAATTTCTTTTTGGGTAAACTTTTCTACATTTATGGATAATGTAAATAATGCTAATGGATTGCCTGGCTCTGATGGTTTATTAGATTTTATTAATATTTTATCTAATGAGGATTCTGCTGGAAGTTATTCTGGATTCGTATTTGATGGATATCCTAATACAGATAATCTTTATTTTTATCCGGTATTAGATAATGATCCTGGAAATGATCTTGTTGGTGGTGCAATTCTTAGTGGAATTGTTGGAAATTGGGCGCATATCGCAGCTACTTATGATCAAAATGTTTTAAGATTTTATGTTGATGGGGTTGAATTTAATAATAATATTGGTGTTGCTTCTATTAATAATCCAATTAATGATTTGCATATTGGTGCGGATACTAGGTTAGTTCCTGAAAGATTTATTAATGCTTCACTAGATGATTTAAGAATTTATTCAAGAGCTTTGAATGTTACAGAAATTGTTGAATCTCAAGGGATTTGTAATGATGGTTTTATTAGTGGTTTAGAAGTTTGTGACGGTGCTAATTTAAATGGCGAGAGTTGTAATTCTCAAGGATTTATTAATGATGGTACTTTAAGTTGTGCTTCTGATTGTATGGGATTTGTTACAACTAGTTGTGTTTGTACTGAGGAGGATAATGATAATTTTATATTAGAGGCAGGTTCATCTGTTTGTAATGCTACTACTGTGGTTACTATTGGTTGGCAAGATGGAGTGCATGTTAATGATTGTAATGATACTAATGCTGATGCAATGGAACTTCAAGATTTGTACTTAGATGGAGACGGAGATCTACATGGGTTATTGGATAGTTTACCAACTGTTTATGGTGTTTGTCAACATTATAGTCAAACCAATCCGGCTTTTATGGCTTATTTGATTGCTAATGGATTATCCAATGATAATGTTGATTGTGATGATTCGGATGTAGATAGGTTTGCTTTCCATTCAACATTTATAGATGGGGATGGCGATGGTTATGGAGATCTTCCTGGACCAGATATATGTTCTGGGGCACTTTTAAGCCCAATATATCTTGCTGATTTTGCTGCTTCTGGAAATGTTGCAGTTACTGGAGATTGTAATGATGCAAATAATAGTATTTATCCTGGGGCTACAGAAATAGATGATGATGGAATAGATCAAAATTGTGATGGCATTGATAGTGTTACATGTTCCATTCCTGGGCCTGGAGCAGATCCTTCTTGTGATGTTTTATGTTTAGCAGTTGATCCTTTTTGTAGTGGAACTTATTGTATTCCAATTGATCCAACTTATGCTCCCGCTTTAGATGGTACTTCTTGTGGCGTTGGTGGAGAAACTTGTCAGGCTGGAGTTTGTACCTTTTCTGGGGTTACTTATGGAAATTTAATAGCTCATTTAACATTAGATTCAGATTATAATGATATTGCTGGAAGTTATGATGGGAGTTGTACATCATGTCCAAATCAAATAACTGGGCAATTAAATGGAGGATATGATTTTGATGGGGTTACTAATTCATTAAACATAGGAGATGTTTTAGTTAATGATGAAATAACTATTACAGCGTGGGTAAATCCAGATTTTGTAAATTCTTGTGGTCCAAGAATTGTTTCAAAAGCTTCTGGAGTGCAAACTGCAGACCATAATTGGATGATGGGTATTTGTAATGGTCAAATTAGAACTAGAATAAAAGCAGGTGGAACTACAGATACATTTGAAGGTGGAAGTATTTCAGAAACAGATGGTTTCGTTCATTTAGCAGTTAGTTATGATGGTGTAACAATTAGAATTTATAAAAATGGGATTGAAGTTGCTTCTCAAGCACATTCAGTTGGTGGAAATCTAGATCTTGGAACTGGAGTTGATACTTTGATTGGATTTAATACTGGTGGAGATTCTGGAGATTATTTTGATGGAATTATTGATGATGTGAGAATTTATGAAAGTGCACTTTTTGCAATAGATATTCAAACAATAATGGTTGATGGAACCATACCTACTGTTGCGTGTACGGATTCTGATTCTGATGGTTATGTTGTAGAGGGAGGTTCATGTGATACTTCTGGAATTGTTCCATTTTATGGATATGATGATTGTGCTGATGGAAATATTAATGTATTCCCTGGACAAACCGAGGATTGTGGTAATGGGATAGATGATGATTGCGATATAAATTATGATTATGGGGTTTATGGCGTTAGGTTAGGAGATGATGAATGTTTAGTTACTCTTACTGATATTTTTGTTAATGATTCAACTCCTTTTGTTGGAAATAGAATACATGTAACATGTACTGCTGATGTATTTAGCGAGGGTTCTGAAGCATTTATTGAGGGGGTGGGCCCATGTAATTATGCTGCAGGAACTTGTGGCGGTGCAGATAGTTCTTGTGAATTTAATTGTAATAATATTGGAAGTGCTGGAATAAGAGATGCTGTATGTTATATTGATGGGACAGTAGATCATCAATTTGGTCCAAATCTTACTAGTTCTATTACTGTTTCAGATGTAGTTTCTTGTACTGATGTGGATGGAGATGGTTGGGTAGCTGAATCTTTGGCTAGTGGTTGTGATACTTCTGGCATTGTTTCATTTAATGGATATGATGATTGTAATGATATTGTTGGAACTACTTACCCAGGTGCTACCGAAAGTTGTGACAATGTAGATAATGATTGTAGTGCAGGAACTTTAGATGGGTCTAGTGAAGGATGGTATGGAAATATAACTTCTTGTGGTGTTGGAGTTTGTGTAAATTCTGGAATTTTAGATTGTATAGCTGGATCTCAGGAAGATACTTGTGTTGTGTTGCCTCCCCAAGAAATAGGAGATTTTAGCTGTGATAATTTAGATAATAATTGTGATGGATTTACAGATGAAGATTATATTATAGATAGTAGTTGTTTTTTGCCTGGAGAATGTGCAGCAGGAAATGTTGCCTCAAGTTGTAATGTTGGTATAGAAACTGTTTGTTCTACTGGAACTCCTTTAACAGAAACATGTAATGGATTAGATGATGATTGTACTGGGGTGGATGATGATAATTTAATTGAACCTTTAAATACATTACAAGATGGTGTTTGTGTAGGTAGTGTTCAAGCTTGTAACGGTGTTTTAGGATGGTTTGATGATTATTCTAGTGTTATAAATTACGAAGCTACAGAATTAACATGTAATGATGTTTTGAATAATGATTGTGATTTAACTACAGATTGTGGGGATAGTGATTGTAGTGCAGATGCTTCTTGTATTGTTATGACTTATCCTGATTCGTATATTTTAGATCTAACAACTGGATGGAATTATGTTTCTGTCCCATTGAGAGGATTGCTTGAAAATGGAGTTAGTAAATTTAATTCAGATATTGTTTTAGAATATAATGATGGATGGGACATTAATTATAAAGATATTCTTAGCGAAGTTGGGGTTATTGAACCATTAAAGGGATATATTGTTTATTCTACTAGTGATCAAAGTATTTTATTCAATGGAACTTTAAATGAAAGTTATGTATCTCCATTGGGAGTAGATAATTGGAATTTGGTTGGAACTTCTATAGTGGGTTATGATTTTGATTTAAATCAATTATTTAACGAAACTTCTCCAATTTTACCGGGAAGTGTAGTTTTAGGAAATGCTTATTGGGTATACACTGGAAGTGAGCCACAACTTGCACCACCTTCAACAGGATTTTGGAATTTTTTATTTGGGTTATTTAAATATTAGATAGGAATATTTATATACCTAAAACCTTGTTTTTATTTTATGAGGTGGAGTGTTGTATTTAGTTTATTTTTTGTATTTATTTTATCTATTTCCTTAGTTTCTGCTGAAGAAGATAATAATATATTTAGAGATATTTTGGCATTCTTATTTCCTGTTGATAATGAAATTAAATTATCTCCCGGCATGGATTGTATTGATTTTGATGGGGATGGTTATGTTATTGAAGATAATTTAGATGGATGTGATACTGTCAATATTGTGCCTTTTAATGGATATTCTGATTGTAATGATTCTGATGTTGAAAGGTTTGCATTATATGTAGATTTGTATGAAGATAATGATGGAGATTTTTATGGTGGAAACATTTCTTCTACATTATGTAGTGGAATTGGAGTAAGATTTTACAATGATGTTTTAAATTTTGGACTTTCTGTTCTTTCAAATGATTGTAATGATTTTAATTCAAGTATAAATCCAGGATTTGTTGAGAATGGATTAACTTGTGGAAATGGAATTGATGAGGGGTGCAATGGTTTTGATGTTCCATGTTGTACTTCTACTGAAATTATTTTAGATCCAATATGTGATGATGGAAATGTTTGTTCTAATGATTATTGTTTATTTGATCATTGTATTTATGATACCAGTGTGCTTGATGGATCTCAATGTGGTGGGGGGGTTTGTACTTTTGGTGAATGTTTTGATAGAGATTGTGTTGATTCTGATATAGATGGGTATGATGAATGTTATTTATGGGAAACAAATGATGATGGTTTGGTTGTTGATTGTAATGATAGCGATATTAATATTTATCAATTATTTTCTGGATATGCAGATTATGATTTAGATTTATATTATTCTTTAATTTCTCAAGAAATTTGTAGTGGTGCTAATTTATCTGAAGAATATTCTTCTGTTGCTGGGGAAGATTGTAATGATTTTGATGATTATTATGATTTTGTTACTGGTGAAACTTGTTCTGTTCAGGAATCTTTTATTTTAGATCCAACTTTAAATTATGCTGCACAAGATTTTGCATTATTAAATGACAATGGAACTTTACATTCCATTTATATTAGATTCCCTCCTGGATCTTCTTGGCAATCTGATATTAATAATTCAAAAGATTTTGGACATGAAAGTTCTAGTAATTTATCTTCTTGGGATTATCATGGGGCTGCATTAAATATTTCTAGTGGTGCTGGAGATTGGGATGATGAACATGTTTGGGCACCATCTCTTGTTTATAATGATGTAGATGGATTGTATTATATGCATTATACTGGAGTTACTGATGGTTTTACTGAGGGCCCAGCAAATCATAAAGAAAGAATTGGATTGGCCACTTCTAGTGATTTAATTACTTGGACTAAATATCCAGGAAATACTTGTGGTGGAAGTACCGGAGATGGATGTTTATTCGATTGTAATTTAACTTGGAATCTTTGGGGGAATGAAACTTGGAATGGTTTTGATTTAGCTTGGCAATATCAATGTAGAGATCCATTTGTGTTTAAAGATTCTTCGAGTGGGGATTGGTATATGGTTTATTCAACTGCTGTTTTTGAGGAAAGTAGTTGGAGTAGTGGTACTATGGTCATCGGTATGGCAAAATCTACTGATTTAATTAGTTGGAGTGATCTTGGACCATTAAATATTACTTTAACTGAAAAAGCAGAATCTGCACATATTTTTGAAAACAATGGATTATATTATTTATTTTGGACTGCCCCCGTTGCGAGTCATGATGGAATAGTATATTCTTATACAGATGATTTGGAAAATGGGATTTGGACTGCCCCTGTTAATGTTATTGGGGCGGAGAGTAATATTGCAAGTGAATTATTAAAACTTGGAGATCAAAATATATTTGCCTATATCTCTGGTGGATATGAGATTGGAATTAAAACGTTAGATTTTAATCCAGATGATTCTGTAAGTATTGGCCAAATTGCACCCGGAAATTGTAATTATTTTGGATCTGCTTCAGTTAATCCTAGTGCTCCTGATGTGTGTGGAAATGTAATTGATGAAACATGTAATGGTTATGATTGTGGATATTTAAATTCATCATTTAATGTTAGTTTAGTTAACGGGTGGAATTATGTTTCTGTCCCATTAGTTAGTATTACAAATAACGATATTGGTGAATTTAGTTCTGATATGGTTTTAGCATATGATGGTGAATGGGATATTAATTATAAAAATATTATTAATGATATTTCTTTAATTGAACCATTTAAAGGATATATTGTTTATTCTAATTCAAGTAGAGAGGTTGTCTTTGATGGAGTTTACACTGCCGGAAGTACTTTTAGTTTGATTAATGGTTGGAATTTGGTTGGAAGTTCTGAAGCAGGATATGATTTTGATGGAAATCAATTATTTAATGAAACTTCTTCTATATTGCCTGCTGATGTTGTTATGGGAGAGGCTTATTGGGTTTATATTGGGGAAGAACCGGTGTTTGGGCCTCCTTCTTGGAGTTTTTGGGAAAGATTAAGCAAATTGTTTGGATTTTAGATAGGAATATTTTTATATTAGTAATTTAGTTTTTATTTTATGAAAAGAGAGAGGATGGTTACTGTTGTAATGTTATTTTTATTAGTTGCTTCTTTTAGTTATGTTATTGGTTCTGCTGTTGTGAAAAATAATTATTTAATTACTGGTATGGCTACTGGTGTTGATGGAGGATTAAATGGAAGTATATGTGGAAACGGTGCTTGTAATCGTTTAAATGGAGAAGATGGAGATAATTGCCCAGAAGATTGTTGGTGTGGAGATGGAGTTGTTGATGATGCAGAAGAGTGTGATGGTGGACAGTTAGATTTTAAATCTTGTAATTCTTTTGGTTATAATTCTGGTTCTTTAAGTTGTAATAATGATTGTACTTTTGATAATTCTGGATGTTATAATTCTGATGATGGAGGAGATTCTAGTTCTTCTTGTGGTGATGGGGTTTGTGATAATTCTGAATCGTGTGGGAGTTGTGTAGAAGATTGTGTTTGGGAAACTGCGGATTGTGGTGATAATGGGATATGTTATTTGAATAGAGGTTTTGGATGGTGTTTGCCAAAGTGTGTTATTAATGAACCTTCTATTTGTGTTTGTGGTGAACAATGGTTTAATCAGGCCCCATTTGGAATGATTTTAAATACTTTGGGGCCGGATTCTAACACTGGTTGTAGTGATCAAAATTGCCAAGGTGAAAATGCTTATTGTTATGTATTTCCTGATGGAGTTTCTTTACCTAGTGTTTATAGTATAGGTTCAAATTCTTGTAGTGATGGTTCTGTTCCTGGACAATGTTCTTTGACTAAACCTTTGCTTTGTGATTCTGATAAAGAATTAGTTTATGACTGTAGTGCTTGTGGATGTGGTGCTGGTTATTATTGTGGAGATAGTGGAATATGTTTAATTTCTGATGGAGTTCCTGTTGTTAATGGAAATTCTAGTGTGAATGGTTCATTGTGGAGACAATTAGAGAATGAATATAATTTAATTGAAGGAAGTGAGAGAGTTAAAGAATTAATTCAAAAAGGGGTTGATGAGGAGATATTATTATCAAGTGGATCTATAATTACTGATGTTGTAAAAGTTGAAAATTTACAAGATAGATTGGAGATTCCTTTAGAAGTTGTTTATTCTGTCGATAATAAAGTAAAGAAAACTTCTGAAGCTTTAGTTTCTGATGATGTTGGTGAAATTTCTGAGTTGTTTGATGTTTCTTCTTCTGATGTTTTTGGTGGAGGGGCCTTTAAGGGAGTTATTGATGTAGTGTCTGGCGATAGAGATAATGTTCCATTTTTCTCTCCTGATGATGTTGTTGATCTTTCATGTGTTGGTATTTCTGGAGGGAGTTGTTTAGGTGAATCTGAATGTTGTTCTGGATTTATTTGTAATGGTGGTATTTGTGTTGATAATTCTGATGTTGCCAGTGTAACAGTTCCTATTGAAGAAGTTTCTGATAGTTTATCTGATTTAGTTAGTGTTACTGGAGGAAATTTAGAGAGTGTAGTTGAGTATGAGACTCATCCTTCTTTTGTTGAGGAATTGGATATTCCAGATAGTGTTAATTTTGGATTTTATGATATTCAAGCAACGGGGAGTTCTACATTAGAATTTGATGTTTTGAATGATTTATTAGTTTTAAATCAGATTGTTGCTATTGGATTGTATAGATTAACAGAAGATGGGTGGGAATCTTTAGATTTAGTTGATATTAGTTATAACGCTGAAAAAACTAAATTTACTTTTGAAACCTCTGGATTTTCTTATTTTACTTTACGTGGAATTAAAGAGGGTGTTAGTTTTGAAAGTGTGACTTCTCAGGATGAGGGGTTGTGGGCAGTTTATCGTCGTTCTTTTACTCCGGGGTTTGCCTTGATTGAGTTTTTCTTTGGTGCAGAAGATACATTGATTTTTGGAATTTTGAATGATAAACCTTTGCTTGATTTAGGATTGAGTAGTGGGTTTTAATACAAACCTTTGGGAAGCGTTCACAAGTTGTTTTACAACTGTGCATAATTCTTTGAATTAATGTGAACGTAAAGTTTTTAGAATTAAATAATTAATTTCTTTCTACTATTTTACTTAATGATATTCTTCCTAGTGGCATACTTTTTTCTTCTCTCTTTTCTTGTTCTCTTAACCAATCAACTATTTCGGAATTTGGGGATTCCTCATCAAAACCTATTGTGAATGGAAATTCAACATAATCTTTTAAATATAATGTTTTGTTTGGTATAAGCCCTCTTTCCTTTAACCTTGGAGTATCTTTTTCTTGAAACCCATAAAATATTTCTTTTACTTCTATAACATACCCATGGCCAGAATAATTTCTAAATGCATAATTACCCATACTGCCATGTTGGATAAGAATTTCGTCTCCTTCCTTTAAATCATCTAAATTTTTTATTGGTTTTATGTATTTCATTAATTTAAGAAGGTTTCATGCAATTTATAAACGTTTTTAAAGATAATATTAACGTAAAGATTATAAATAGTAAAATCAATATTTTTCTTAAATGGAGGTGAAGATATATGCATGGATGTAAAGGTATGGGAATTATTATACCATTAATTGTTATTGTATTTACTTTATGGGAACCAGCTGCTTGGACAAAATGGTTAGTAGTAGCTTCAGGTTTAGTATTGTTATTACATGTTTTCAAATGCAAGGCTTGCGATAGTGGTTCTTGTGTTGATGAAAAACAAGTAAAAGATAAAAAATAATATTTTTTTTATTTTTTTTAAATAAAAATTAATCTTTTTTTAATTTAACAGCTGTTCCATAAGCTAGAATTTCTGCAGCTCCAGTCATAACCATTGAAGTCATAAATCTTACATTGATAATTGCATCTGCATCTAGTTTTTCAGCTTTTGTGATCATTCTTTTAGTTGCAATTTCTCTTGCTTCACTTAGCATTTCTGTGTATTGTTTTATTTCTCCACCAATTATTTGTTTGAAACTGGCTATTATGTCTTTTCCTACGTGTTTAGATTGAATTACATTACCTTTTACTAATCCTAGTGTTTTTTCTACTTCTTTGTTTGCTATTTTTTCTGTTGTTGTTAAAATCATGGTTCTAAGTCCTCCTTGTTTATTTTTTTTAATTCTTTATCGTCATCTATTCTTTCTTTTATTAACGAGATTAATATCATTATTGCTCCTAATGCCATCCAGATCATTCCTCTTCTTAATCCTAATAGAAGTACATCTTCATTTAAACTAAATAATGGGTAGATAGAATATATTATTTCTACTAGTAATCCTAATCCAAATAATATTGTTCCTGCAATTGTTAATTTATTCATAGTTTTATTATTGTTTATTTGTTTAAATAAGTAACGTAAAAGTTAAAAAGATGATTTGTTTAGAATTATTATGGCTTTTTTTGTTTATATTCTTGAATGTTTGGATGGAAGTTATTATACTGGTTATACTGATGATGTTTCTAAGAGAATTTTGAAACATAAATCTGGAAAAGGATCAAAATATGTTAGGGCTAAAGGGTTTAAAGAATTAGTTTATTCCGAGGAGTTTTCTAGTAAGGAATTAGCTATGAAGCGAGAGTATTTTATTAAGAATTCTAATCGTGCATATAAGGAAGAGTTGGTTAATTATTCCTCTTTAAGTAAATAAGAATTCCAATATTTTTTATTATCTTCTAATTGTTCTATTATTGCAGCTACTTTTTCTCTAGTGATTAGAGATATTTTTTCTTTTAGATGTTTTCCATCTACTTGTTTTCTTTTAAAAGAAATTTCATACATTATTATTAAATTATAATCTGGTATGAATTTTGCTACACTTGGTCCTACATTTCCCGTTTTTGGCATTAGTTCAAGAGGATAATTAGATGGAAAACAATCATCAATTACATTTCTGAAAACTTCAAGTCGTGATTGGTGTTGTACTGGACTATCAAGATCTCTTTCGTGAATCATTACTTCTATCATTTTTAATTGGAAATATTGAATGGTTTATAAAGTAAACTATTTTTAACGTAAAGCTTTTATATTAATTATAGTTGTTAATATTATGAGAACTTTAAAGTTTAAGCATGCATTCAGTTATCCCTTTAATAGGGCTAAAGGTTTGTGGAATATTTTATGGATTTTATTGCCTATTTTTGGCTGGCTTGCTTTGAGTGGTTATAGTATTAGAATTGTTAAAGAGTTTAGTAAAGGTAAATTTAAGAAATTGCCTTTGTTCAAATTTAGTAGTGATTTAGAATTAGGATTTTTTATGTTTTTTAAAGGACTTCCATTTATGATAGCTTATTTTGTAATTGTTGAAATTTTTGGATTTGTTTTTCCGTGGTTTGGGAGTTTAACTGATATATTTTTAGGAGTATTTATTGTTCCAATTTTAACTGTGAATTTTTATAATAAAGAAACTGTGAGTTCTTATTTTGAGTTTAAGGTTTTGAAATCAGTATTTTATAATATTGGAGATTATATTACTGTAATTTTGAAGAGTATATTGTTAGTTATTGTGTTTGCTTTAATGATTATAGTTTTAATTGGTTTTCCAGCAATGGCATTTACTGATAATATGTTTTTGGCTGATTTCTATAGAAGAAGGGTTCGAGCGTAAGGTTTTTTTGTTATTACATTAGTTTGTTGGATAAATAGTTAATCATAAATGTGGTTTTTTGTTATCAAAATAGAAAAGTTTATATAGTATATGTTATCTATTTCTAACATAAAGTTAAGTAAATCTAACATGGAGGAAAAATGAAAGATAAATTAAAAGTATATTCGATAGGAATTGCGGCTTTTTTATTAGCTTCAGGATTAATATTATTCTCAATAGTTTCTTTTAAAAATGGAACATTTGTTGGGAGTATTTTGAGTATTATTATTGCTATTGTGGTTTTAGTGTTTGCAATTGCTTTTTTGAAAAGAGAATATAAAGAAGTAAAAAAAGGATTTTCTATTCATGATGAAAGATCAGAGGATATTATGAAAAAGGCAGGTTCTAAAGCTTATTTGATATCTTTGTATTGGATATTGTTTATTGGATGGAGTTCTTCAAACGGATGGTTGTATTTTGAGGATATTTCAGAAGCAACGGGCATTGGAGTTTTAGGTATGGCTATCCTTTTTGGATTATGTTGGGTGTACTATAATAGAAAATGAAAACTAGGATTAAAGAGTTTAGAGCTAAGTATAATTTAACTCAAGAAGATTTAGCTAAGAAAGTTGGGGTTCGAAGAGAGACTATTGTTTTTTTGGAGCAAGGGAAATATAATCCTTCTCTTCAATTAGCTTTTTCTATTTCTAAAGTTTTGAAAGTTAGTGTTGAAGAATTATTTGTTTTGAAGTAAAAATTATAAATGTTGTTTGTAAGAATTCCATGCATCTGCAACCATTAACATTGCTGCAATAAAGAAAATAACTGAGTTTACAGGTATTTGGCCATTTGGTATTCGATTGTTTCCTGCTGCGATTAATCCCCAATTAAAAAATAATAGGGCGTGTGGAATTGCTACTCCGTACATTATCCAACTTACTAATCTTAATCCGGGATTTCCTTCTTTTTTTGATTCTTTTCTTATTTTTTTCCCTGTGTGATAAATTAATGGGATGGATATTAAATAGAAGATAAGTTCAAATCCTCCAGTTACGTATGAAGTTATTACTGCAGAATCTTGTGTTGCTTCTGATGCAATACTTAAAACATAACCTAAAACTGCGAGAATTAATCCTATGACAATTCCTTTTTTCATAATTATAAATTTTATTTGATATTTATAAAATAAACTATTTAGAAAAGTGTTCACAAGTTGTTTTACAACCGTGCATAATTCTTTTAGAATTAATGTGAACGTAAAGATTTGCAAAAAAAATTGTTTAGGTTGGCCAATATTTCTTTAACACAGACACTAGATTTTCTATAACTTTTTCAGAATTTATACTTGGGAGATTATTTGCTCTTAAAGTTATTTCTGTGTAAAATTTTATTCTTTCTTCTAGTTCACTTGTTAAGGCCGGATTGTATTTACATTCTGGACATTGTTGCCATTCGTGTTTTGAATCTCCGTATCCATCATCCCAATGTGTTATTTGTTTTATCGTGTATTCTAAATCACAAACAACACATGTTCCTTCTATTTTTTCTATTGCCATTTTAAAAATTTGGGTTTATTTTTTATAATTTCTATTATGGTGCATGTTATATGTTGTTTTGTAGAAATATTTTTAAACTTTTAAGATTTAGGTTAATTATTCTGGGTAGTTACTTTTTTAAATGTTTAATTTAGTTTATTCATATGTTAAATATTGTTCCTAGTTCGGAAGAGAAGAAGAAGTTAAAGAAAACTGTTAAAGAGTTTCTTTCTAAGTTTAAAGATTCTAGAGATATTAAGTTTTTTTTAGGGGGTTCTTATGCTAAAGACACATATTTACCTGGGAATAGAGATATAGATGTTTTTGTTAAGTTTAATTTTTCTAAGTATAAAGATGAGGATATTTCTTCTGTTCTTTATGTTATGTTACGTAAGAAGTATAAGGAAGTTCATGTTGTTCATGGTTCTAGAGATTATTTTCATATTGTAATTGATGATATTATATTTGAGGTTGTTCCTGTTTTGGATGTTAAGAAGGCTTCGTTAGCTGTTAATGTTATGGATGTTTCTCCATTACATGTTAAGTATGTTAAGAAACGTTTGAAACGAAAAGATGATGTTAGAAAGTTGAAAGCTTTACTTAAGGCTCAACATTTGTATGGTGCTGAATCTCATTTGCAAGGTTTTTCTGGTTATGTTTGTGAGTTGTTGGTTAGTCATTATGGTTCGTTTAATAAGGTTGTTAAAAAGTTTTCTTCTGTTAAGGATTCGTTATTTTTAGATCCTGCTAAGCATTATAGTTCTTCTGGAATTGCTTTGAAATTACTTAATAAGTCTAAGTTGGGTGCTTTTGTTTTGATTGATCCAGTTCAGGCTGAAAGAAATGCTGCTGCGGGTGTTTCTTCTTTGAAGTTAAAAGAATTTGTTAAGGTTTGTTCTGAGTTTAGTTTAGATTCTTTTGTACTTAAGGAAGTTGATGTTAGTTCTTTGAAAGGTTATATTGTTCTTTCTGTTGTTGGTTTAGAAGGTAGAAAGGATGTTTCTTTATCTAAGATGCGTGCTCTTTATGATCGTATTTTGCGTTCTTTTTCTTATAATGGTTTTTTTGTTAAGGATAGTGGTTGGGATTCTTCGCATTATTGGTTTAAGGTTAAGTCTCTTTCTAAGACTTATAGGCATTATGGTCCTAGTTTGAAGTATTCTGAACATGTTAAGGCTTTTAAGAAGAAGTATGGTAGAAAGGTTAAGAGTTCTAAAAGTAAGGTTTATGTTGAGTTGGATCGTGAGTTTAGTGATCCTAGTAAGTTCTTGGAGAGTTTTGTTAAGCAGAAGTTTGTAAAGGAGAAGGTTAAGAGGATTAAACTAATTTAGCTTTCTTTATCAAATACTTGCCAGTATACTCATTTTCCATCTCAATTGAAGAATCAACAACTTCAATCTTTTTTTCAAACAAAGGACAATCAACAACAAGAGATTCAAATTCTCCTCCTTCTCCAGCAACATTCAAACCATTTTTGGCATGTAACTTAACTAACTTATCAACATCTTCTAAAGTAATTTCTTTACCTAGCCATTCTTTAGAAAGACCATCGGCAGCGATAGAACTAAATATAATTTTATATCCAGCTTTAATAACTTCTTTCATATAAGAAGCTTGGTCTTTATGCCAAAGTGGATTAAAACATTCTAAACCCAAAGAATCACAAATCTTTCCAATCCTAGAGGCCTGATATTCAGAAAATAATGCACCAGTTACAACTCCAGAAATAGAAAACTTCTTCTTAGCCTTAATAAGAGCTCTCTCAAGATCTTTTAACTCATCTTCTTTTAAACCAGATGTCTTCTCAACAAGCAAAGGCAAACCTAAAGATTCAGCTTGTAGAACAACAAGATCAACATTAGGAGTGTGATACATATAACTATCCAAATTAGAACTTTTTATAGTAACTAAAGAATTTACATTATAACCCATATCGCGAACTAATTGTAATGAATATGTACTATCTTTCCCAGATGAATAAAGTGAAGCAACATTAAAAAACGAACGCAAATATTTTTCTTTTGAAGAACCTTTACTTAATTTAGTAATTACTTTATCAAAACCAGTTCCATATTGTGCAGCTTTTTTTAAACGCATAGCAGAATCTTCTGAAATACCATTTGAAATTAATAATTCACGTAAAATTAATTTATTTACACCAGATTTAATTTTTTGAGTTGCAGGAAGTTCTAATGAATAATCAACTAAGGATTTATCTAAAAAAGGAGCAAAGATTTCTTTATCTAAAGAGTTAGCAATAGTAACATCACGTTTTAAATCGCCGTTGTAAACTCTATCTAAACCTTTTTTCAAATCAGAATTCAAATCTTTAGAATCTTTATGTCTAGAATAACCACCAAATATTTCATCTGCACCTAATCCAGAAATAACAATTTTTTCTTTTGCTAATAAAGATGCTAAGTAAGTAGTAAGACCAACTGAAACATCTACTGGAGAAGTATTTCTTAGAATTGGAACAACTTTTGCTAAGTATGAAGGAATTTCTTTTTTAGGTATTATACGCACTTCATGTTTTAATTTTAATTCAGAAGCTAGTTTTTTTGCTGCTTTTATATCTTTTGAACCTTTAATGCCGACAGTGTAACAAGTAAAGTCATAATTTAATTTTTTTAAGTAGAAAGCTAAAGCTAGTGAATCTACGCCTCCAGAGAATAATAATCCCACTTTCTCTTTAGGAATTTTTGATATTGCTTTTTCTAATAGTTTTTCTACTGTTTTCATAGTTTTTGAAGAAAAAGTAAGCTTTTTAAGTGTTACTTTATTCCCGAAATTAAGATGACAGATAAAAGAACAGTTGATGAAAGACTTGAAGAATTACTTGAGTTTGGTTTAACTGTAAAAAATGAAGAAAGTAGATCCGCAATTAATGGAGAATTAATTGAAATTTATGCAGATGGAAAAGAAGTTGTTAATATTCATAGTTCATTGGATGGATTTGGTACTGATATGTGGAAAGAAGAAGTTGCCTTATTAGGTGAATTATCCAGATCTAAGCCTAATGTTAATTTAGAAAAATTAGAAGCAGATTTAGCAAATAATAGGATAGAAAGAGAACATAGGATTATTTATGAAAATGATGGGGCTATGTGGACTTTTAATTATCCGAGTAGAAGATACTTGAAGGATTAATATTACATAAATTATATTTTTTCTTTTTAAAGATTTTTAGTTTTGAGTAATTTTTTAATACAAGTATATTTAAATGTTATTTAAACATTATATGATATGGCAGAAACAAAAACATTAAAACAAGACTTAGAAAATAATGTGTTGGGTAGCTATTACCAAGAAACTATTTATTATAAGATAGCTGGTTTTTCTGCGTGGCGTTGATGATACTTTTTTTGTAGATAGAATTATTTATTGTGGTCATCGTGGAAATCAATTTTTGGTGAGACAAGAATATGTAAATATTTCTGAATTGTTGAGTCATGAAAAGGCTCCTGAAGAAATTCAAAAATTTTTAAAACGAAGAGAGGAAGGAGTTTATATTTCTCCTCTTTTTTAGTTACTTTTTTAAATAATCAACAATCTAAGTTAATATGGTAAAGGCAAAATTAAATACATTGTTTTCTGTAATGTTTTTTGTAGTAATTATGTCTTTGTCTGGATGTGCTGCTGAAGTTGATACTAAATCTCCAGTTAAATTAGTTGAGGGTTTTGTTATTGCTGAAGATATTAATTTAGCTAGAAGTGAAATTGAGGCTTCTGGTGGAAAAATAAATCATATCTTTTTTGAAGATAAAGTTTTGATTGGAAAAATACCTTATAATTTTAAAAATTTTAAAGTTTATTATTCTGGAGATGAATCTCCTGAAGGTTTAGAAAATATTTATTCTGTTTGGGAAAAAAATTTAGAATGGAAAAATTTGCCTATTTCTGAAAGAGTTTTTGATGATTCATTGGAACCAATTATGAATGATGTTGTTTCTTTTGAAGATGATCCTTTTGCTAGAGATTTTTCTAAGAAAGAATATAATGCTGAAAAATCTTTGCCTCAAGGTGCATTGGCTACTGATACTAGTTTGTATATGATTGGAGATGTTAGTGTTTCTGTTATTTTACCAGAGAGTGTGGGTGGTTCTGAAGATTGGACTGTAGATGAAATTGCGGAAGTTCATGCTGAAATTATGAATGGTTTAGATTGGTGGTCTTTTAATAATCCAGATGCTGATTTGACTTTTGTTTATGATTGGAATGATCAAGTTAGTGTTGTTGATGAACCAATTGAATCTAATCATATTGATTATTGGATTGTGCAAAGTATGGAAAGTTTGGGTTATCCATTCACTGGCGCGTATATGGATAGTATTTATGATTTTGTGAATGATCAAAAATCTCTAAAAAATACTGATTGGGGATTTGCAGTTTTTGTTGTTGATTCGAGTAATGATGAAGATGGGAAGTTTGCTGATGATTATTTTGCTTTTGCTGTAATGAATGGGGATGGTGGCGGACCATATTTAGTTATGACATATGATACTGAATATGGAATTAATAATATGGATGCTGTTTTGGCACATGAAGTTGGACATATTTTTGGTGCTGCAGATCAATATGGTTCTTGTTCTTGTTCTGATGATGTTGGTTATTTGAATTATCAAAATCAAAATTGCATAAATGGATGTTCATTAACTGAAGATTCTATAATGAAATCAATTACTTCACCGTTTGCAAATAATTTAATTGATGAATATGCAAAAGGGCAAATTGGTTGGGTTGATAGTGACGGTGATGGCATTTTAGATATCGTTGATTTTGAACCTAATGTTACTAGTTTTTTTACAGGAATACAAAGTAGTAGTTATTTTTCAATAATGGGAGATGTATTTTCTGATGTTTATCCTTCTCCAAATTCTTATTATTCTGATGTCTCTATTAATAAAATTTCGAATGTTGAATATAATTTAAATAATGGAAGCTGGATTAATAGTTCTGCTATTGATGGTTTGTTTGATGAGTTTTCTGAACAATATGATGCCACCCATAGTGAAATTTTAGGTTGGGGAGATTATACATTTAATGTTAGGGGTATTGATAGATTTAATGGAGTAACAAATCCAACAAATTATGTAGAAGTTAATTATCAATCTACTGGTTGTGAGGATAGTGATGAGTTAGATGATTTGAAAATAAAAGGAATAGTTTCTAATTATAATGGAGTTTATGGTAATGAAGAAGATCAATGTAATGGAAGAAGATCTTTAAGACAATACTCTTGTAATGGAGATAATATTGTATATTCAGATTCTATTTGTACATATGGATGCACTAATGGTATTTGTTTAAATAAAAAAGGAATTTCATATCCAAATATTTTTATGGTTCCTTCATCAAAAATTTAAATATGGAAAAGACTTATAAAATTGAAATTTAAAAAATATATTACTGGTGATAGTTTATGAAAGGAAAAACTTTTTTAGTAACGGTTGTTTTGATTTCTTTACTTTTTATTAGTCCTTATGTGTCTTCTTTTTCATTTGATAATGTAAATTATGATTTTAATAATATTGTGGGATATTTAATTTATGATTTTAAAATGATTACTGGAATGGCCGGTACAAGTTGTACTGCTCCTGCTTATTGTGATTCTACTTGTAGTCAATCAAATCAAGAACCTTATTCTGGGACTTGTATTGCACCCGATATTTGTTGTATAGATATTTCTTATTGTGGAGATGAAGTTGTTGATTCTGGGGAGGAATGCGATTATGGTTCAAGTAATGGAGAAGTTTGCGTTCCTAGTCCTGGATTTTCTTGTAGTTATTGTGATGATAGTTGCCAATTAGTTTTAGTTGAGAGTTCTTCTTGTGGAGATGGAACTTGTGATGCAGATGAAACTTGCTCTAGCTGTTCTAGTGATTGTGAAGGCGAACAAGCAGATTGTTCTGTTGGCCAGATTTGTGAAGTTGTTTTTGGTTCTGGGAGTTGTGCTGTTGTTGAGGCTCCTTCTGCTTGCAATAATAATTTCGTTGAAGGTTTAGAAGTTTGTGATGGTAGTGATTTAAATTCAAAAACTTGTATAACTCAAGGATATAATTCAGGATCTTTAGCATGTAATTCTAATTGTTTATCTTTTGATACAAGTGGTTGTAGTAATGTTGCTAATGATAATGAAGAAGATAAAAGTACTGCAATTCCGACTACTTGTGCTAGTGTAAACGGGGTGTGTTCAGATAAGTGTATTAATGAATTTATACATTATGGGGATACAAATTTTGATAGAAAGTGTGAAATTGCTTATGGAGAGGAGTTAGTGTGTTGTGTCCCTAGTTATGTGGCTTCTGAAAATGAGGAAATTATTGATGGAACTAGTGGAAATGTAAGAAATGTTGAAGATTATATTATTGATGAAAGTGAAAACGTTCAAACTTCTCCAGTTAATTATAATGTAGAAAATGGATTGCAAGGGATATTATTATCTCCTAGTTATGCAATGGGTGGTGTTTGGATTGTGTTTGGATTGACGGTTTTTATTATTATTATTTCTTTTTATGTACATGGAAGAATCTTTAGAAAAAAGTAACGTTTATAAATAATTAAGTTGAAATTTATCTTATGAAGAGGGATGTATTTTTTAATAGTAAATATTTTGTTTTTTATTTAATTAGTTTGATTGTTTTGTCTGGTTTTGGATTTTTATTGTTATCTTCTGAAAAATATGAGGGTTATACTGGTATGGCTGGTGGTGGTGTGGCTAATTGTGAAGATGAGGCATGGGAAACATGTATAGATAATTTATGTAGTGGTCCGACTGAAACTTATGCTGATGGCGGAAGTTGTGTTGCGCCAGGAGTTTGTTGTAGAACTTTAAATTATTGTGGGGATTCTTTTTTAGATCCTTCTGAGGATTGTGATGGTGCACTTTTAGGTGGAAATGCATGTACTGATGTTGGATTTTATAGTGGAACTTTAGCTTGTTCTTCATGTTCTTTTGATAATTCTTCTTGTACTGGTTTTTGTGGTGATGGAACTTGTGATAGCGGAGAAGAAACTTGTAATGGTTGTCCAGCCGATTGTGATAATGTTACTGGATCTCCAGCTTGTTCTGCTGGTTTAATTTGTGAAGTGGTTTTAGGTTCTGGAAGTTGTACTGCGCCGGCACCATCAACATGTTCAGATGGAACTAGTATAAGTACTTGTGTTGCAGGTGGTGCACCAAGTTATTGTAATGCAAATGGAACTTTAGTTAATGTTTGTGAAACTTGTGCATGTGATGTAGGATTTTCATGTCAAAGTGATGGGACATGTAATCAAGATCCTAGTGGAGGAAGTGCGAGCAGGTCTTATGGGGCAGATGATGCGGTAATTGTTGAAACTGAAACTGAAATTAATGATCAAGTACAAACAAGTTATAGTTCATTTAGTTGGGATGGATTAAGAAGAAATGATGAAATAGTTTTTGAAATAACTCAAGATTCAGACAATCAAATGGAAGAGCACATAATAGAAATAGATAGTGTTTCTGATGGGAGAGGATATATAGATATAATTATTTATTCCAATCCAATTAAATTAAGATTATATGATGGAGAATCTCAAGAGGTAGATTTAGATAGGGATGGAGTTATTGATGTTGTTGTTACTGCGAGTAATATAGAACTAAGTACGTTTGATATTAATGTTCAGGAATATGTTGATTCTTCAATAAAAGGATTAGTAAAAAATGAAATTGAAGGAACAAAAGAAGTTTATTTTGAATCTCCTAAATTTGCACCAATAAATGAAATAGAAGAATATACTTTAGAAGAATTTTTATTATTTGTGGGGATAATTTTTGGTTCTTTAGTGTTTATGTTTACTTATACTGTTAGAGAGTTTAAAAAGAGAAAGTAAACTTTATAAATGTAAACGTCATTTTATTTTTATGAAAGAACGTGATATGTTTATTTTAGTGTCTTTGTTTTTAGTTAGTGTATTGATTTTTACTAATTTAGGAAATGTTTTTACTGGTAATGCTGGTGTAATTGATGGCGGAGGAGATGGATGTACGGAATGTGCAGATGGAACTCCCGCGGATTCTTGTGTGGATGGTGATGAACCTTGGTATTGTTTTAAAGATGGAGATTCTTGTACTATTGTAGCTGGTTGTAGTATTTGTGGGTGTCCTGATGATACTGCTCATTGTGTTGAAGATGGAGGACTTTTCGAACTAGGTACTTGTGAAAATCCAACGTGTGGAGATGGACTTTGTGAAGGAGATGAAAGTAGTTCAGATTGTTGTGATGATTGTGGATGTGATGATGGAAGTTCATGTGAAAGTAATGAGTGTGTTGAAGAATTGTGTGGGAATGGGGTTGTTGATTCTGGAGAGGAATGCGATGGGTCTGTTTCTGATAAAAGTTGTAGTGATTTTGGGTATGATACTGGGAGTGTGAGTTGTAGTGATTGTTCTTATGATACTAGTGGTTGTGAGGATTATGTTGATGATAGTCCTAGTGGTGTTACTTTACAAAATAATTGTGCAAGTGTAAATGGTGTTTGTACTGATAGTTGTTCAGATGGTTATTCTTATTATGATAATTCTAATTATGATAGAAAGTGTGAAGTTGAATATGGAAATGGATTAATTTGCTGTGTTCCAGATTATAGTACAACTTCTAGCGATGGTTCTTCTGATGATGTTAATGATATTGTTCAAGAAAGTACATCAATTGTAGGGGTTGATCAGTTTGTAATTGATGAAAATGATGAAAATGGAGTTCAGAAATCTGCTGCAGAATTAAATGAATATCAAGGTGCTGAAAAAATATTATTATCTCCTAGTTATGCAATGGGAGGAGTTTGGATTGTGTTTATTTTAACTGTTTTTGTTGTTGGAATATCTTTTTATTTGCATGGAAGAATTTTCAGAAAAAAGTAACGTTTATAAATAAAATGATTTGGTTAATATTATGAATAAATATACATTTTACGGGATAATTGTAATGGTTTTCAGTATTAGTTTAGTTGGTGCTATAGAAGGAATTGATATTAATGGGCTAAATATAAGAGAGCCCAGAAATATAGTTTCTCCTTTGCCAGAAGTTACGAATGGTCCTGTTGATTTTATTGTTCATGGAGATACCCATGCAGGATATGAAGATGCTGAATCTGTACATAAAGAAATAGTTGAGAGAATTTCAAAACATAAACCAAATATGATATTTAATTCTGGAGATGTTGTACATGGGCAATGGGGTGGTCCAAATAATTGGAATATATTTCATGAAATTGCTGGAAAATTAGTAAAAAATTATCCTTATTATCCTACGATAGGAAATCATGATGCAGCGATTGGAATTGAGCATTATGTTCAATATTTCCCACATTTGCCTAATGATAGAGGTAATGATAAATATTATTATATTGAAAGCGAAGAGGCAATATTTTTAATTTTAGATGCAGATTCTGCAAGTGTAGAATCAAATGCAGTTGGGGTACAAGAACAAATAGATTGGTTAAATATTACTTTAAATCAATTTTCAGAAAAAACATATAAGTTTGTTATCTTTCATAGACCAGGATATACTTCTGGTAGTCGTGGGGCCGCTATGTGGGTGAGAGATTTTAGTCCTTATTTTATAGAACATGATGTTGATATTGTTTTTGGAGGGCACATACATGCGTATGAGAGATTTTATATTGATGGAGTGCATTATGTTAATAGTGGTGGATCTGGTGGAGTCCCACATAGATTAAATTTAAATCATGATTATCCTTTTGCTACTAGACAATATTCTGAAGAAACTTATAATTATGTTACAATAGTTGGGGATGAAGAATCATTATTGATACAAGCTAGATATCCTAATGGGGTTGTTTTTGACGAATTTGTTATTGGACCTAATTTAACGTATGTTCCAACTCCAGATGAAGAAATGCCTTCTTCAAAAAAGAGGGATAATCCAAATAAAAGAAATTTAAGGTTTCCTTCAATGGCACCATTAATTAGTTTATTTCCTTTTTTTAGAAAAGCTTATAAATGAGTTATTTGTATTATAATTAAAACTCATTCTTGAGAGGTTAATTTAAATGAACGAAAACATTGAAAAATCGGTTAAAAAAGGAACTACTACTGTAGGTATTGCATGCAAAGATGGAATTGTTTTAGCGGCAGATAAAAGAGCAAGTGCTGGATATTTAGTTGCTAACAATAAAACAGATAAAGTGCATAAATTAAATGATGATTCTGCTATTACTATGGCTGGATTGGTTTCTGATGCTCAATTAATATTAAAATTATCAAAAGCTGAATTAAGATTAAAAACAATAAGAAATGCTAAAAAACCATCAATGAAAGAAACAGCAAATATGTTAGCTAATATATTTTATCAAAATATAAGAAAACCAAGTATGGTTCCTGGAATTGTTTCATTTTTATTGGGTGGAAGAGATGTTCATGGATACCATTTATATGATATTGGTGTAGATGGTTCATTAAGTAAAATGGATGAGTATGTTTCAACTGGTTCTGGTTCTCCAATTGCATATGGAGTATTGGAAACATTATACAAAAAAGATTTATCAGTTGCAGAAGGTGTTGTTATGGCTAAAAAAGCAATTAGCTCAGCAATTCAAAGAGATATGCCTACTGGAGATGGTATTGATATATTTACTATAACTGAAAAAGGGGCTCATAAAATTGAGACCCAACATTTAGTTAAAAAAATAGAGTAATTCTTTAAGAGAATAATGGCTTTAAAAATAATAGAACAAGTAAAGGATATGTTGCCTAAAGATGCAGATGTAACTACAATCACATTTGAAGGTGCAAATATCGTAATGTATACTAAGAATAAAGATTTCTTTTTAGATAATAAAGGAGTTATTAAAGAAATAGTGTCAACTATAAAGAAAAGAGTTGAATTGAGAGCGGATACTTCTATTCCTGTTTCTGTTGAAAAAGCAGAAGAGGAAATTAGGAAAATAATCCCTAGTGATGCCGGCCAATTGAATGTTATATTTGATCCACAAAGATCTCAAGTTATAATTGAAGCTGAAAAACCAGGAGTTGCAATTGGAAAAGCTGGTGAAAATTTGAAAGTAATTAAATCAAAAGTTTATTGGGTTCCTTTAGTTAAAAGAATTCCGTCAATAAGATCTAGATTAATTGAAAGTGTTAGAAATGTTTTATATGAGAATGATGATTATAGAAAAAAATTCTTAAATAAAATTGGAGAGAGAATTTATGGTTCAAAAAGAAAAGAAGGAAAAACAAGCTATGCCAGAGTTTCATTTTTAGGAGCTTCTAGACAAGTTGGGAGATCTTCTTTTTTATTACAAACTGATGAATCAAAAATATTATTAGATTGCGGAGTTAATGTTGCTGCAAAAGGACAAGATCAATATCCGTATATGGATGTTTCTGAGCTGAAGATCGAAGAATTAGATGCTGTTGTTTTAAGTCATGCACATTTAGATCATTGTGGTTTAATTCCATTATTGTTTAAATATGGTTATCGTGGTCCGGTTTATTGTACTGCCCCGACCAGAGATGTTGCAGCGTTATTATGTTTAGATATGATATCTATTGGTCAAAAAGAAAATAAGGCCCCATTATATGGTTCTGCTGATGTTAAAGAAATGGTAAAACATACTGTTGTTTTAGATTATGAAGAAGTTTCTGATATTTCTCCAGATATAAGATTAACATTTTACAATGCTGGGCATACTTTAGGGAGTTCATTATGTCACTTCCATATTGGAGAGGGATTACATAATTTTATGTACACGGGTGATTTGAATTATGAATCTTCTAATTTGTTGGCTCCTGCGGTAACCAAATTTCCCAGATTAGAAACATTAATGATTGAAGGAACTTATGGTGGAAAAGATGATGTTACTGCAACCAGACAAGAATCTGAAGATTATTTATTAAATATTATTAGAACTACTATCGAACGTGGTGGAAAAGTATTATTACCTGTTTTAGGGGTTGGTAGATCTCAAGAAATTATGGTTATAGTTGAGAGAGCTATCAGAGAAGGAAAATTGCCAGATATTCCTGTTTTTGTTCAAGGAATGGTTTGGGATGTTACTGCGATTCATACTGCTTATCCTAATTTTTTCAATAATAAAGTTAAACAAGCAATATTCCATAAAAATGAAAATCCATTTTTAAGTAAAATCTTTAAACATGTTGGTTCTCAAAAAGAAATGAAACAAGTTTTAGAAGAGAATGGGCCTTGCATTATTATGGCTACATCTGGGATGATGACTGGCGGAGCATCTGTTGAATATTTTAAGAATTTATCTGAAAGTGATAAACATAGTTTAGTATTAACTTCTTATCAAGGTGAAGGTTCATTAGGTAGGAGATTACAACAAGGTGAAAAAGAAATTATGTTTATGGAAGGAAGTAAACAAATGCCTGTAAAAGTTAAAATGGACATTTATTCTATTCATGGATTTACTGGGCACTCAGATAGAAATCAATTAATGAATTTTGTTGGTAGGGCGTCTCCTAGGCCCAAAAAAATGATTGTTGTTCATGGAGAAATAAGTAAAGTTTTAGATTTTGCTAGTTCTGTACATAAAGCTTATCGAATGGAAACTACTGCTCCGAAAAATTTAGAAACTATTCGATTAGTTTAGTAAAGTTTTTTAAGTTAATAGATGTCTCTTTTTTTATGGGTTGGGGGAAAACTATTTTTGGGGTTGGTTTAGTCTTAACAATTGGATACTTTACTAATAATATTATCCAAGAGAGAAATAGAGAATATGTTCCTGTTGATGTTTCTGGAGTATGTTCTTCTAGTGAAGAAGGTTATTATGAATTATCTGGTGTTCCAGGAAGTGTAAGTACTGATTTATCTGATGGAGGTTCTAAAATGGTTGTTATTTTAGGATGTGGAGATGATATTGTTTCTGCCCATTCTAGTGAAAGTGCAGGTTTAAGAAAAAAATATCTTTATGCTGAAGCATTGATTGATTATTATATTGATAGAGATGATACTACAAAAGTTAGATTGCGTGGCAAGTTAGAAAAAAATGGAACTTTTAAGTTCAAATTGCCTAGAAATTTAGATGATTTGATTGAATAATTATGTTACTTATTCTAAGTAGTTACAAATAGAAAGGTTTATAAGTGATTAAACAAAGAAATATTGTATGAAACAAGCAATAATTTTAGGTGTGATGTTGTTATCAATAGGGTGGTTTGCTAATGATGTAGTTAGTTCAAACTATGAAACGCCTTCAGTTTTTGTTTCAAAAGAGTTAATTTCACCTGGCGATAGGATAAAAGATAGCCAAATTTTAGTGTATAAAGATAAAATTGTTATTTATGTTGATGATGCTAATTGGGCAAAATATACAAATACAAATTCAATGGATGGATTCTTAGATGTTGGTTCAACAGGAATCGAATTAAGACCTAAAGATGAATTTGATGTTCAAATTGGGGATGTTATTACCTATAACGCAGAGTGGAGTGATTCTTTAATTGCACATAGGGTTATTGATGTGGGATATGATCAAGATGGATGGTATGCGATAGCCAAAGGAGATAATGTTGCATATGCAGATCCTGGAAAAATTAGATTTGAAGAAATTGAGTTTATACTTGTGGGGGTATTATATTAAAATGAGTGGACCTTTTTATAGATTTGGAGAAGAACCAGTTGTTGGTTCAACATATCATGCTTTTAGAGATTTTGATGCTTTACAAGGATTTTTAGATTTAACTGGAGAGGAAAATAAAGTGCCAATATATGAAATCGAGGGATTAATTGTTGAAGATGATGGATTTCCTGACGGATTACAGGTTTTGGTTTCAAAATTTGGGAAAGTGGAGGAGGTTAATTATTAAAATGACATTTGGACCAGAAACTTACAAAAAACATAGCCATTATGAAGAAAATATTGGGCAAGAAGTTATTGTTTCTTTTAATGGAACTACTACATATGGATTTTTAGAATCTGTGAATGATGGATTAATTAAATTAAATCCTTGCTTAGTTAGTCAACCTTCTGGATATGAAGGAGACTTTGGTCAAAAATATATGAATCGTCCTGCAGTTTTTCCTGCACAAGCATCTGTGTTATTGCCAGTTGATAAAGGATCAATAGATAGTATTTTAGAGAATCAAGAAAGAGAATTAAAAAAAGCTAAAGAAGGAGATGAAAATGGATGTTAAATGTACGAAATGTGAGGCAGTTTATTGTGTAAATAAGAAAGTGCCAATAAATATGAAATGTTATTGCAGTTCAAAAAGATTTAAGGAATGTTAAAATGGATGTTGCTATATCTAATGGATTAACTAGGAAATTAGAAGAAAGAGTTTCTAGTGTTGAAGGTGGTTCTGATAGTGATGTATTTAGTCATTTTAATCATGTAACTAAAAATTGCTTGGCTTCAATTTCAGGATTGGCAGAACTTTATGAAGAAGGAATAAGTAAATGGGAAAAAATAAAAAAACCTTATCTTACTGAAGCTAGTGTTTTGTTTAAATATTTAGACTTATTAGAAAACTCGCCTGAATTTAGAGAAAAAGAATTAGGCACTAAAGAAGGTTATTTTCCAGAAAAATTTGATAAATCTAATTTAGAATATGTTTCTTATGCTTGGGAACAATTAAATAATTAATAAAGATAAAAAGTACCCAATAAAACACCCTGCTGAAATGAATGGCATTGCCGGATAAAATTTATTTTTTTTGCTAAATGTTAATAATAATAGTAATGCTATTGCTGTTACTATTGTTGTGATTATTGCGTGTTGGAATGAATTATTAAGTAAAATTACACTTGAAAATAATAATGGGAAACCAATATCTCCTCCTCCCAGAATTGCTGCTTTTCTTCCTTTATCATATGGAATCATTAATCCTGCGAAAACTTTTGATTGTGTTGTAAATTTAGCTAATGCAATCATATGTTTTGTTTTCCATACAGCAATTGCGTCGTAAATTGAAATGAATATTAATAATATACTTGCAGATAATATGTTTAATACTGATGCAAATATAACTGGAATTCCTGCATAAACAAATAATTCTACAATATTGTGAGAAATTATTGATAATCTGAAAGTTCTTAATAAAATAAACCCTGTTGCTATTATAAATGCTATATTTGCTTCAAAAAATCCTCCTAATGATAATGTTAATAGATATAATGATGCAACAAAAAACCATGCTTTCCATAATTTCATTGCTCCAAATTTAACTAAAATTAATGCTAGACCTGTTGCAATTAAAATTGCGAATATTAAAGGGAGATAACTTATATTTTCTTGTACTTCTGGACGTTCGATTCCTAATGGAAGTTCTTTATCTCCATAGGTATCTACTATTGTTAAACCAATTAATTGGGTTGCTATGAACATTAATACAAGAACTATAGTAATTTTCATGTTATGCTTCATTAAAGTAGAATTTCTTTTATCTGTTTAAATATCTTTTCCTTAATTTTACTATATATGGAATTTGAGGATATTTTAATTTTATTTTTCCTTTTTCTATGATACTTAAATCATCTATTATTTTTGATTCTCCGAAGAGTTTTTTTGAAATATATCTTTGTGTTTCTTTTGATACCATTATGTCTAAAGCGTAAACCATTTCATCATTTGTTGTTTTCCCATTATTATCTCCTAATTGGTCTGCCAATGAAGAGATTAATCTTTTTGTTTTGGGATTTGATCTTGTTTGTAAAATTTGATCTATTGTTGAGTATACTTCTTTTGGCATTTCAGCTTTTGCTGGTAGTGTTAATGCCAATGTTAAAGCTATAGTTGATAATTTTTTCATAGAAATGGGGAATTAATGTTATTTTTAAGTGTTTTTAATCGAGAATGAGGCCAGAGGGATTTGAACCCCCACCAGTCGGGTTGGAGCCGACTACACTACCAGGTTATGCTATGGCCCCGGTAATAATTTTAACTATTTTTGTTCTTTTTATAAGTTTTGTCTTTTGTTTTTATCTAAATGATAAATATTCTCATAGAAATCTTTAAATAAGTAATAATCGAGATAAATGTATGGCTAAACTAACACCATATGAAGTGGAAGGAGAAGTTGATTATAATAAAGTAATCAAGCAATTTGGGGCTTCTTTAATCGATAATAAATTGAAGTCTAAATTAAATGGAATTAGATTAGTTGATAAAAATGTGTTTTTTGCTCACAGAGATTTAGATAAAATTATTGGAAAAGATTTTGCTATTGTTTCTGGAAGAGGTCCAAGTGCCAAGATTACGTTAGCCCATTTACAATTATTTAAATTTGTTAAAGAAATGCAAGATAAATTTGGTTGTAGAGTTTTTATTCCTCTTTCTGATGATGAAAAATTCTTGTTTAAGTCTAAATTATCCTTTGAAGAATCTAAAAAATTAGCTTATGAAAATTTGTTAGATATATTGGCTGTGGGGTTTGATCCAAAAAAAACAGAAGTTATAATTGATTTTGAAAATATGGATCAAGAATTGTATAATTTATCTATGAAATGTGGTAAAACTATCACAAATAATACAGTAAGATCGGCTTTTGGATTTACTGGAGATAAGAATATTGGAATTAACTTTTATCCTGCAATGCAAATTGCACATATTTTGTATCCAACTGTTAAATATGGCATTCCTAGTTTAGTTGCTGTTGGTGTTGATCAAGATGTTTTTATTAAATTGGCTAGAGATGTTGCATATAAGTTGAAATTAACTAAACCAGGAGATATATTGTCTAAATTTTTGCCAGGATTAGATGGTGGAAGTAAAATGAGTTCTTCAAATCCTTATTCTGCAATATATACCGATGATTCTATGAAAGATATTGAGAAAAAATTGAAAAAAGCATTTTCTGGTGGACGTGAAACTTTAGAAGAGCATAGAAAAAAAGGTGGAAATCCTGATATTGATGTTTGTTATCAATATTTGAATTTGTTTTTAGAAGATGATGAGGAAAAATTAAAAGAAATTTATGATGATTATAAAAGTGGGAAATTATTGACTGGTGATTTGAAGAAATATACAATAAAGAAAACTCAAGAATGTTTGAAAGAACATCAAGAGAACAGAGAAAAAGTTAAAAAATCCATTTCTAAATTTTTAGTGTAACCACTTTCAAATAGAAAGTTTTAAAAGTTATTGTTGTTTGTTGTTTTAATATGAATAAATTAAAAAATATTGGATTTGGTTTAGCTGCTTTGGCTACTGCTTATTGTGGTGGTTGTTCTAGTGGGGATTCTGAACAACAAAAAAATTTTAATCCACACAGTATGTATGATCAGATTAGTTCTCATGTTGATACTCTTTATGGAGGAAGATACTCTGATGGTAAGATCGTTAATGTTTCTATTACTGGTTTGAAAGGAAAGGGATTAGATTCTATTTTTGAAAAACATGATGAAATTTTTAATATAACTGGAACTAATTTATTAATTGGTGTTAATTATGAAGAAAATAGTAAACCTGAATTTAAACAATATTTTGTTAGTACTAAAGTTGATTCTTTAAAATACGGCGAACATAATCATTAATCTTTTTTAGGTTTATATTCATTAAAATGTCCATATACTATTGGCGGACTTGTTCCCTCTACATATTCTATTTTTTCTGATGAAAGGAATACATTAACGCCCAAACTATCTGCTAATGTTTGTCCGTTGATACAACTATCCCCATTACATATTGCAAATATTATTTGTCCATTATCTTTATCAAAATAATTTTTTGGAAGAGAGTATAATTCATCGGATAATCTTTTTATTGGTTCTCTTGTATCTCTTTTTAGAATTGGATCTTCTAAAACTATATTTCTTGGGTTATTTTGTTCACTATGCATAAAAAATACAACATTTTCTATTGGACCATTTCTAGCTACTTCCATTTTGAATAATGTATTTATCGTGTTTGTTTCAAATATTGGAAGTTCTGTGGATTCTCCGTATCCTGGAAGAGAAATTGGTTGTCCATTTCCTAGATCTATAATATGATTATTTTGGTTTGATGTAATTAATGAATCAATTACTGTTGTTCTATAGTTTTCTACTTCTTGTTGTGTTGGGAAATTTAGTATTAGTGGTGTTTCTTTTATTTTCATTGCTTCAGAATATAATATTAGATTTTGATATTTTTCTTTTGTTTCTTTTCCATCAGGATCTATAAATCTTAATGGATTATTTTTTACATATTGATAAGGTGGTTCTGATTTTACTGGATCTACTGAAGTAAATCTACCTATGTTTGGATCGTAATATCTTGCTCCGAAATAATATAAATCTTCATCGAGTTCTTTTCCGGTAAAAGGAAATTTATTTTCTATATATATTGGTTGCCCAAAAGGTAAAGATTTAGAATTAATATCTGAACCTAAATGGTCTTGATAATGATAATTTATCCCAGAAGAATCTTTTGAAGCAATTAATTTTGATCCAACATAATAATATGTAATTTCTGAATCTCTTGCTGGGGGGGATAATATTTTTGTTTTATTTATTGTTTTTGATATGTTTATTGTATTGTTTAAAGAAGAATTTGTTAAATTTATTGTTTCGTTTTTTGTTAGGTTAAATTCTGTGAAATTAGTAAAATTTATTGGGATTATAATTATTGTAGTATTTTCAGTTATATTGATTAAATCTGTTATATTTAGTGTAATATTTTCAGTTATATTGATTAAATCTGTTATATTTAGTGTAATATTGTCTGTGATGTTGAAATCTGTTATATTTAGTGTTGTGTTTGTTATATTTATTGGTTTTATTATTACTGCGGATTTTCTATCTAATGCGCCAGTATTTTCCAATTGGTCTGCAGTTGCTGTTGAAATTAATAAAAGAATTATGAATATTGTCAAATAATGCCTCATATATTGGGGGGCATATAGTGTCTTTTAAGCTTTTTTGATTATTATATTTTTACTACCTATTGATGGCAATATATGGAAAGGTTTATAAATGGGAGATTTGTTCTAAATACGTGATTAAATATGATAATGAATGAAACATTTTTAAAAAGATTGAGGTCGTCTTTCGATCTTAACGAGTATGAAGCAAAAATATGGATGGCTTTACTATCAAAAGGTATAGCTACTGCTGGTGAATTGGCAGATATTAGTGGAGTACCAAGATCAAGAAGTTACGACGTTTTAGAATCTCTTGAGAAAAGAGGATTTATATTAATGAAATTAGGTAAACCTATTAAGTATTTAGCAGTTGAACCTCAAGAAGTTATTTCAAGAGTTAAGAAATCTGTTTTAGATCATGCTGATACTAAAGTAAAAACTATTTCAGAATTAAAAGATACTGAATTTTTTACTGAATTAGACTTTTTATTTAAGAATGGAATAGAACATGTTGATCCTTCTACTGTTTCTGGATCAATCAAGGGTAGAAGAAATTTATATGATCATATGGAAACTGTTTTGAAAGATGCTAAAAAATCTGTGGTTATTTCAACTACAGAAAAAGGATTAGTAAGAAAAGTAGACAGTTTGAAATTTATGTTTAAGAATTTATCCAAGAATGGTGTTAAAATTAAAATTGCTGCACCTTTGGGTGAAAATTCAAAAGGAATTATTAATGAATTAAAAGGAATTGCTACTGTTAAAAATATTGATGGAATAAATTCAAGATTTATTTTAGTTGATGGTAGTAATTTGATGTTTATGTTAACTGATGATGAAAAAATTACTGATAAAAATGATATTGGTGTATGGATTAATAGTCCGTTTTTTGCTGGTACTTTGAATTCATTATTTGAACAAGCATGGAGTAAATAAATTTTTAAAATGGCAAGCGAACCTAGAAAATGGGATGGTGGGCCTGATTTTAATTCTGATGATTCTTTTTCTTATAATAAATTGAGTAGAACAAGTGATTTATTTTCTGAAACTCCAAGTAAGGTTGTTCCAGATTATTCAGGATTTTATGATTCTGAAATTGAAAGTTTAGTTAATTCTATTAATTTTGTTGGTAATGATGATTTCGGGAGCGGGGAAGTACAAACTACACCATATATTGAATTTTTGCTAGGAAATGCCAAGGTTATTAGTGAATTAAATAGGGCAAAACAAGGAGTATTAAATGGTGATTTTTTAGAAATTAGTGATATTGCTTATGATGCTTTTTCTCTTAAAACTGCGCGTTTATTGCATACTTATGTTATGAAACGTGAAGATTTGAATGCTTTAGATGTAAATATTGTGATGGCTAAAGTTCTTAAAAATATTCAAGGAGATATTTTTGATTTTAGAGAGAAATGTACAAAAGAAGCTAACAGGATTAGGGGAGAATGAATTTATCTGAATTAATTTGTGGCAGACCTTCTGAGTGGGCAGATCATTTAGATGATGTTGGAGAGGCTTCCAAGGTTTGGATTTATGCGCCCGCTGTTTCTGAAGATTGTTTTTCAAGTGAAAAATCTAAAGAAGAAATTGAAAGAAATATATATGTTAATGAAATTTCTGAATACTTA
Organism: Candidatus Woesearchaeota archaeon; assembly: GCA_018693795.1. Taxonomy (GTDB): domain Archaea; phylum Nanobdellota; class Nanobdellia; order SCGC-AAA011-G17; family PNOQ01; genus JABJPM01. Next base: position 14,084 of record JABHMJ010000010.1, on the reverse strand, counting down.
TGAAACCATTAGTTTTTTAAATAATATTGTTTTTAAATTGTTATGAGTGTGAAAGAATTAGTTGAGAGTTTACATCCTTTAGAGAGGAAAGTGTTGCCTTATATTTCTAAATGTAAAAGTTTGAAAGAAATTCAAGGAAAATCTAACTTACAAGAAATTGAAGTTTCAAGAGCATTACAATGGTTTGAGAATAAAGGGGTCCTAAAAATTAAAAAAAATAATTCTGAATTAGTTCAAATTGGAAAAAATGGAAAAGAATATTTAAGTAAAGGACTGCCAGAAAAACAATTTTTGAAAGCAATAAGAGAAAAAAGATTATCTTTAAATGAAATTTCTGAGAAAACTGGATTATCTAGACAAGAAGTAAATATATCTTTAGGATTTTTGAAAAGAAAAAAAGCAATTATATTTGGAAAGGAAATTGAAATTACTGCTAAAGGAAAAGAATTGTTAAAAACTAAATCTCCTGAAGAAAAGTTTTTAGAAAGTTTACCTAAAGAAAAAGAATTATTAAATAAAGATATGTTAAAAGATTTGTTGAAAAGAAGAGAGTTAATAGAAATTGTTGTAAAAAAAGATAAATTAATCGAAATTACTGCTTTGGGTAAAAAATTAAGTAAATCTAAAATTTCTGATAATTTCATTGAGAGTTTAACTCCTGCAATGATTAGAGATGGTTCTTTTGAAAAAAAGAAATTTAGAAAATATGATGTTGAAATTAATGTTCCTAAAATTTATCCTGGCAAAAGGCATTTTGTAAATGAAGCAAAAAATCATGCTAAGAAGATTTGGTTGAGTATGGGATTTAAAGAAATGAGCGGTCCTGTTATTAATAGTGGGTTTTGGAATTTTGATTCTTTATTTGTTCCACAAGATCATCCTGCCAGAGAGATGCAAGATACTTTTTTCTTGAAAGGAAAATCCAAATTACCTTCAAAAAAAATAGTTGATGCTGTTAAAAAACAACATGAAGAAGGGTGGAAATATAAATGGGATCCAGAAGTAGCTATGAAATCAGTGTTAAGAACGCATACTACTGTTTTGTCTGCTAGAACTATTGCTAATTTGAAAGAAAAGGATTTGCCTGTAAAGTATTTTAGTATTGGAAGAAATTATAGAAATGAAGCTTTAGATTGGAGTCATTTATTTGAGTTTAATCAATCAGAAGGAATTGTTATTGATCCAAATGCTAATTTTAAACATTTATTGGGATATTTGAAAGAGTTTTTTATGAAAATGGGTTATGATGATGTTAGATTTAGGCCAGCTTATTTTCCTTATACAGAGCCTTCTGTTGAGATTGATGTTTATGTTAAAGAAAAAGATAGTTGGGTAGAACTTGGTGGTGCAGGGATATTTAGGCCAGAAGTTGTTAAGCCTTTATTAGGAAAAGATATTCCAGTTTTAGCATGGGGATTTGGTTTGGGTAGAGTTATTTTACCTTATTATGGAATTAAAGATTTAAGAGATTTTTATAAAAATGATTTAAAACAATTAAAGGAGATGAAATCTTGGATATAAAATGCCAACAATAACTTTAGATAAAAAGGATATATTGAATATGCTTGGAAAGAAAGTTTCTGATGCCGAATTAAGAGATAGAATTTCAATGATTGGAACTGATTTAGAAAGTATGGATGATAAAGAAATTGTTGTTGAGGTTTTTCCAGATAGGCCAGATATGTTGACTGCTGCTGGTTTTGCAAAAGCATTATCTTCATTTATGGGAATTAAAACTGGATTGGATCATTATAAAGTAAATAAAGGTTCTTTCAAAGTTAAAGTTGATAAAGGTGTTAAAAAAGTTCGTCCGCATGCGGTTTGTGCTGTTGTTAAAAATGTTAAATTAAATGAGTTAATTATTCAATATTTAATGCAAGTTCAAGAAAAATTACATAAAACATTTGGTAGAGATAGAAGAAAATTATCTATTGGTGTTTATGATTTAGATAAAATTGAATTTCCTTTAACATATGGAGTCAAATCTAGAAATTTTAAATTTATTCCTTTGGAAATGAAAAAAGAAATGAGCGTTAATGAAATTTTAGAAAACCATCCAAAAGGTACTGATTTTGCTCATTTACTTAAAGATTTTAAAGATGTTCCAGTTTGGTTGGATAAAAACGAAAAAGTTTTGAGTATGCCACCAATAATCAATTCTGAAGATACAAAAGTTAGTGTTGAAAGTAAAAATTTATTTATTGATGTTACTGGATTAGATTTGAAAGCATGTGAACAAGCTTTGAATATTTTAGTTACTGGATTTTCTGAAAGGGGGGCAGATATTTATTCTGTTGATGTTGGTGGGAAAAGTTATCCAAATTTAGAACCTAAAAAAGTTAAAATTGATATTGATTATGTGAATAAAGTTTTAGGGTTATCTTTGAAAGAAGTAAAATCTTATTTGGAAAAAATGGGATATGGTTATGAGAAAGGAATTGTAAAAATACCTTGTTATAGGACTGATGTAATTTCTCAAATTGATTTAGTTGAAGATATTGCAATTGCATATGGTTATGAAAATTTTGATGCTTCAATAAGTGATTTTGGCGGGGTTGCTGAAGAAAATAAATTTGAAGAATTTAGAAATAAAGTTTGCAACATTTTAACTGGATTTGGATTTTTGGAAACTAATACATATAATTTAGCTAAAAAAGATGATCAGACAAAAAATATGGGGATTTCTTTGAAACTAGTTGAAATTGAGAATGCTTTGAATGAAGAATATAATGTAATGAGAAGTTGGATGATTCCTTGTTTATTAGATGTTTTGCGTTCAAATAAACATTATGAAGTTCCTCAAAAAATATTTGAAGCTGGGAATGTTTTTTTACCTTCTGAGAAAGTTCGCCTTGGTTTGTTATTGACTAATGCTAGCGCATCTTATACTGAAGCTAGACAAATTTTAGATTCATTGTTTAACTCGCTAGGTTTAGTTGGTAAATATAAATCTGTTGTTCATGATTCATTTATTTCTGGAAGGGTTGCTAGAGTTTCAGTTAATGGAAAAGATATTGCATATGTTGGCGAAATTAACCCAAAAGTTTTGAAGAATTTTTCATTAGAAAATCCTGTTGTTGGATTTGAATTGAATTTATCAGAATTATTTGAAATTTCATAGAAAATTATATAAATCAGAAATAGCTTTTTGTTATATATGAAAAGGAGTAAATTGGCTTTTATAGTGGTTTTTATATTATTTTTTGCTATTCAAAGTGTTTATTCTGCTACAACTATAAGTGATTGTACTAATATTACTTCTTCTGGAGATTATGTGTTAGATTCTAATATTACTTATACTGGAAGCAATGATTGTATGAAAATTAATATTAGTAATGTAAAATTAGATTGTCAGAATAATATCTTGAATGGACCTTCAAATAAATATGGGATTTATGCAACTATGTCTTCTTTGTCTACAAACCTTTCCATAGTAAATTGTGTATTGCAGGGTTGGTCCACATCTATTTATTTTGAAGAGTTATTACAAAATATTACCGTTGAAAATGTTTCAGTAATTAATAGTTCAGCAGAAGGCATTATGTTTTATGATGTTTCATTTATTAATGTAAATAATGTGGATGTTTCTGGTAGTACCGCAGAATCTCTTTATTTTTATACTGGATCTGATAATGATTTAACTAATATAAGTATTTCTAATGTTACTTTGGATTCTGGTTCTGGAGCAGGCATAACACTAAATGATATTAATGGTATGATGATTGTAAATTCTACCATAAAAAATATGTTTGAAGAGGGGATAAATATATTTGGCGATTTAATAAATTTTACGATTAGCAATAATAATTTTTTAAATAATGCTTATGGAATTAATTACAATAATAATGCGGCGGCGGATTCAAATAATTTTACAAATAATAAAATAGAAAATAACTCAAATTATGGTATTTATTTTAATTCTGGTGTGAATAATTTAACTAATCAAATATTTTTTAATAATATACTTAATAATACAAATAATATTTTTATTCCTAGTAATTTTTCATTAAACCATTTTAATATAAGTCTACAATCTGGTGTAAACATTATTGGGGGTAATTTTATTGGAGGGAATTATTGGGATAACTATACTGGTACAAATGGATTTTCAGAAACATGTACTGATGCAAATAAGGATGCTATATGTGATTCTAGTTATGTTATAAATAATGCAAATAGTACAGATTATTTTCCTTTGGCTGTTTTTAATGGATCAATAACTGATTGTTTTAATATTACTGTTAATGATACTGGGGGAGATAGTATGACTGTTTATTTCTTTGGGAATGATACATTGTTAAGTACAAATACCTCTGTTTCTTCTGGAACTCCCGTTACTTATAATTGGGTTAATTTAATTGATGCAGGTTCTTATAATTGGAGTGTTATTGTGAAAGATAATATGGGTAATACTAGTTTTGGTTATAATTATTTTACTATTGATCTTCCTGATGACACAACTACAAGTACTACTACTTCTGGAGGAGGAGGGAGTGCCTCTTTATCTATTGAAGATGAAGAAGTTGTTGAAGAAGAATCCGAGGTTTTGGAGACTGATTTGGGGGATTTTTCTGTTGATGGTGAAAAATCTTTTGAAATGAAAAAAAATGAAATAAATACATTTTCTATTGGAGAAGAATTGCATGAAGCAGAAATATCTGAAATTGGGACAGATTATGTTGTACTTGTAATATCTTCTGAGCCAGTAAGTAAAAAAATATTGGTTGGCGAAACACAATATTATGATATGAATCAAAATGAACAGAATGAATTGGCAGTAACTTTAAATTCAATATCAAATGGTTCTGCTAATTTAGTATTTGAACATATTGAAGAAGTTGTTTATAGTTATGAAAAAACTTTATGGAATATTGTTATTGATTATATAATATTATTTGGACTTGCAGTTTGGGGAACAATAATTTTACTTAGTTCATTAGAATGGTTTTATTTTGTTTTAATTGGGGTTGTGATTATATTAGTAGCTTGTGTAACATACTTTTTGATTTATAAACATAAAACTGGAAGAAAATCTTTTAATTTTTTTAAAAAGAAAAGATAGAGAGTGTTAGTAAAATTTGTGTAAATATTTTTTAGGATCTTTCTGGCATGTCTTGTATACTTTTTAATTGAATTTCATCTTCTAATTTTAATTTTCCTTCTTTTTCTCTTTCTTTCTTCATCTTATCTACTATTTTTTCTAAAATATTTGCCCCATTTTCTATCCCTTTTAATTTAGATTGTAACATGTGATAGAATTCTTGGCAATCTACTGGACATCCTTCTTCTTGAGTACATTCATAATTATATGGAACTCCTTCTATGTTGCATAAATCATTGTAAATGCAAGGAATTGGATCTTCAGTTGTAGAAAATTCTAAAGTTGATTGTTCTTCTAAAAGTCCGCATGGATGTCTATATTCCATTAATTTATCCATTAAGTAAGCTTTAAAAAGCTATTAGTTTTTCAAAATATATTATGAAATATGATTTAGAAATAGATAATTTAGTAAAAGAAATAAAAAAAGAGAATGCTAAATTAGTTTGTTTGCAATTGCCAGATGGTTTAAAACCAGAGGCAACTGAAATTGTAAAAGAGTTAAAAATAAAAGTTGATTGTAATTTTGTTATTTGGAGTGGTTCTTGTTGGGGCGCATGTGATACTCCGTTGGGATTAAAAGATTTAAAATTCGATTTATTAGTTCAATTTGGACATAGTGCTTGGCCTTTTTATTGATCTGTATAGCCACCATCAACTACTATTGTTTGTCCAGTGATATATTGTGATTCTTCTGAAGCTAAGAAAGCTGCTGTTGCCGCGATATCTGAAGGTTTTCCCCCTCTTCCTTCTGGAATTGTCATTAATAAATTTTTAATTGTTTTTTTATCTAATCCTTTTTTTACTCCAGGCGTCATGATAACTCCAGGAGCTATTGCATTAACTTGAATATTTGATTTTGCTAGTTCTAATGCTAGTGATTTTGTAAATCCTGAAACTCCTGCTTTTGTTGTACAATAATGAACTAAGTTTGGAAATCCAACTTTTGTTCCAGCAATAGATGCAATATTTATTATTTTGCCAGATTTTCTTTTTAATAAATATGGTAGGGCTGCCTTTGTTATATAATACATTCCTTTTAAATTTACATTCATTACTTCATCCCACTGTTCTTCTGTCATGCTTTTGAATTCTATGAAAGGGAATATCCCTGCATTATTTACTACAATATCTATTCTTTTGTATTTTTTTATTGTTTCGTTGATTAAATTTTTGACCTCATCAGAATTAGAAACATCACATTTTATGAAATAGTGTTTTGTTTTTATTTTTGTTCTTGCTGATACAACTACTTTTGCACCTTCTTTTTTGAATTTGTTTGCAATTCCCTCACCAATGCCTTTTGTCCCACCAGTAACAATTGCAACTTTCCCTTTTAACATAAATCAATTTTAGAATTTCCCATATATAAAATTTTCGATAAGATTTATATATTCCTTCTTCTTTTTTTATGTATGAAAAAATTGTATGTTGGAATTATTGCGTTTGTGATTATTTTAATTTTATATTTCTTTGGATCTCAACAAGAACCTCAATTGGCTCCAGAAGAAATTTTTTGTGGAGATTGTACTGATTGGGAAGAAGTTGGATGTGGCCGAGGAACTTGTGGTGCACACGAAATGACATATGGAAGAACTTGCGATATACCAGAAATTAGAGACCCCCCAGTAAGTGATGGTGATAAAACTGGACTTCCACTACTTAGTCCTGGAATTCCTAAATTAAGTCCTGCCCCAACACAATGTATGATTAATTGTATTCCCAATACAATTTGTAATATTTTACCAGTTATCTCTAATCCAAATCCAATAGATGGTGCAATTGATCAACCAATTACTGGCGTTGTTTTAAGTTGGGATGCTGTAGATGATGATGAGGATTCGATTGTTTATGATGTTTATTTTGGAGAGAGTTTAGTTTTAGTTTCATCTGATCAAACTGAAACCACTTATGTTTTAGGGGGATTAAGTCCAGGAACAACTTATCTTTGGCAAATTGTTGCTAAAGATTCTTTTGGAGAATTTACTGGAGAAGTTTGGAGTTTTTCAACTTTAGATGCTTTTTCTATTTCTGTTTCATTGTCAAATGCTATGGCAACAGGAATTGCATGGGATATTTCTGAATTGCCAGTTACTGATCAAGATGCTGGAGGGAATAATGGGGTAGGAATAACAGATTACAATGCTCAAATAGATGCAACTGGAACTAATGTGGATATTTATGTTCGTGCAAATGGTAATTTAATTTCAGGAGGGAATAGTATTTTATTAAATAATGAAGAATTTAGCTATAGTTTAATTGATGGAAGTATTCCTGGGGGAGTAAAATATCCTTTGACTACAAACTATTTAGATAATTTAATTGGAGAAAATTTACCTAGTGGAACAAACGTTTATTTTAAATTCTTTTTGACAGTTCCTGGTGGGCAATCTCCAGGATTATATTCTAACCTTGTTGATGTAAAGGCGGTTCCTCATGGAGATTTACCGTAAGGTTTATATATACTAATCCATTAATTTAGTTATGCCTAAGAAAAAGAGGAAAGAATCTAATAAAAGAGAAAATGTTACTTTATCTGTTTTAATTTTGGTTTTTGTAGTTGCTGTTTTTGGTTTATTTACTAATACTACTTCTGATGGAAATAATACTGTTCCAATAACAGGTAGGGCTGTTGAAGCTTCTGCTCCATCTTCTGTTACTATTTCTGCTTATCTTGCTTTGTCTTTATCAACTGATTTGAGTAATGGTATTGATTTTGGTACTATTGAAAATTTGCCGGTTACAGCTCAAGATGGAACTGCTAATTTTGATGTTGGTGATCAGACAGGATACGATATAGCAATAAGTTCTGATTCAAATGTAAATGTTGATTTTTGTTTAAAAACAGATGGCCCTTTAACAAATCCTGCATTAGATACAATTCCTTTAGCGAATTATGTTTGGGATGACTCTACATTAAATGATATTAATAATCCTGCCTTGCCTGGATCTGCATTAACAACAAATTATGTTTTAGGAAGTACTACTGTTGCTCCAGGTAGTCAAAATAATTATAGATTTTGGTTAGATGTTGATGCTGGACAGCAAAAAGGAACTTATAGTAATATTATATGGTTTGAGGGGGTTGAAACAACTACTGGTTGTATATAATAAAATGGAAAATAAAACTATTATTGCAGTAATGTTGGTGTGTTTCTTATTATTCTCTCAAGGAGTTTCTGCTAGATCTGGAGTTGGTCTTTATTGGGAAGAAGATAGTTTGTTAGTTGAAGAACAAACAACAAAATGTATAGAATATAAAGTTTATAATCCTTGGGAAGATTCTGTTAATGTAAGGCTTAGTCCTTCTGAAGAATTAGAGGGAGTTACAAAATCTGTTGGAGATTCTACTTTTATTGTTGGAGATACTACTCATGAAGATGCTATTCCTGTAGAAGTTTGTTTCGAGGTTGGAGATGTTTATGAAAATGATTGTTTATTTTTAGGAACTATGTGTAAACAAACTTGCGGAGATTCAATTGTTAAGTATGAAGGTAAAATTTTAGCTTCTGAAGTTAGCACAGAAGAATCTCAAGCAGGCACTGGTTCTGCTGCTGCTATTGCTGTTGGAGCTCCAATGGGGATTTCAGTTCAGTGTAGTCCAAGTGGAAGAGATTATACTTTTGTTTATGTTGTGGTTATTGTTGTTGTATTGGCTTTGGTTGGTTTGATTTTATATAGGAAATTCCGAAGAAAAAAGGAAGAGATGCCAATGGCTCAACCAGATCAAAATATTAAACAATGAATGTTAAAAGTTTATTTTGGATTTTTTTGATTGTTTTTGTTGTATATTTTACTTTATGTTTATCTGGTGATCTAAATTTAGTTTTTTCTCCAAGTTCTGAAGCATCTGTTGGGAGTAGATTAGTTATTGGTGGACCTGAAGAACCTGATGTTCCTGTTGAAGTTCCTGGTTCTGGGGGGAGTGGAACTATTAAATATGATTGTGAAGATGGAATGGATAATGATCAAGACGGATTAATTGATTTTCCGTTAGATCCTGGATGTTCTGATGAAAATGATGATAGTGAAACTAATTCTATTGTTGATGATGGGTGTGAACATGAGTGTGATCCAGGAAATTTAGTTTGTTCTAATGATTTAGTGTATAAAAGATGCGGATATTATGATAATGATGTTTGTTTAGATTGGTCTGAAGATACTAGTTGTGATGAAAATTATATATGCCAAGAGAATGCAGGCTGTTTATTAGTTGAAGATCCTGAAATAGTTTCTGTTGAAGGTTTTAATTATTGTAATATTTTATTAATTTTATTAGTTGTTATTCTATTTTTTATTGTATTGGAATATACTAAACCTAAAAGAAAACATAAAAAATAGATTTTGATAAGAATCTTTATAAATGGTTGGCGTCTCTTTTTTCTATTATGTTTGAGAGGTGATTAAATGGAAGTGATTGATATAAAAATACCAAAACAATTGATGAATAGTGTTAAAGCTGTTGTTGATAAAACTGGGTTGTTTGCTGATGAAGAAGATTTTATTTCGCAAGCAATAATAAAACAAATAACAAAATATAAGTGAGGTTAAAAAATGGTTGAAGAAAATATGAGTAAAGAAGAATTAATTGGTTTCCATAAGGGTGCATTAAATACTTTGGGAAATGAAAGAAATGAATTGGCTAAAATGGTTGGAGTTGTTGATCAGTTAATTCAAGCACATATGAAGGCTTTGAAAGATTTAGGTGTAGATTTAGAAGCTGAAGCAAAGAAAGCTCAAGAAGCTGCAAAACAACAAGCTGAAAATGCCCTTGATGAAAGGGTAGCTTAATTTTTTATTCTGGATCAGGAACTTCCTGAGACATTAACCCATGAAATGTGGGGGTTAAGAAATGAACTAATGAAATTATTAGATATGCTGCTATAAATATTAGTCCTAATGATAGTAGTGTTGTTGTATCTATTGGAATATCTATGTATACAAATAATATTGCTAAAAACGCAATGAAACTTATTGGAAACTTTGAAGATACGGTGAATGCTAATTTTTCAGGTAGTGCATGAAAGTAATCTAGCAATGTTAATATGAATCCTAAAATTAATAATGTGAATACTACTCCTGCTTTAACTGGATCTGTCCATAAATTGTTATTTATTAAATGGTTTACTAAATTTGCAGATACGAAAATTAATATTAATGAGTTCCCGAAAGCAGTATTCCATCCTAGTTCTTCTTTTTCATATCTTCCGAAATAAAGTTCCATTAAAATTAATGCTAAAAATAAAGGTACAAGAATCCATAATAAATTTTCATTGTGTAAGGGTTGACTTAATATGTGAAGTGCCCTTTCATACCCGTTGCTCAAGATTTCTGGGATCATTATCTTGATTTTGATCTTTTGGTTTATATAGTTTATCTTCTTGTAAATATGGTTCTAATGTTTTTAATATTCCATGTGGGGTCATAAAAGAAATTTCTCCTTTTAATCTTAAATCATATAATAATTCTGTTATTATTGGATATTTTTCTTGTAATGTAGTCATGTTGGATTTTTTAGTTTTTTTATTTATATAGATTATTGTGATAAAGTTTTTATTTATTACACCAAGGGCATTTTTCTGGATTTTTTTGTTTTCTTTTTTTAAGTTCTTTAAAGATATCTAACATCACTCTTGCCTTTAATTCAGATTCGTCTAATTTTTCTAATGTTGCTTTGTAATCATAATCTTTTGGTAAAGGGATTTTTGGTTTCATATGTTTTGATTATTGTTTATGTTTATAAGTTTTTTTAAGTTAATCTTATAAATACTTATTAGCCTTATTTATTTATGAAAAAGTTGGGGTTATTATTTGTTATTTTATTATTTATTAATTTAGTTAGTGCTGTTCCTTCTGTCAATCCTATTGAATCTAATTTAGTGCATGGCAGCCAGATAAGTATTAGTGGGGTTGATTTTGGTTTTAAGAATCACAATCAAGCATTAATTTTTGATAATATTGATTCAATAGATGCCTATAGTTCTTATGATACCTCTCACGGGAGTATTGTTCCTACGAGAGGCACATATGGTGTTGGAGAAGGAAATCCCCTGCAATATTGTTTAGATTGTCCCTGGTATAATCATGAATATGGGCGTGTTCCAAGATTTTATATTGGTGAAAATAGTCGTTATTCAAATCATACATCATATCTTGTAAGAAATTTAGCAGATACTGATGGGAGAAAAGGATTTTTTGCTAGAAATTTTGATATAAATGATGCAGAAGGATGGACATATGTTGACTGGTGGTTTAGGGCTAGTCATGATTTTGGCCAAGGTCCTGGCGGTTTTGTATCTGGCAAAGTACTTCGTAAATGGCATGATGCAAGTACGGTTGATCAACTTGTACTTGCAAATGTTCCTGGTTCTCTTTTTGCTACAGAAATGCATGGTTGCATGGAGTGGGTGGAAAATGATTATTTTGGTTCTATTCATTCTATGCGTGAAGGCGAATGGGAGCATGTTAAAGTTATTACCCATGTTTCTCCTTCTGAAGTTAAGAGTTGGGCTATCGTAGATGGAATATTAGTTTCTACTTGGTCTGATTTTAGTTCATGTGATGGTATTTATGATCATATAAGAATGATTGGTTATGACCCAAGTATTTCGGCTAACCTTGATCCAGATATGGAATTTCTTTTTGGAGATATTTCTTTTGATGACAGTCTTTCTAGAATTGTAATCGCAGATACAAATTCTTTTGATCCTTTTGGAAATTCATATGAGGTTCATTATGAAATGCAAGAACTTGTTTCATGGTCAACAGATGTATTGGCTTTCAAAGTAAATCAGGGTTCTTTCTTAGATACTGATTCTTTATATTTATTCGTAATAGATGAAGATGGAACAGTTTCAAATGGTGTTCCAGTTAGTTTTTCATCAGGAGTTATTCCTGATTGTTCATTGACATCAGCATCTTGGAGTACAACAACTGCCGATGAAGGCACACAAGTAACATTAACAGTTAATGGAAATAACTGTGATGGAAAACAATTAGATTTTGAATTGTTTGACACAGATGATTTTTTATTATTTGTTGATTTAGATCCTGTTGCAGTAACTAATCCTGCTTCTACAACTTTTAGTTCTGGAGTTGCAACTCAAACTTGGATTACAGAATGGGTTGATGATACTGATGGTGGAGATTCAGATCCAGAGTATGTTTTTGTTGCAAGTTTAAATGAAGATAGTTTAATTAATATTGAAAGTTCAAATAATTTAAAAGTTAGTCAAGTTATTCCTGGTGTTCCTCATGTTGGTGATGTTTCTAATTTAGGTGTTTTAAGGCATGGAGATAGTTTTAATATTTCTGGAAGTTCGTTTGGTGTTAAGAGTCCAGTTGCACCTTGGTTACGAGATGATTTTGAGCAGGGAATTATTAATGAAATAATATCTGGTCCTCGTTGGAGTACTGGTTCTGAATGGGGAGGGTTTGATCCTGTATATTCGGATGATGTGTCTAGGGGAAATAACAATATTGTTTCTAAACAAGGGACTGTTGGAACTAGTTTATTGGGGGCGGATAACTATCCGGATGGTTGTGATGGTGAAATATACATTACAGGCTGGTTTTACGGAACTGAAACTGAAAGTTCCAGCAGTATGAAATTTATGAATCTTAACGCTGGAGGATGGGATTATCCGGCAATACGAACTGGAGGAGATTGTAGTGGGTGGTGGCGATCTGGTGTTTGGGAAGATTATAATAACAATATAGCCATTAGCAGCATTGGTGGAACCCCTTTTAGAGACTCTTGGGAACGATGGGAATGGGTGGCACATTTTGGCACTGATGGACTCTGGCAAACATTTAGAAATTTAGAGATAGAATCGGAAATTGTGGATAATTTTTATTTTGGTGAAGGAAGATGTACAGATTCAATATACTTTTCGTCATATTATGGGGTGAGTAGTGCTTGTCCTGATAATGCTAATGGTTTGTGGTATTGGGATGAAGTTTATGTGGATAACACTGTTGCAAGAATTGAAATTTGTAATAATCAAAATAAGGACTTAGCCACTAATTGTGAAATTCAAATCCCCCACACAACTTGGGATGGAACAACAATACAATTTTCAGCAAATCAAGGAGCATTAAATTCAGATCAAACATATTATCTTTTCGTAATAGATGCAGATGGAACAGTGAGTAATGGAAAAGAAATTAGTTTTACAGCAGCTGTTGGTTGCACAGATGGAAATACAAGATCTTGTGGTTCAAACGTTGGTGAATGTTCAGCAGGTACTGAAACATGTTCCGGAGGAACATGGGGAAGTTGTGTTGGTGAAATACTTCCAAACGACGAAGAAATATGTGGAAATGGATTAGATGATGATTGTGATACTTTAACAGATGAAGATTGTGGTTGTATTTTAGATGCAGAATGTGAGGACAGTAATGTTTGTACAACAGATTCATGTAATGCCGGAACTTGTGTTAACACTCCAAATACAAATTCATGTGACGATGGAATTACTTGTACTGAAAATGACATATGTTCCGCAGGAACATGTGGTGCAGGAACATTGAATGATTTATTATGTCCAGTAAATGAAAATTGTTTAACAAAAACATGTACTGCAACTGGATGCTCATACAGTGATTGTACTGTTTCTGGAACTTTAATATCTCACTTAACATTAGATTTAGATTATAGTGATGTTACTGGTAGTTATAATGGGGTTTGTACTTCATGTCCAACCCAAATAACTGGGCAATTAAGTGGGGCTTATGATTTTGATGGAATTGCTAATTCAATAAACATGGGAGATGTTCAAGTTAATAATGAAATAACAATTACAGCCTGGGTAAATCCAGATGTTGTAAATTCTTGTGGTCCAAGAATTATTTCAAAAGCTTCTGGAACACAAACTGCAGATCATTATTGGATGATGGGTGTATGTGATGGTGAAGTTAGAACTAGAATTAAAGCTGGCGGAATTACAGATACATTAGTTGGTGGAACTATTTCAGAATTAGAAGG
>JABHMJ010000009.1 GCA_018693795.1 Candidatus Woesearchaeota archaeon | reverse complement strand
TGGGATATTGTTTCTGTTGAGTCTTCAGAAGGATTTATTGATAGTTCATTTGGTTCTGGAGATTATGTTGAAGTTATTGGAGAGGATGAGGAGTCTTTGGGCAAAGTTGTATTAAAATCTCCTATTTTATTTTTAGATGGGCATGATGATTCTGGTATTCCTTTACAAGATGCTTCTATTGTTGAGGGTTCTAAATATATTGTTAGTTTGCCTGCTGTTGGAGAGAAGATAATTGTTAAGAGTGGAGAGAATGTAGTTAGTGCTTATGATTTAGTTTCTAATTCTAAAATAATCGGTTCTTCTGGTTTTGGAAGTGAAATTGTAGATATTCCTGAAGTATTTTAACTTCTTTTAAGTAGTTGCAAATAGAAATATTTATAAACTTAATATATTTCCCAAACATATATTATCGGAGGTTAAAATGAGTTTAGTAGACAAATTAAATTTAATGAATGGGCAGTTAATTAGGCTTACACCTAATGCTAAATTTGCACCTAAAGTTGGAGAAGATAGAAAAATAATTGGTTATGTTGATGGTTATTCAGATAATTCTGTTACACTATCAAATGGTGAGACTATTAAAAAAGATGGATCTGCATATGATATGAAGTATTTTAATAGACCAACTCAAATACACAGAAATACATTTGATTTAGCAAATTATGTTGAATGTGAAGTTCTCGAAGAATCCCCAAAAAAATCAGAATAAAAAATTAATTTTTTTCTTTTTCATATTTTTCATTTAAAACTCTAATAATTTCTTCAGCTTTTGTTTTTCCAAGTTGTTCTATTTTAGTTAACTTTTCAGGTTTTGAATTCATTATTTTTTTTACAGTTTTAAATTCTTTTAGTAATGATTTTGCTAAAGAAGGTCCAATTCCAGGTAAAGATTCGATGATGAATTCTTGTTGTTCTTTTGTTGTTAATGGCTTTCTTTCAGTTCTAATTCCGAAATCTTTTTCTTTATAATTTTGTTCTCTTATTGCTATTGATTTAATTAGTTCTGCTGTTTCATTTCCAGATTTGGTTTGTAAAATTGGTATTCCATAAGAAATTGCTATTGTTGATAGCATTCCTCTAATCGCATTTGGATGTATTTTCCTTATTGAGTAAATATCTTCTTCTCCTTCAATTATTATTAATGGTTTTTCGTAATTTTGTTTTAAATCTTTTAATTGATGTAGTAATCTTTTATCAATTATCGAGTCTACAAAATCCTTGGGAGTTTTTCTTTCTATTCCTACTCTAGAAGATACTACAAAATCTGCAGTAGTCATTGTTTTTAATTGAATATTTAATCCCAGTTCTTTTATTTTTTTAATTACTTGAGATCCTCCTTCTCTGCTATCTGCAAATACTAAAATTTCCTCATTTTTTTTAATATATTTATCTAAAGTTGGTTGAGTGGATAATTTAACTTTATTTTTTATATCTTTTAATAAATTATGCATTCTTTTTTCTTTATGGAATGCGGTCCAATGATATGCTTCGTCTCTAGTGTTTTTTGTTATTAAAACTATTAATTTTCCTGTGGAGTGTCTTGCTGTTCTTCCTCTTCTTTGAATTACTCTGATTGCGGAAGGCACGGGCTCATAAAATATAACTAAATCTACTTTTGGAATATCTAAACCCTCTTCTCCAATTGAAGTAGAAATTATACAATTATGGATTCCTTGTTCAAAATCCTTTATTATTTCTATTTGTTTTTTTTGAGTTAATCCTGTTCCATTTTTCTTTGCTTGACCAACAAATAATTTTGCATTGATATCTTTTATTTTATTTAATTCTGATTCTAGTTCTTTAGCTGAATTTCTGTATTGATTGAATACTATTATTTTTGTTGAAGGATCTTTTTTTATTTCTTCTTTCACTATTTCTAATAACTTTATTTTTTTAGGGTGAGAAATGTTTTTTTCTATTGCCAATTTTGTTTTCATATAAGCAGATTTTATATTTGGATCTAAGATCATGTTTTTTACAGCTTTTGATTTTTGAGCAGAAGATTTTTCGAATATGGGGGTTAAGTAATTGTCTAAACTTTTCAACCCTTGAGTTTCAAGCATTTCTATTGCATGATTTATTTTAAGTAATTCTGCTACCATTGATATTGCTTGAAAAACTTGAAAATCTTTTTCTCCTCTTGCTATTTGGCCTTGTAAAGAAAATTGCAAGTTGAGAATTTCTTTTTTTGAAACGTATTTTAAATTATACCCTGAATTTTTTAGTTTTACTTTTTTTTGATTAAATGCATCTTCTAAATATTTTTTTATTTCTAGAAAGTCTTTTGGAAGGTCTATTTTTATGTTTTCTATATTTATTTCTTGAATATATGGTTTTACATCTTCATCTTTTTCTGTTCTTAATTCTACTTCATTTGTAAATAAGTTTTGACAGACTTCATTTATTGTTTCTAATTCTGATCCAGGAGATGCAGTTAATCCAATTATCCTTTCATATGTTGAATTTTTATGATATTGTTTTGCAATCCAAGTGTAAGAATAATCTTTTACAGTTCTATGTGCTTCATCTATTACTAAAAGAGAGATTTCATTTAAATTTATTGAATTATTTATTATATCGTTTTCAATACCTTGTGGTGTGCTAATTATTATTTTTGAGGTTTTGTATAATTCTTTTCTTTTTGCTGGAGAGACCGCTCCAGTGAATAAAGAAATTTCTTCTACATCTGTTGATTCTTTGAATTCGTTAAATATTTGATTTGCTAACGGTTTTGTAGGGGTTAAGAAAAGTATTTTTGAATTTGGATGTTGATTTAATCTTGTTATTGCTGTTAAAATTCCTATTTTTGTTTTTCCTAATCCTGTAGGTAAAACTACTAAAGTATTGTTGCTTGTACAAGTATCAAGGATTGTTTCTTGATATAATCTTGGTTTGAAATTTTTTATTTTATACATCTATTTTCGGATGTTGTTTTGATTTATAAAACTAAGTCTGGTGTTTGGCAAGCCTTAAAGATGTTTTTTTAATTTTCTTGTTTTTAATTTTCTCAATCCTCTTTCTCTTGATTGTCTTATTGCCTCTCTTGTTCTGCTCAATATTTCTCCAATAGTATCTAGAGTCATGTTATTTCCTACATTATTACATACTGCTGCTATTTGAGGTGCTGTAAGTTTATTTTCCATTTCATCTTCTAATGTTTTTTTTAATTCTTTATTCATCAATATTTCTTCTGGATTTTTTTGATTTGTATATGAGATTGTTTCAGAGATTGGTATTTGATAGAAAACTTCTTCATTTACTTCTTCTGTAGAATGAATGTCTTCTAAATCTTTTTTAGTTGAAAATGGAATACTTGGGTGATATTTTACATGACCTTTAAATCCCGGAATATCTCTTTTTGCTATCTCTAGCATATTCCTATATGCATATCGTCCCAAGTAATGAACAAACCTGGTTTCTTCTCTTTGGGGTATATATTTTTTTGTTGCACGCAATGCATATTCTACAATAAATGTTTGAAAAATATCTTCTGTTTCTTCTTTGGTTAAACCAATTGCTTCGCCAAATTTATGATTAATAACCCGGAAATATCTCAAATTTACTTCAACTAGTTCATTTCTTGCCTCGATTGATCCTTCTTTAATTAAATCGACTAGTTCTCTTTCTCTTTCTATTGATACATGTTTAGGAAAATTTACCATTTTATTAGTAATTTTTCTAAATTTTTCTGTTTATAAGTCTTTCTGTTGTAACCACTTTAAAGAAGTTAAAAATTACTTTCTAAGAATATTAAAGCTAAACTTAATGCAGTTATTATTGAAAGTATTAAAACCCAAATTGGGGCCAATAATTGCATTAAAATTGCTGTTAAAACTATAAATCCTGTTCCAAAGATATACAATGGTAAAGAACCAAAGAATATTTTTCCACCGTCTAATCCAGAAAATGGAAACATAGAAAATACTGCTAAAGTGTAAGCTATTTTTACCATTTCATTGGATCCTGGAAATTGTATTAAAATTAATGAAAGTAATAATATTGTTAATGGCCCTACTAAATGGATTCTTGCTAGATCGTTTTCAGTTAGATGTTTGAATTTTTTACCTATCCTTTTATTTTCTATTGATGTTACTTCTGAACTTCCTATTGCTGCAAATTTTATGAATCCATTTGAAATTAATGAAAAGAATAAAGGAAGTATTATTCCAGTAGGAATTGATTTTTTGAATTTTGAATTTTTTGTAAACCAAAATCTTTGTAAGTGCCATAATCTGAATGTAGAATGTGCATGATATTTTTTAGCAATTAGTTTATGAGATGTTTGATATACTAATAATATTATTAATGATAGTATAAACATTCTAAATAAATGTGTTAATCCAATTCCTAAATTAAATGTAGAATAACCCCAACTTCTTGCAGAAAATACAAATCCAAGTATTAAGGCTCCTATAAATAAATTCAACACTTCTTTTTTGTTATATATTTGCATTTTCTAATAATTTTTCAATATCTCTTTTGTGCCCTGCACCAATTACTGCTAATATTTTCTTATCTTTATTATTAATTATTAATTTATTTAAGTTTTTTGCCATTATTTGATTTCTTTCTGTGACTAATACTTTATATAATGTGGGATATCTTTTTTTGAATTCTTTTGTTAATTCTTCTATTATTTTTTCACTTGGAACTTTTGATAAATCCACTTTTTTTAATTCTTTTTTATTTTGTTTACTAAAGAATAAATCTTTTAGAAATCTAAATTTTTCTTTCCAGGTAATATTTTTTGTTATTTTTTTTAATGTTATTCTTATATCTTGATCTATTAGTGAAATTGGGATTTTTTCTTGTCTTGCTAATTTTATTGCTGCTAGCATTTCAGATCCTGGTTTTGTATCAACTAGCTTTCCTAGTTTTTTTTCAATATATGCTCCAATAAAATTAAAAATTAAACCAGTAAACCCAATTTTTCTAAAATCTACACTTTTTAATTTCTTTTTTTTGTTTAATAATGAGTATAATCTTATTTTGTCTAATTCAATTGCTATGATTTCTGGTTTTTCAATTAAAATATGCTCTTTTACATCATTCACACTCTGTTTTGATATATGTGATGTCCCTATTATAGTTAAACCATTATATTGCATTTTAGAAAAGAAAAGTATATAAAGTTTAAAAGACTTCTCAATTTCGTAAAAGGAGGATTATAATAATGTTAAAGACTAAAAAAATAAGTGATGTTTATAGTATGGAAGTTTATACAGATTCCGGAGATTACTTTGGAGATATTGAAGAATCTATTTTGGCATCTAATAAAATTTTTGGATGGAGAGTTAGGGCTACAAAGAGATCATATTTAAATAAAGTTTTGGGTGGCGCAAAAGGAGTTATTGTTCCACATCAACTTGTGAAATCTATTGGGGATATCATGATCATTAGTAAGGCGGCTGTGCCATCATATAATGACGAGGCTCCGGCTGTAGAAGAGGAGTAAAAACATAACTTTTAAATACTCTCATCTTTATTTTTTATTCAATGGCATCAGTGTTAAGAGGTACGATAGAATTTTTGCAAGACTTTGGTTTATTTGATGTTGTATTGCCTTTCTTGTTAATTTTTGCAATTATTTTTGCAATATTAGAAAAAACTTTAATTTTGGGCAAAGAGAGTGATGGGGGTCCAAAGAAGAATTTAAATTCTATAGTTGCATTGGTTATTGCATTATTATTTGTTTCTGCAAATAAAGCTGTCAATATCATTTCTACGGCATTACCTAACATTGCTTTGATGATTGTTATTGCTGTATCATTTTTGATGATGTTGGGTGTTTTTTGGAAAACAGAAGAATTTGATTTTAAAGATAATGAATCGAAATGGTATGTTTTCTTTTCATTTGTAATGTTTGTTGCTCTAGCTTTGATATTTATGGGTGCTTATCAAATTGCACCAGGAATTTCATTATTGTCTAAAGTATTTAGCTCAATTAGCGGAGGAATTTTACAAAGTGTATTAATTGGTGCAGTTGTTATTGGAGTTATTGTGGGAATAATTGTTTTCGTTACTAAAAAACCAAAAGGAGATGATGATTGATGGTTGATGCAAGATCGATATTTTATGAATTAGAGAGTATGGGATTTTATGAGTATGTTTTACCTTTTATGTTAGTTTTTGTTATAGTTTTTGCAATATTGGAAAAAACTAAAATTTTTGGTGGAGATGATACTAGTGGCCCAAAAACCAATATTAATACTGTTATTGCATTGATTATTGGATTTTTAGTTTTAGCAGATCCTATGATAGTTGCATGGATGAATGGTTATTTGTCCAGAATGGCATTTTTCATTGTTTTAGGAATAATGATGATGTTAGTTGTTTCTATGTTTGGGGGGAGCAGTAGTTTTGGTAATGGTGGAATTGTGCTGGGAATTGTTGTCGCATTAGTTGCTTTGCTTTGGACTTTATCATCTGGAACTTATGGTGTTTCAACTCCAAATTGGTTTTATTATATTGAATCTTATTTATCCACCATATTGATGGTCGGATTATTTGTTGGATTTATTTGGTTAGTTGCATTTGCAGGTAGAAGTACAAGTAGCGGGACTAGTGCTTCATAAAGATGGCAACCTTCTGGGATGCTAGTTTATTGCAGTATCTTGCTCCAGTTTTTATTTTTATTTTAGTTTTTGCAATCATTTATGGGCTTTTACAAAAAAGTAAAATTCTTGGTGGAATGCAAAAATTAGATTTTATTGTTTCTTTAGTTGTTTCTTTATTAACTTTAATTTCTGATAATGCTGCTAATTTTGTTGGAAGTTTAAGTGTTTGGTTTGTTTTAATTGCTGTTGCAGTTGTTATGATGACATTAATGATGTCTGCAGGAATTAAAGGGGAAATAACTGAAATGCCCATTGGAAAAGGAATATTACTTTGGGTTGCAATAATAGTTTTAATGGTTGTAATTTCAACTACCTTTGGCCCAGTATTTAATCCTTATTCTGCAGGAGCTAATCCAGATTGGTGGGCATTACAAACTATTTTTCATCCAAAGGTTTTTGGAGTTGTATTTTTATTTCTAATAGCCATGATATTAATAAATAAATTAAAAGAATAAAAAATTATTTTCTAATTCTTTTTGTTATTTCATCAAGTTCTTTTACATTTCTAGTTAAAGGCTCTAAAATCTTTTCGAAAACTTTTTCCATTGCTTTCATTTCTGTTGTTAGATCATTAACACCTTCACTATATTCTCCTACTTTTCCTAAAACTGCTTTTTGTAGGTTTTCGAATCTTGATTCTATTCTTAGAATTTCTTGTTTTACCCCAGAAAGATCTGTTTCTACTTTTTCTTTCCAAAGTTTTAAATCACCAATGTTTGAAACCATCTCTTCCCATTTTTCTGAGATTACTGATTCTGCAATTTCTTCTATTGCCTCATAGTTTGCTCTTCCAGCAGGTTCTGGTGCAAAAGAAGGTGTACTTGGAATTCCAGGTATTTGTTCTTGTTGAGGAATTTCTGATGCTGTTTTTGTTTCCATTGGCGCTTCAACAGGAGGAGAAGGAACGTCGTTTAAATTTAATGGAGCTCTTGTTGGAGCTATTTCGTTTTTTACTGTTGCTTGATCTATTCCTGATGAAATATCAGATGGATTAAATCTTTCTCTTTGCATAGTATTCATTATGTCTGTATTTGGTAAACCCTCTTTTTGTAGATCAAGGGCCCTTTTTGTTGAATTATCTTTTATTTCTGGAAGCATGTTTATCACCTTTTTTATTTATTAATTCTAAGACTTCTTCTTTAGTTATGAAGTTTAATGGATTCCACATATTAATATATTTTTCTAAAACTTTTAGTTGATCTTTTCTTGCAAAAAATGACATTTCTTTTATCATTGATGCATTTGTTTCTTTTATAGTTTCCATTATTTCTTTTATTTCTTTCAAGTCCTTTTTTACTGTTCTTATCTCTTCATTTAAAGTTTTATAATGGTCAATCATATTTTGATTTATTAATAGCATACGCTCTCTTGTTAAATTATATTTGCCTTCCAAGATTCTTATTCTTGTATTTAACTCATCTTGATTGGAGTACATCGGTTGTTGAGGTATCGGTTGTGTCATTTTAAATCGAAAAGTATTTAATAATACTATGTGCTTATTTATATAAATGTATATTAAAAGTTATGTTGTCAGAAGGGAGTGGTGATATGGCAATTTCTAGGAAAAAATTAAAACCAGGAGAATACGAGATAGTACAAGAGGGAGACCAACATATAATGAAGGTAAATTTTATTGGTTTATCATATCCTCCTTCTATAGAAGATAGTAAATTATGTATGGCTTCTATTATGGATAGGATTGTTGAAAGTCCTAATGTTTCTAGGTTGGTTCTTTCTTCTGATAAAAATTATCAATATGATAATGAACAAACTCAAATGTTAAGGGAAATTGCAAATATATATGTTTATTTAACAAAACAGAAAAAAATTATCAGTTTGTATTCTACTGGGATGGATCCCGGGTATTCAAATGCAGTTTCTAATAGATTTGGAGAATTACAATATATTGTTACAAATTTAATTAGGTCTGATCCGTTAGGAGCATATGTTGAAATAAAACGTTTGATTAGAGAACAAAAAATTAAGTTAGAAAAAATAAATTCTGATTTTGAAAAAACTCAAGAAAATGTTTATCTCAATACTTTGCAAGAAATGTATAATTTATTAGAAAAAACCAAATTAATTTTATTAGCTAAAAATGAGTTAGATGGTTTTGTGATTGGAGATAGAAAATTATATTCAAATTATTTTAGACCTTTAATTGCTCCAAATTTTATGCACACTAGGTTGATGGCTGAACCACCATTAAATGCAGATGAAATTGATAGTTATTTTTTGAAAGATAGCAGTAATGTAATGATTTTTGATATGGAAGGGGAAGTTAATTATAGATATCATCTTTCTCCTCCAGAATTTAATTTAAATGAAGATCATTTAGAATTATTAGATTTGGCAAGAACTGTTTTGGCTGAACATGAACCTGTTGCTGAAGAGTTTACAAATCCAGAAAGAATGAGGGAAACTTTTTTTAATATTGGGAGAGATTTAATTAGTGAATTAGCACAAAGAAAGGGAATAGAATTAGATTATTCTAATGTTGAGAAATTAGCTAAGATTTTAGTAAGATACACAGTTGGATTTGGTTTGTTGGAAGTTGTGTTAAGTGATGAGAAAATACAAGATTTAGTTGTTAATGGCCCAATTGGGGAAAGTCCAATTTATATTGTGCATCAAGATTATGGAGAATGTTCTACTAATTTAATTCCTAGTAAAAGTGATGGAGAGGGATGGGCCACCAAATTTAGATTAATTTCGGGCAGACCATTAGATGAGGCTAATCCTGTTTTGGACACTGAATTAATTATTCCAGGTTCAAGGGCGAGAGTTGCGATTATTTCTTCACCTTTAAATCCCGTTGGATTAGGATATGCATTTAGAAGACATAGGGATAATCCTTGGACTTTACCTTTGTTCATGGAGAAAAAGATGATAAATTCCATGGGTTCTGCTTTATTGAGTTTTTTAATTGATGGCGGAAGAACAATATTATTTGGTGGAACTAGAAGTAGTGGTAAAACTTCTTTATTGGGTGCAAGTATGGTTGAAATTATGAGGAGATCTAGAGTTATTACTGTTGAAGATACTTTAGAATTGCCTGTGAGTTCTTTAAGAAAATTAGGATATAATATTCAACCATTAAAAGTTCGAGCTGCTTTAACTGAAGGTGGAACAGAATTATCTGCTGAAGAAGGAATTAGAACTAGCTTAAGAATGGGAGATAGTAGTTTAATTGTGGGTGAAGTTAGAAGTAAAGAGGCCTTGGCATTATATGAAGCAATGAGAGTTGGAGCATTGGCTAATGTTGTAGCAGGCACCATTCATGGTGGAAGCCCTTATTCTATTTTTGATAGAGTTGTTAATGATTTGGGAGTTCCTAGAACAAGTTTTAAGGCAACAGATATAATTGTTATTTCAAATCCTATTAAATCTCCTGATGGTTTGAAAAAATTAAGGAGAGTTTTGAGTATTACGGAAGTTAGAAAAGAATGGGAAAAGGATCCATTGAAAGAAGGAGCTTTTGTTGATTTAATGCTTTATAATCCAGAAACAGATGAGTTAGAACCTACTGATAATTTACTTAATGGAGATTCTGAAATTATTAAACAAATTGCAGGTAATGTTAAAGAGTGGGCAGGTAATTGGGATGCAGTTTGGGAAAATATAATGCTTAGGAAAACTATAAAAGAGGAATTATTAAATGTGTATAATAAAACGAAAAGGAGTTCTATTTTGGAAGCTCCATTTGTTATTGCAGCCAATGATAATTTCCATAAAATATCTGATGAAATTTTAACAAGATATGGTGAATTAAATAATAAACGGATTTTATTTAGATGGAAAGAATGGCTTGAAAAAGAGGTGAATGATGCCGATATCAAATAAAGAAATTGATGAAGTGTTAAATAAGTATAAAGCTAAACTGGATAAAGATGTTGACCTGAAAGATGTAGGTGAATATTCTCCAGATCCTGAATTTTCTAAACAATATTTATCTTTTAGAAAAGAGGCATTGGGTAAAACTAATAGTACTTATGAAAAGCTTTGTAATTTTTCTGAAGAGATAATAAAAGTAAATCCTTCTGAAAAAGATATTGATAAAATTGAGAAAAGTATAGAAATTGCACATTTAAATATAACTCCTGTTGGTGCCGCTAGTTTTGCAATGGTTTTAGCATCTGTTTTAGTTATTATTAGTTTGATTATTGGAGGAATATCTTATTTTTTAACAGGTCAATTGGGGATTTTACTATTATCTTTATTTTTAATTTTAGTTTCTGTTTTGATTATTGGGCCAGTTACTAAATACCCTTTACGTATTGCAAATGGATGGAGATTATCTGCAGGAAATCAAATGGTTCTTTGTATGTTGTATATTGTTATTTATATGAGGCATACTTCTAATTTAGAAAATGCAATTAAATTTGCTGCAGACCACATTTCAGATCCTTTATCTTTAGATTTGAAAAAAGTATTTTGGGATATTGAAACTGGAAAATTTTCTACACTAAAAGAATCTTTAGAAAGTTATTTAGTAAAATGGAGGGATCATAATTTAGAATTTGTTAATTCATTTCATTTAGTTGAAAGCAGTTTATATGAACCAAGTGAAGAAAGAAGATTAGAATTATTAGATAAATCTTTGAAAGTTATTTTAGATGGAACATATGAAAGGATGTTGCATTATGCACATGATTTGAAAAACCCAATAACTATGTTGCACATGCTAGGAGTAATTTTGCCAATTTTAGGATTAGTTATTTTTCCGCTTATTGGAGCTTTTATGCCAGGTGTAAAATGGTATTATTTATTTTTAGTTTATAATATTCTTTTGCCAATAATAGTGTATAATGCTGGTGTCAATATATTGTCTAAACGTCCTGGAAGTTATGGTGAGATGAATGTTGAAATGCCAAAGAAAAAAAGAGTATTGACATTCTCTGTACTATTGTTTATATTTTTATTTTTACTAGGTGTTTCTCCGTTTTTGATAAATGCTATTAACCCCTCATATGATATTACTTTTTGGGGAGAAGAATCATTTTTAGATTTTGAATGTAATGATAATGGTTGTATTGGGCCATTTGGATTAGGCGCTTTAATTTTAGGGATGTTTATTCCATTAGGTGTTGCTTTGAGTATTGGATTGTATTATAAATCTAAAACTAAAAAAGCCATGAAGGTTAGGGATGAAACTAAAAAACTTGAAAAAGAGTTTGCAACTGCATTATTCCAATTAGGTACAAGAATTGGAGATGGAATTCCTTCTGAATTGGCATTTCAAGATGTTGCAAAAACTATGAGTGGCACTCCTGCTGGAAAATTCTTTGAAAAAGTTCATATGAATTTAACTAAAGCTGGAATGAATTTGAGAGATGCTATTTTTGATCCAGAAAATGGGGCATTACTTAATTACCCAAGTCCATTAGTTGAGAGTTCTATGGAAGTATTAATTGAAAGTGCTAGAAAGGGACCTACTGTTGTTGCTCAATCTTTGACAAGTATTTCTAATTATGTTAATAAAGTTCATAGTGTAAACGAGAGATTGAAAGATTTATTGTCTGAAATAATTTCTAGTATGAAGAGTCAAATTAATTTTATGGCTCCTGTTATTTCTGGAATCGTAGTTGGTATTTCAAGTATGATTGTTGGAGTAATTTCAAAATTAAGTGATAAATTATCTGGATTGCAAAATGAATCTGCCACATCAATTGGTGGAGGAATCGATTTAACCACTTTTTCAGAATTATTCAGTAAGGCTGATGCAATTCCAGGATATTGGTTCCAAATTGTTGTAGGAATTTATGTTGTTCAAATAATTTATATTTTGACTGTATTATCAAATAGTATTGAATTTGGAGTAGATAAGTTAAGTGAAAAAAATAGTATTGGGAAAAATATTATTAAGGGAACTATCATTTATTTAGTGGTTGCGCTAATATCTGTATTAATCTTTGGCAGAATTGCTGCTACGGTGTTATCTAGTGTTGGTGGGGCTGTTTGAAAAGATTTATAAAAATATAAATAAAAATGTTTAGTATGAATAAAAAAGGGGTTTTGGCGGATTATCTTAAAGAGATATTTATTTTAATTTTAATAATCGTTTCTATTTATTTATTATACATATTTATTACAGGAAAGGTGGATTCAATTGTTTAATAAAAAAGGAGAGATGTTAAGAATTATTGTTTTGGCCATCCCTGTTATAATTGTTGCAGGTTTGTTATTTTTTGTTGTTTCTGAAATTTTGAAAACTGGGGAAGATAGTGTAGATAGAGAGGCTTGTAGAACAAGTGTTTTGTTAAAAGAGAAAAGTAAAATTTT
>JABHMJ010000008.1 GCA_018693795.1 Candidatus Woesearchaeota archaeon | reverse complement strand
TAATATATGTGAAAATTATTAATGGAAAAATAATAATTAATAATCCCACTAATAAGTTGAATGAGTTTAAGATGGATAAATTTGTAATTAATGATATTAAAGATGAAAAAATATGGAAATTGGGGGTGTAGGCATTTATTGATCCAGCATAGGTCCATGAATCATTTTTTATGAAATTTTCATTCATTATTATTTGTTTGGTAATTGTATAGTGATATCCTGTATCTGGAGCAAGTTTATAATTGCTTAATATAAATAAATATCCTGCTAAACTGAGAAGGATAATTAAAATTAAAATAATTACCTTCTTTTTCATTAACTATACTCCTTTTTTTTCAACCTATATAGAATTTCTTCTTGTGTTAATTTAATTCTTTTCATCATATCTGCTAATAATCCAAATATAATAAGTAACAATCCAAATACCATAAAGAATACAGATACTTGAAATAATGTTTCAATTGGTGAAGTCATTAAATGAGTTATCCAATAAAAAAATGAAACTAATCCTCCTAAAACACCTAAAGCAAGTATAGTAAACCCAGGTCTACCAAAGAAATCCATTGGACGAGTATCTCTAGATGCATTTGCAATTATACCTAAACTTTTAAATCCATATGCAATTAACTTTCCAGATATCGCAGATTTTCTTTTAGCAAAGTATTTTACTGGCAAAGGTACTGCTTTTATTGTCATACCTTTTGAAACTAGATCAATAAAAACTTCTTGAGTGTAAGTAAATCTTCCAAATAAATTCAAACGTAAAGCTGCTTCACGTGTGTAAGCACGATAACCACATTGAGTATCAGAAAATCTTTCTCCGGTAACAAAACTAACTAGTTTAGAAAATCCCCAATTACCAATTCTTTTCATAAATGGAACTGATTTGGCATATTTACTATTTGAAAATCTAGAAGCAGTAACCATATCTGCTTTTCCACTTAAAATTGGTTTTATTAGTTTAGTAATATCTAATGGGTTAAATTGTCCATCTGCATCAATATTAACTATTATATCTGCTTTCAATTTTAAACAAGCTTCTAAACCTTTTTTGAAATTTTTACCTAAACCTTGATTTCTATGTGCAGCAACAATATGATCTGCACCGGCCTTTTTAGAAACTGAAATTGTTTTATCTGTAGAACCATCATCTGTAACTAAAATTTTTACTTCAGAAATATTTTTCAATTCACGAGGAATTTTTTTAATAACGCTAGCAATTGTAGCTTCTTCATTATAAGCCGGGATCATTACTATTAATTTCATCTTTAGTATTTTTCAGTATTTTTCCTTTAAATTTATTACTAAAATTAGAAAACCAAACCTTTATAAACCTTTCCTAACTCACCACAGACAAGTAATAACAAATAATTAAATCAAAGGATTTAAATATTTCAAACAAACAAAAAAAATGAAAATGAATACACACAAACACAAGGCAATGAGTGTACTTTTTACTACTTTTATAATTTTTACATTAATATTAATGGGACCAGCAAATGCTATTACTATTAATATAGATGAACCTAATGATGCAAATCAAGGTGGAGATGTAGAATTTCAAGTTACTGTTGATTTAGAAAGTCCCGATCAATATTTACCTATTCAATACACTACTTTAATTTTTACAGAACCAAATGGAAATGAATTTACTTGTACTGTTTTTAATGATGGTACAACAAGTTGTCCAAATGTTGATGTTATTATAAATATTCAATCTACTTATGGCCAAGGACACCAATTAGGATATGGATATGGTTACGGTTATGGATATGATTATACTTATTTCGGTTACGGATATGGTTATGGATATGCTGGTGAAAACGGGCAAATAACTTATGATGTGACTTTACATTTAGATGGTGATGCTCAAACTGGAGATTACCAAGTTAAAGCTGAAACTTATGTTGCTAGTGAAGATTCAATACAAGATTCTCCTTATTCTTATTGTGGAATAATGGAAGGAATGTACAATGAATATATTTATTTGAATGGATTAAATGGCAGTTATTATGATGAGGATTTAGATTTATACTTTGATGGTGTAATTGATTTGAGTGATGTTGTTGTTTTTGGTCAAAATTATACTGAAGAGGAAGATTCTGTTTTATTTGGAAGATTCCAAGAATTCATTAGATTTACAAATGATAATGGTTCAATAAATCCTAGTTTAGATACTTACCCAGAACCTAATGGTGATGGAATAATTTCACTATCTGATATTATTATTTATGCTGGAAATATGAATGATGAAGCATGGTGTGCAGATAGATTAGGAAATTTAGATGAGGGTGTTGAAAGACTTTATACTTCAAATGAACAAACATTCACTGTTTCAAGTGTGCCTGTAGATAATCCAGAACCAAATAATGGTGGCGGAAGTTCTTCAAGAGGCGGAAGTTTACTTACTTGTGAAGAAGAAGGTTATGAGATGGTTGATGGAGAATGTGTTTATATGCCTAGAAATGGATCTAGAGAAGAACAACCTGTTGTTACTGAAGAAAGTGATAATGAAGAAAATAATAATTTAGAGACTTCAGGAAATGGCGGATTTTTCAATGCAATAACTGGTGCGGTAACTGGTGCTGGTGGAGCTATTGGATTGGGTGAAACAATGTCTTACTTGTTTGCTTTATTTTTGTTAGGAATTATAATTATTGGTTTAACAAGAAGATTTAGAAAATCTGGTCAATCTTTTTAGTTAATTTTTTAAATGCTTATTTTATACTTTATTTATGATGGAGGAGTTTAATATGAAATATAGTATAATTTTTGTTGTAATGTTAATGTTTTTAATGCCAGTTTATGCTGATAATGAAACCGGGGAAGAAGAAATTGATGCTGGAACTACTCCGGATAGTCCATTTTATTTCTTGGATACTTTTATTGATGATTTAAGATTGGCTTTGGTTAATGGAGAAGAAGCTAAAGTTAAAATGCAATTAGATATTGCTGAGGAAAGATTGGCAGAAGTTAAAGCTATGTCTTTGAAAGGAGATATTAATGCTATGATGAAGGCAGAAGGAAATCATGAAAAGATTTTTATTAAAATTAGAAATAAATTAGAAGAAAGTGAAAATGGAACTGAAGTTGATGAGGAAATAAGATCCAAATTTGAACATCATAATACAGAAGTGACTAGGATTAGAGGAGATTTAGATATTATGATTAAAACTAAAGGTGATTTAACTGCTGAACAAGAGGCGGCTATTGAGGTTTTAATTGCTAGTTTTGAAGGAAAAGAAGGAAAGATAAAAATTAATATTAATAATGATAATGGAAGAGCCACAATTAAAGTTAAATCTGGAATTGCGAAAGGAGATGATAATGAAACTGAGGAAGATAATTCTAGTGTTTGTTTTGGTTTAGATGAGGCTTCTTGTATATCTGAGGAAAAGTGTGCTCCATTTTATGAACCTGGAACTTGTATTAGCAATACTACTTTAGCGGTATGTGATGCAGAAGATGTTTTTATGAAATGTGTGGAATCTCTTACCATTGCCCACCGCGCATTTACCATGAAATATACAAATGTAATAATAAATGAACCTTTCCTGCCTAACTATGATAATTTGTCTATCGGAGATAATTGTAATTCATATTGTATGAACAATGCTCATGGAATTGTAATATTTGAAGATTCACAAATGTATTGTAAATGTAAAAGACCAACCGGGATATAAATTCTTTTTTTATTTTTTACCAACCAAGATTTTCTATTAATTTAGAAACATTAAATTTTTCTATATCTTTTAATTCTTGTCCTGTTCCTAAATAAAGAATTGGTTTGTCTGTTACATGAGAAATTGAGATTGCAGTTCCACCTTTTTCATCTATGTCTGCTTTTGATAATATTATTCCATCTATTTCTACGGCTTCATTGAAAGTTGTGGCTTGTTCTATACAATCATTTCCGGTTATAGATTCACCCACAAAGATTTTTAGATCTGGTTTTGCAATACGAACTATTTTCTTTAATTCATCTCTTAAATTTATATTAGAATGCATTCTACCTGCAGTGTCAATTAATACAACATCTATTTTTTTTGCTTTGGCGTGTTTTACTGCGTCAAAAGCAACTGCTGCTGCATCTGCACCATAATCATGTTTTATTAGTTTTACATCTAATTTGTCTGCCCAAGATTGTATTTGATCTATTGCTGCTGCCCTGAATGTATCTGCTGCTGCTAAAGTTACAGATAATTTATTTGTTTGTAGTAATTTAGTTAGTTTTGCTACTGTTGTTGTTTTTCCAGAACCATTTACTCCTAATAATAAAATTACATATGGTTTTTCAGATTCCTTTATTTTTTCTATTAAATTAAAATCAGGTTCTTTGAATAAATCTTTTATTGTTTCTTTTAATGAGTTTTCAATTATATCTTCTATTTTATTTTTTTCTAAAGGATTATCTACTAAATCTACTTTTAATTCTTGTTTTATTTTTTCAATAACTTCTACTGCAACATTATTTTCTAGTAATGCAAGTTCTAATTCCCAGAATAATTCTTCAAATTCTTTTTCAGAAATTCTTTTTGTAGTTATTTTTTCTTTTATTTTAGAAGCTAGAGATTTTTTTGGTTTTTCTTCAATTATTTTTTCTATCTTTTCTTTTGTTTCTTTTTCTATAATTGTTTTTTCTTCTTTTATTGGTTTTTCTTCTTTAATTATTTCTGTAGTTTCTTCTTGTTCTTTTTCTTCAACATTTTTAGAAATGTTTTTTACAGCATCCTTTATTTTATTTTTTAGAAATTTAAACATTTTTAAACATTTTTTCGAATTCTATTGTAGAATCATCAACTTTATTACTCTTTATTAACTTTTTTAATTTTTCCATATCTTTATTTTTTGGATCTTCTGGTAGGCCTTTTTGTTTTTCTACTTTCTTAGTGACTTTCTTTATTTTTTTCCTTAATTGTTTTTTTATTTGTTTTCCATCAGTTTTTGCAATTTCAGAATAAGCGTGTTGTTTCATTAATGACATTTTTATATGTGATTTTAATTGTATTAGCTCTTTTGCTAGAATATCATTTCTTTTGAAAGAAATTGTTTTATTGAATTTTTTCATCAATCTTGGGAAGATATATAATGCTTGATCATAGTTTTGTTCTCTAACTAATGTTTTTACTTGTTCTAATAGTGAATTTAATTCTTTTTTATGAATTTTATGTTCATATGTTTTGTATGCTTGTGAATAATGATGTTGTAGGTATGTGTAGAACCTTTCTGGAATTTCTCCTACTTTGTGAA
The DNA here is from genome assembly GCA_018693795.1 of Candidatus Woesearchaeota archaeon. Lineage (GTDB taxonomy): Archaea > Nanobdellota > Nanobdellia > SCGC-AAA011-G17 > PNOQ01 > JABJPM01. Next base: position 24,026 of record JABHMJ010000008.1, on the reverse strand, counting down.
ATAAATAGTCATTAACATCTACCAATCTTTCATTTATTGCTACTAAATTATTTGTTTTTGAAACGCTTATTAGTTCTTGAATTTTTAATAGTAGGATTAATTTATTTTGAGTTGTTTTAAAATCTTCATAATAATCTTGTTTTGCTTTTTCAGTGAAGTTTGCGTATTGTTCTTGGAGTTTAGAATATAATGCCAAAGCCATTGAGAATTTTCTTTGTTCTAGATCTTTATCTATTGCCTCCTTTATTATTGTGAATTTAGACTTGTTTTTTTTCTTGAAAAACATAGTTAAGAATTAATTAGTTATTTTATAAGGGTTTTTATTAGTTCTTGTTCTTCGGGTGTTGTTCTTTCTAAAGTTGTTATTAAATCTTGTAAATTTTTTCCATATAATTTTTTTATATTGTTTTTGTTATATTCGTCTGGCCCTTCTTGTAATAATTGTGTAATTATTTTTAATGGTCCGTGACTTCCCATATATTCATTTAATCTTTTTTTTATATGTATATTTCTTCTTTTTGAAATATTTCTTAGCCCATTTTCTGCCATTTCTAATTGATGTTGGTAAGCGTCTCTTTCTTTCATTATTCTTTCTTGTATATTTATTTGTAGATAGGGAGTTAAATTCATTACTATTGGCATAAGTTTCTGTTCTAATTTAGAAACTAAAGGATTAGAATGTTTTCCGGTAAAACATTGTTCTGCATGAATTAATTCATGGTCTTTTAATGTACTTAAAAAATCATCTTCTGTTATTCTTGGATGAAATGGATTTATTGGGATTAATATTTTTGGTTTTTTACTTTTTTTATTGCCTATACATGCCATGAATGCTTTAATGCCATTTACTTGTAATGGGCTGGGGATATATTCTATTGTAGAAACATATTTTCCTCTTTCTCCTAAATCTATAGAATTAATATATGATTGTCTTAGTTCTGGATTATTTTGTGCTTGTTCGAAAGTTATCATTTTTTAGTTAAGCACATTATTCTAAATCTGCCTGTATTATTCCTTCGTAATCACAATTTTTGCAAGAATCTAATGATTTATTTGCTTGAAGTATGTTTTCTTTTTTTGAATTTGGATTTGATATTACTGCCTCTAATGCATTCATTGCTTCAAAAGTTGCAGTATTTCTTAATGCATGAAAATCTTTTGCATCCATTTCAGAAAGAGTTTTTCTTTGTTCTGTTATATCGGAAATTAAAGAATTATACGTTTTACACAATCCACATGCTTTGTATGCTCTTTCTAAACTCATTTTACATCATTGGTGGCATTCCACCTTGAGGCATTCCGGGTTCATTTGAAGATGATGCGATTATATCATCAATTCTTAAAATTAATTCAGCTACTTCTGAAGCTGATTTTATTGCTTGAGTTTTTACTTTAAGTGGTTCTAAAACTCTTGCATCCCACGAATTTACAATTTTTCCATTGTAAACATCTATTCCTGCCCATTTTTCATTATTATCATGTCTAACTTTCATTTCTGTTAACATATCAATTGGATCAAGTCCTGCATTTTCTGCTAGAGTTTTTGGAATTATTTCTAAAGCTTCTGCAAATGCTAAAACTGCAAGTTGTTCTCTTCCACTTAATGTGTGTGCATAATCTTTCAGTTGTTTTGAAACTTCCATTTCTGGTGAACCTGCTCCAGCTACAACTTTTCCATCATTTAGTGCGGCTGTTACATCTCCTAAAGCGTCTGTTATTGCTCTTTCAACTTCATCAACAACATGTTCTGTTCCACCACGAATTAAAATTGTTACAGCTTTTGGATTTTCACATTTAGTTATAAAAGTCATATTTTCATTTCCAATTTTCTTTTCTTCTACTAATCCTGCGAATCCTAAATCTTCTTGAGATAATTCTTTTAAATTACTTACAACTTTTCCTGAAGTTGCTTTTGCAATTTTTCTCATATCAGATTCTCTAATTCTTCTTAATGCAAATATTCCTTTTTTAGCTAAGAAATATTGTGCCATGTCATCAATTCCTTTTTGACAGATAACTACATTAGCACCAGAATCTATTACTTTGTTAGTTATTTCTTTTAGCATTAATTCTTCTTTGTCTAAGAAAGATTGTAATTGGTTTGGGTCTGAAATTTGTATTTTTGCATCTATTTCTGTATCTTTGATTTCTAAAGGTGTATCAATTAATGCAATTTTAACATTTTCTAATTTTGTTGGCATTTCTGAATGTGTTCTTTCTTTGTCTATTACAATTCCTTGAACTAATTCAGAATTTTCAATTCCTTCTCCAACTTGTTTTTCTATTTTGATATTATCTTTATCTGTAATGTCAGTTGTTATTTGAGTTATTGCTTTAAGACATATGTCCGATATTTTATCTTTTGCAGATTCTACTCCTTTTCCAGTCATAGCTGTTTCTGCAATGTATTTTAGTAATTCTTGATCATTTATTTTTATATCTTCAGCAATGTTGTTTAGAATTTTGTTTGCTTGTTCTGCTGCCAATCTATATCCTTTTGTGATAACAGTTGGATGTATTTTTTCATCTAAAAGTTTTTCAGCATTTTTTAATAGTTCTCCAGCAATTACTACTGCAGTAGTTGTTCCATCTCCAACTTCATTTTCTTGGGTTTTAGCAACTTCAACTATCATTTTAGCAGTTGGGTGTTCTACTGCAATTTCATCTAGAATTGTAACACCATCATTTGTGATTGTTACGTTATTATAAGGATCTACTAGCATTTTATCCATTCCTTTTGGACCTAATGTAGTTCTAACTGTTTCTGCAACTATCTTTGCAGCCATAATGTTATTTCTTTGTGCATCTTTGCCTAATGTTCTTTGTGCATCTTCTGGTAGAATATATACTGGTTGTTTATTATCTGTCATTTTTAATTATTACCTCCGGAGCTAGTTTGTCGATATTTATTTCTTTTATAAATGTTTTGGTTTTGTCTCCTATTAGTAGTTATATTGGGAAATGAATTTTTTATTATAGATAACCTTATTAATTTTGATTAACTTCTTTTTATTATGAAAACAGGCATAAAAATTATGGATGCAATGACTACAAATCCGGCGTATGTTTCTCCTGAAGAAAGTGTTCATAATTGTGTTAAAAAGATGATTAATGAAAATGTTGGAAGTATGCTTGTTGTTGAAGAAGGAAAGTTATTTGGAATTGTTACTGAAAGAGATATGCTGAATAAAGTTATTGCAAAAGATATTGATATTAAAAAAACTTCAATTAAAGATGTAATGTCTAAAAAACCAATACATGCTGAACCAGATTTGGATATTTATGATGCAATGATTTTGATGAGATTAGAAGAAATTAGAAGATTGCCTGTTGTTGATAAAGGAAATGTTATTGGAGTTTTAACACAAAAAGATATTTTGAGTATTCAACCAGAATTATATGATTTAGTTATTGAAACTTTTAATATAAGAGAAGGAGATAGAAAAGCTTCTTTAAATGGATTTATGGAAGGAAATTGTTATGCTTGTAAGTCTCATGGACCTTTAACTAAGATTGGTGGAACTTGGTTATGTGATTCTTGTAAAGAGTAAAGTTTATTAATTAAACATTCTATTTTTTATTATGGTTAGTGAAAAACATAAGGTAATATCTTCTTCTGGACATTCTTTTAAGTATCAGGGAGTTTTTGATTTAAGTAGGTTATATTCTGAGATGAATGGTTGGATTAATAATAATAGTTATGATTTTGAAGAAAAAGAACATTCAGATAAATCAAAAGATAAGGGTCATGAAATAAAATATGTTCTTTTGGGTGAAAAAAAAGTTACTGATTATATTAAGTATAATGTTCAAATTGAAATTATTGCAGTTGAAGTTAATAAAATGTCTGAGAATTTAGTTAGTGGTAAATTAAATATAGTTTTTAATGCGGATGTTGAATTGGATTATAAAAATAAATGGGGCATTTCTAGATTGTCTAAATTTTTCTTTAATATTTATAATAATTATTTGATTAAAAATGAGATTGGAAATCATATGGGAAAATTATATGATGAGACTGTAGACTTACAAGATTTAGCAAAAGATGTTTTAGATTTTAATAAATAAAAAAATTAATTAAATTATTTCTGTTTTTAATGTTCCTATTTTTGTGAATTCTGTACCAGCATTGTTTTCATATACTATTTTTGTATCTGCTATTAATTCCCCAGATTCTTCAAATCTACAATATTGATCTCCAACAAAAGTTGCTGCCCCTCCTGCAGGGATTTCATCATCATTTGTTCCATGACAACCATATATGCAATATAATTTACATAAAAATTTATCTTCACCAGGTTCATTTACATATGCTCTTACTTTTTTCATGTTTACACTCATTTGATTTTCAATTTTTATTAAAGCTCTTTTATATTCTCCTTCAATTTTGTGTTCTACACATAGAATATCATTACTTATTGTACAAATTTCGTTTGGATCTTCTTCTTCAGTTTCTTCTTCTGTTACTTCTTCAGTTTCTTCTTCTTCAATTACTACTTCTTCTTCTGTTGTTTCTTCATTTTCTTTTACTGTGTGTCCTGAAGTATCAAAAGGAATAACATCTGTCATGTAGAGAACTGAAACTGTGATTAATAATAATAAAAGTATAGATGGAATTAAAACAAATTTTGTTGAAATTTCTGTTGGCAATTTTCTTCTTCTTCGTCTTTTGTTTGGATTTCTTTTGTGGAAAATTAATTCTGTAAATATTCCTACAATTAATCCTACTAGAGTTGCAATTAAAACATTTGTTATGCTAACTAATTCTGGCATGATAAAATATAATATTAAGAAAATTCCTGCGAAGTTTAATATTCCAAACAATGGTACCTTTAAATGACTCATAGTTATTTTTTTAAATTAATCATTTATAAATATTTTTATTTTTCTTTATATACTAATTTTTTAATCGTTAGTTTTTTAAAGGTTTTAATTAATTTATGCTTATGAATAAAAGAGGGCAATTTTATTTGATTATTGTATTAATTTTATCTTTAGCAATATTTGGGATTACATATCAAGTTAATAGTATTTCTGAAGCGGTTGTTTGGGAAGATTTTAATGAAGTTTCTCAAAATTATTTATCTGAATCAACCAGGGTTGCGAATAATGCTGTAAAAAATAAAGAAGATGTTACAACTAAATTAGAAACATTTTCAACTTCATTTTTAGAATATGCTCAAAAAAGAAATCCTGATTTGGGATTGTTGTTTGTTTATGGTGATGAAAATGAAATTACTGTTAGAAATTATTTAGATTCTTCTGGAACTATTAGTGGTGAAACTATTTTTGGAAGTAATCAAGAATTTGTACAAGATGTTACTGTTAGGGTTGGTGGAAAAGATTTTGTTTATAAAGTTCCTATAACTTCTAAGAATTTTGGAGATGATTGGAGTGGATTAACGATAAGTAACAATCCATTTAATTTGAGTATTGCAGGAATTTTTCATCCATTTGATTTAACTTCTGGTAATCCAGAATTTAAAGTTATATTGAGAACTGAAACTAGATTATTAAATGAAACATATGGTTCTGGAGAGTGGAATCCAAGTCTATCTCCAAATGTTCAACAGTTTACAAACTAGAAATATATAAAAGATGAAAGAAATTAAAAAAAATATGAAAAGAGGAATTTCACCATTAATTTCTTATATATTGATAGTTATATTATCTGTTACAATTGGGTTTTTAGTTATTAATACATTAATTGATAGAATTGAAGATGTTGAGATTGGTCCAGAAATAGAGTATTGTGAAGATGTAAGTATTACTGTAGGGGGGATTTGTGTTAATTCTGGTTCTATCATTGTTGCCAATATTACTAGTACTGGTCCGTTTTCTGTTCATAAATTTAGTTTTGGTAGGATGACAAATGTTACATCATTGCAATGGTGTGATTTTACAGATATTGCATATTTTCCTTTGGATTTCGATGAAAAGACAGCTTATGGGATTCTTTTGAAAGATGATTATACTGTTTCTGTAAATGAAAGTACAAAAGAGTGCCTATTTACTGGAATTGGGGGAACGCCAGATAGAAGTTTAGTTGAACTTAGAGTTGTTCCATGGATTAAACCAGAAGGAGAATTAATTAGTTGTAAAAGTAAAGAAGTTATTATTAAAGAAAATATAAATGGAGGTTGTTAAATTGGATGATAAAAAAGGAGTTTCACCATTGGTTGCAAGCGTTTTATTAGTTGGGATTGTTGTTGTGATATCTTTTCTTGTTTTTTGGTGGTATGGTGAATATGTTGCTGATAATTTAGAAAAATCCGAGGTATCTGCTGATCAGTCTTGTTTACAAGATGTTGGTTTTAGTATTTCTAATGTTAATTGTTTAGAAAATTCTACTGCAACTAATAAAATTGTATACTTTGATCTTGAAAATACTGGAAGTATTGATTTAAATGCTTTTAAAGCAAGTATTGTTGGTAATTCGGCTAATGATGTTAAATCTATATCTCAAGAAGTAAGACAGAGTGTAACTAGTAAATTGAGTTTTGGATATGATATGAGTTTAGTTGGTGCGGATTTAGAAGTAGATATTATACCTTTAATTTGGAAAGGCGGAATAACTAAATATTGTACGGATAAAGTTCAAACTATTAGTGTAACTTGTAGTTAAGTTTATATATTTCTTTTTTCTTTTTTTATTTATGTTTAAAAGAGGCATTTCCCCATTAATTGCAACCGTATTATTAATTGGGTTTACTGTTGTTCTTTCTTTTTTAGTTATTAATTGGGTTAAAGATAGTGTGAATGATCAAACTGATAATCCTGTTTTTGATTCGGAATTACAAGAAATTTGTTTAGCTGCTCAAGCAGATTTTGAGTTTATTTTTTTTGGTGATTATTCTTCCGGGTATTCTGTTGAAATAAATAATATTGGTCCAAATGATTTCAATTATGTGAATATTTTATGGATTGGCCCTGACAGTTTTGTTTCTAATTCAAGTAATATAACTGGATTTGGTTCTGGAATTAGTTTTTCTAATGTTGGTATAACTTATGACCATATTAGTGTGATGCCTTTTGTTGAGGGATTTGAATGTAATAGTTTTGATGTTCAAATTTATAAAACTTTAATTACATATTTTTTGGATTCCGATGGAGATGGATATGGAAGTATGCATTATAATGTGACTGAATTATTTCATCCAGTTGGGTATGTTGTAGATAATTCTGATTGTAATGATGGGGAATTTTGGGAGAATCCTGGCATTCCTGGAAACCCTTTTTGTGATTGTCCTGGAGGGACTTCTGGATCTTATTCTTCTGATTTTTGTGATGGCTTTGATAATGATTGTGATAATATTGTTGATGAAAATTGTCCAATTCCTCCAAGTTCAGTTTGTGTTGCAAGTGATACAAACGCAATAGCGTGGCCTGGTTGTTATTGTAATGGGGCGGCTTGTTTGTCTGGGAATTTTTGTTGTAGGTCTGGAGTATATGCTGGTTCATGTGAGTCTTCTTGTTATAATATAGGTGGTTGATTTAAACCAAAATCTTTAAATAGATAATATTCCATTTTTGATTAATCATATTAATTTATGAATGAAAAAGGAGGTGAAAAGAAAGTGAATGATAAAAAAGTGAATGATAAAAAAGGTATTTCACCATTAATTGCGACTGTTTTGATTATAGGATTTACTATTGTTCTTGCTGTTCTTGTTATTACATGGATTAGTGGAACTGTAGAAGACATAACTGCAGATACAGATTGTATGACTGAAGCTCAACAAGTTTGTTTAGATTCTGTTAATGATCTTGATCTTAGGGGTGTAGCTCCAGGTCCATTAGTTTTAGTAAACAATGGTGGCTCTGTTCTTGGTGAAATGGTAATTGTTCAATATGATTCTGCTGGTTCAACTATTGCAGGTTTCCCGAATTATAACATAACGTCTTTGGCTGCATTTAGTACAAATAATAGTCAACAAGTTGATGCTTTGGCTACTTCTGTTAGTGTTATTATAACTGCGGAAGGTAAAAATGGAGAATGTTCTATTGAATGTACACCAGTTGAATTAACATTATAGTTTTTTTCTTTTTTTTCTTTTATATTTTTTAGAAAGATATTTAAATGAAATTTTTCAGTTTTAGTGTATGTATAAGAAGGGTGATATATGGATTTCTGCAATTTTATATTTTGCTCTGGGCGTTATTTTATTAACTATAATTTTGGCTGCAGGTTTACCTGCAATAAATAGAATGAAAGATGATTTCACTGTTAAACAAACTCAAGACTTAATGATTAATTTAGATGGAAGTATAAGAACTGTTTATCATGAAGGCCCTGGTTCTCAAAGAATTGTTAGCTTAGATATTGGGAGAGGAGAATTTTTAGTTAAAAAAGATTTAGAAGTAATAGAATGGAGCATTGAGAGTTCTGCTTTAATTTCTGAAGTGGGTGTTCCTATTCAAGAAGGAAATTTATTTATTTTAACTGAATCTTCTGCTGTTAGCGGGAAATATATTGTTAATTTAAAATTGAATTATACCGGTGTTGGTTTAAATTTAACTTATGGAGGTCCAGAAAAACTTTCTGGAGAAGTTGGATTATCAATAACAAATGGGGGAGAAAGTAAAATAGTTTTAACTCAATTATGAAAAAGTTACCAGAAATGAAAAGGAAAGAGAAAGGTTTGCCAGATATGCCCCATAAAAAAGGAACAATATTTAGTATTGATACAAATCCTGAAATGCCAGAATTTCCTAATGTGAAAAAACAAGAAATTAATTTTAAATATCCATTATTAAAACCATATGCTTATGCACATATTTATTGGGATAAAAAATTAAAAGAATTAATTTATTATGTTGAAGAACCAGAGTTAAATCCTGAAGAAAAGAAAACGTTGATTTTGCTAGAAGATGGAATTAAAGAATTAATTAATATTAGTTATTTAAGTTTGAATAAAAATGAGAAGATAATAGAATATTTAGAAAAAAATATTAAAGTGTTACTTAATGAATTGAGAGTTACTCCCTCTAAAGAATCTTTTTTGAAATTGATGTATTATATTTATAGAGATTTTGTTGGGATGGGAAGAGTCGAACCTTTATTGAATGATTATTTTATTGAAGATATTGAATGTAATGGTGCTAAATATCCTTTGTATGTTGTGCATAGAAGATATAGGAATTTGAAAACAAATGTAGTTTATAAAAAAATTCCTGAACTTGCTAGTTTTGTTGAAAAATTAGCACAAAAAACTGGAAAGTATGTTTCTTATGCTACTCCTTTGTTAGATGGAGCTTTACCAGATGGATCAAGAGTTAATGCAACTTATACTGAAGATATTTCGTCTAGGGGTCCAACATTTACAATTAGGAAATTTACTAAGAATCCTTGGCCTCCAACTCAACTAATGAAATTTGGAACTATTTCTCCAAGTATTTTAGCATATTTATGGTTAGCTGTTGAACATGGAAAAAATATTATGGTTATTGGAGGTACTGGTTCTGGAAAAACAACATTACTAAATGCTTTGACATTTTTTATTCCTCCTCAAGCTAGAATTGTTTCCATTGAAGATACCCGGGAATTAAATTTAGAACATGCTAATTGGTTGCCTTCTGTTTCTAGAGAGGGAGTTGGTTTGGCCAATTTGGTTGGTCAGAAATATGGAGAAGTTACAATGTTTAATTTACTTAAAGAAAGTTTCAGACAGAATCCTGATTATGTTATTGTTGGAGAAATAAGAGGAGAAGAGGCTTATGTTTTATTTCAGGGAATGGCATCTGGACATCCCTCTTTTGGTACAATGCATGCAGATTCTGTTGATACTATGATTAAGCGTTTAGAAACTCCTCCAATTAATTTATCTTCTTCTTTAGTTGAAACTATGGATGTTGTTTTGTCTATGACTTCTACAAAAAGAGGTGGAAAATCTGTTAGAAGATTAAGAGATGTAAATGAGATAATTAATATTGGAGACGATGGTGCAAATACTGTTAATAAACCATTTGTTTGGAATCCTAATACAGATAAGTATGATTATGTTGTTGAGAGTGAGGTTTTTAAAAAATTAGTTATGCAGCAAGGGTTGAAAGGTGAGGAAATTATTGAAGAATGGAAGAGAAGAACTTTGTTATTAATTGCTTTGTATAATGCTGGAATGTTTGATTTTCATAAGGTTCAAGATGTGATAAGTGCTTATTATAAATCTCCAAAAGAGGTTTTGCGCAAATTTGGAATAAGATGAAATATGGATTTAAAAAAAAAATTGGAAATCGAAAAAACACTTTAGATAATTCTATACAAATTACAAAAAAAGAAAAAGAAAATTATATGAAAGAACTTAAATTAGAAAATAAACAAATAAAAAATGCATTAAATAGGGAAGAAAAAGTTGAAAAAAAACAGATTAGTGCATCTGTGGTTTATAAAACGAATTTTTATGCTAAGTTATCAAATTATTTTATGGAAAATTTGTCTTTTAAGTTGGGTAAAGATAATCCGAAATATATGCAACCTTTGTTGAGAGCTTTAGTTGCTTCGAATATCAGAATTTTGTCTAAAACATATATAAGTATGATTGTGTTTTCTGCATTAATTACATTCCCAATATCTTTAATTATATTATTTTTATTAACAACCAATATTTTAATTTCAATATCTTCTTCAATATTAATTTCTATTATAGTATTTGGGATTGTTTATGGTTATCCTTTTATGATTGCTAATGAGCGGAAAGCCAAAATTGATCAAGAGTTAGTTTTTGGTGTGGTTCATATGGCCTCTGTTGCAGGATCTGGTGCTCAACCAATAAATATTTTTAAGTTATTAGTTGATTCTAATGAATATGATGAATTAAAAGAAGAATTGAAGAGAATTCTAAATTATGTAAATATTTTTGGGCATAATTTATCTACTGCTTTGAAGGCAGTTGCAGATTCTACTCCTTCAATGGATTTAAGAGAATTGTTTAGTGGAATGATATCTACAATAGAAACTGGAGGAGATATAAGACAATATTTAAGTGATAAATCTAAAGATAGTTTGAATAGATATAGGTTAGATCAAAAAAGAAGGTTAGAATCTATTGCTACTTATTCTGAGGTGTATACTGGATTTTTAATTGCAGGGCCTTTGTTGTTTATTGTTACATTTGCAATTTTGGAAAAAGTTTCTCCAGAAGTGTCAGGAATATCAATTGCTTTATTAGCTAAATTAGGAACTTTTGTTTTATTGCCTTTTTTGAATATGTTATTTATATTATTTTTAGAAACTAATCGGGGGAATAATTAAATGAAATTTAAATTAAGACATGCTATTGGAATTTTCTTTGGTGTTGTTGTTTTAGTTTTTACTTTATTTGTTTTATATCCTGCTGAATCAAGATGGTTTAAACCAATGTTGGGGATAGCTTTTTTTGTTGCTGTTTTTCAATTTTGGTTAGATGTTTTAAATGAAAATAAAAGTAATAGAGAAGTTGAGGAGAAGTTTTTGGAGTTTGTTAGGGCAGTTTCTGATGGTGTAAAAACTGGAATTCCCATCCCTAAATCTATAATGCAATTAAAGGGAGATGATTTTGGGGCTTTAACGCCGTATATAGATAAGTTGATATATCAAATTGAGTGGGGAGTACCTTTAAGGGATGCATTTTTAAGATTTTCAAAAGATACTGGGAATCCTTTAGTAAAAAGATCTATGGCAATTGTTGTAGAAGCAGAACAAAGTGGAGGGCACATAGATAAGGTATTGGAATCTATTACTTCTTCTGTTTTAGCAATTAAAAAAATTAAAGATGAAAGAAGAGCCAATATATTCTCTCAAATTTTACAAGGTTATTTTATATTTATAATGTTTATTGGGATTATGATTGTATTGCAGGTATTTTTGTTACCTGAATTAGATCAAGTTGAGGGGAGTGTTATGACTGGAGTGAATATTCCTGGAATTGGTGGAAGTTCTGGGGCCACGTCTGCTTTTCCTTCTTCAATAGATTTTGATTTAATATTTACATTTTTATTGTTAATTCAAGGATTTTTTACTGGATTAATGGTTGGTAAATTTTCAGAAGGAAGTTTGAGATATGGATTAAAACATTCTCTTGTATTGATGTTTATTGGTTATATGGCATTTACAATCGCGGTGGGATTTTAAAATGAATAAGAGAGGATTGTCACATATAGATTGGGTGATAAGTTTTGGAGTGTTTGTTATATTTTTATTATTATTATTTATATGGTTTGGTCCTTCTTTGACTACAGAATATTCTGAAGAGTATTTGGGGGGAATTGCTTCCAAAGGATTTAAAGATGCAAGTTATCATGAAGTTTTTAGATATCCAGTTTTTTCTGAACCAATTATTGGTGCAACTAATGTTGCATTCAGATTTATTTTGCCAGAGGCATTTATTGGACAGGATATAGAAAGATTTTCTATGGTCGATATTGCTGGAAATAATATTGATAAAAGAGGAATTGATGGAAGTAATTATTTTGTTTTTAGAGATGATTTTTTTGTTCCTGGGGTGGTTAATGAATATAGCCTATTTTATAGTGAATTTTTTGATGTTCCTGCTGTTTCTCCTGGATGGGCAATTGGTCATGAAACTAAATCAAATACAACATTAGGCGTTAATGAGAGATTATATGGGTTTTCTGAAAGAAGATTTAATGATCTAGTTTTATTAGATTATGATGATTTTAAAAAAGAGCTAAAATATCCTAAGACTAGAAATGTTGGTGTTTATGTTTATGATTCTGTAGATTTTTCTACATTATTATATAATTATAATGTGAGTGAACCTACAGAGAATGATAATGTTTATGTAGTTAGTTGGTCAGATGTTTTAATAAATGAAGATGGGAGTATTGATCAAATTACAGTTTTGGTGAAAACATGGTAAATAAAAGAGGATATTTGCAAACTTTGGAAGCAGTTATTGCTTTGTTAATATTATTAGGAGTTATATTATTTTCAATTTCTTTAAGAGGAGCAGATAATCCTTCTGTTCCAGAAGATATTTCTTTAATACAAAATAATGTTTTGGGTCAAGTACAAAATAATGTTAATTATAGAGATTGTGTTTTTGATGAGTCCTTGTGTGTTAATTTTGTTGATTTATTGGATGAAATTCCGTTAACTATGGGAAGTAATTATACAATTGATGGTGCTTTATTTGTAAAGAATGATGTTGATTTATATGTGGATAGTGTTATAATTGTTAATGAAACAAATTCTGCTAAAACATTTACATTATATCTCTGGAGAAAATAGTATTTCTTTATAGAAATCTTTATAAGTTGAGATTTGCCTATTTTTTAGGAAGGGGTTATATGAATGATAAAAAAATTTAAATCTATTTTTAATAGGGTTCTTGGCAAATTATTTAGAAGAAAATCTGGAGTTAAATTAGGATTTTATGGCCCTCCAAATGCGGGTAAGACTACTTTAGCTAATAGAATTTGTATGGATTGGTTGGGTGAAGAGATGGGGAGTGCTTCTAGTGTTCCACATGAAACTAGAGAAATTAAGATTAAAGAAAAAGTAGAGATTGAGAGTGATGGTAAAATGTTATCTTTTAATATTATTGATACTCCTGGAATTGCTACTCAAATTGATTATGAAGATTTTTTAAAACATAAAATAAGTAAAACTAAAGCTAAAAAGAGGGCTAAAGAAGCAACAAAAGGGGTTATTGAAGCCATTAAATGGCTAGATAATGTTGATTGTGTTGTAGTGGTTTTGGATAGTACTAAAAATCCATATTCACAAGTTAATATTACTATTATAGGAAATTTAGCTGCACGAGATATTCCTGTTCTAATTGTTGGGAATAAAGTTGATCTGAAATCATCTAATTTAAAGAAGATAGAATCTGCTTTTCCGCAATATGATGTTATAGGTATTTCAGCTCAAAAAGGGAAGAATATTGAAAACTTTTATAAGGAGGTATTTCGATTAGTTAAATAATGTTATCTTTTCAATATTTGCCTCATAGGGAATATGCTGGCTTGGATACTGAGGAAAAACTGAAGAAGGTTTTTAAGATTGTTAAGAAGGATAAAATTGTACTAATGCAAGGAAGACTGAAACCCCATGAAGAGGCACTTTTAATTGAACAAACTATGGGCCAAATTACTAAAAAGTTTTCAGGCATATCATTTTGTACTATTTTGCCTGATCAAAATGGAAAAGGTAAGAAAAGTGATGGGAAGGTCCCTTTAGTGTTAAAAAATGCATTTTATAATGTATTTATGAAAAATAGAGATACGTTGACTATTATTGGACCTGCTAACTTAGTTAAAGAAATACGGAAAAATCCAAATAGGATTGATCTAATGATGAATTAAAATGCCACACCAATGTGTAAGATGCGGGAATTTTTTAGAAGACGGTGCTAAAGAGTTATTGAGTGGTTGTTCTTGTGGAAGTAAATTTTTCTTTTTTATGAGTCAAAGAGCCTTAGATAAAGTTAAAAAAATGTCTGCTCAATTGACTAAAGAAGATAGAGTCCAAATTGAAGAAGATATAAAAGAAATTGTTGATACTAAAGGAGATGATTCTCCAGTTTATTTAGATATAGAATCTGTTAGAGTTCTTAAACCAGGTAAGTATGAATTGAATTTAGTTGATTTATTTAAAGGTGAGCCGGTTGTGTATAAATATGGTAACGGTAAATATATAATAGATCTTGCTTCTGCTTTTGGTGAAGATAAATTAGAGTAATTTTGAACGAATTTTGAGCTACCAAAAGGTTTATAAAGCTTTTACAACTACTCGAGTGTAACATATTTATTAACTTATGGAGGGTTAAAAGATGAACAAATATTTGAAACTGTTAACAGTTGTAATGTTACTTTTTGTAACGGCTTTCAATGTATCAGCAGCAAATGATGAAACTGGTATATCAACTGTAACTATCGAAGGTATAGAATTCGATTTATCTGAAAATGATTCTAATTTAATCTATGCTCCGGTTTATTTAGATTCTACTATTGAAGTAGATGTTGAATGGACAGGTGCTTTTGATTTAGCAGGAATTGTTGAAGATGTTGAAATCGAAATTGAATTCGATGGTGATGAAATAGAAAGCGAAGAATTTGATATCGAAGCAAATCATATTGGAACTCACTCTTTTGAAGTTGAAATTAGTGATGACGAAGATTTGTTAGGTAACGAAAACTTAGTTATAACAATGAATGATGATAATGGAAATGAATTGGACAGAGTTGTTATTCAATTAAATGTTAAAAGGGAAAGACATTATGTCGAAATCTTTGATGTTAACTTCAGAAATGGCTTACAAGCAAATGCTGGTGAAATCTTCACTGCAAGTGTTGGTGTAGCTAATGAAGGAAGATACGAAGAAGAAGATGTTTATGTTTCAATGAGTATTCCTGAACTAGGTTTAACTACAAGAACTGATAGATTTGATTTGTTAACTGAAATTGATGCGGAAGCTTCAAATGATGATGATGATGAATATAAGATGTACAAGCAATTACTTGTTAATTTGCCATTAACTGTACCATCTGGTGTATATGATGTACACTTCAAGGTATACTTTGATGATGGTGATGAGTACAGCGAAGAAGTTTATTCTTTGGTAGTTGGTGCTGGTCAAGCTTATGAATCTCAAATCAGTATGGATACACAATATCAAGTAGCTAGCGCTGGTAAAGCTATAGTTTACAAAGTATTGTTAGAAAATCCAAATGTAGAATATAATGTTGAAGTAGAAGGTCTTAACTTTGGTACATATGAAGTTAGAACTGAAGATGGTAAAGCTTATGTTTTTGTCTCTATAGATGAAGATGCAAACTTTGGCGAATATACTTTCAATGTTGTAGTAAGCGCTGGAACAAATGTTTTAGAAGAGTTTGAAGTTACAACTAAAGTTGCACAAGATTCTGCTAACTTTAGCGATGTAAAACAAGGTCTTGAAATTGGTTTCGCTGTATTATTGGTTATCTTAGTTATTTTAGGTATCATTTTGGTAGCTAAAAAATTAGGAAAAGGCGATGATTTAGAAGAACCAATGCTTGATGAAGATCAAACATACTACTAAAACCTTTTTTCTTTTTTTCTTTTTTTTAAAATTATAGAAACATATTTAAATTAACAATTTTTTATTTTAATATGAAAAAATCTAAGTATATTATTTTGGGTATTGTTGCGATTATAGTAATTGTTGCACTTTATTTATTGTTGGGCGATATGGGATCAAACACACAAATTCCTTCCCCGCCCCAATTTCCAGAGTAAAAAAGATATTAATTAATAAAAGATATTATTCTTTTAAAATGGAGGAAAATTAATGAAATTGAAAAAATATTTAATGGCTTTTGGGATTGTTTTTTTATTGTTTGGATTTAGCAATGCAATTGCATCATATAACTCTGAAGAAGGACAAACGACTATTAAAATACCGATTAATCAAGGTTGGAATTTGCTTCCTACTCTAGCTGCAGAAGCAGTTTCTAGTGAATCTCCAATGGATTACACTTGGGAAATTTTTCCTTATGAATATGTGTATTTGCCTGTACAAGGAAGAACTGTTCTTGTGCGAGATCATCAAACAACAATAAGGAATCCAGATAATCAATATGGCGAGTGGATAACTGATGGAGAGGAATTATACATAACTCCTACTTATTCTTATTGGGTTTATTCATTGGAAGAAGGAGAATTATGGTTAAATTTTAATGAAGAAGAATTTAATTTTAGATCTTTGTCAAATGAAGCAGGATGGTATAATATGAAGTCTGGATGGAATTTTGCTGTTATCTCTCCTGGCATGGAAAGAAAGAATATAATGGAGATGTCTGGAACTTGTGATATTTTAAAAAGTTATATGCTTGAACCAACTACTCAAGGATGGGACGATTTATCAGAAAGGGAATTTTCTAATGATGATGTTGGAAAAAGTATGATTATAAAAGTAAGTGATGATTGTAAATTAGGAACATCTCTTGCAGAAATTCCAGAGATGCCAAATTTTCCTTAATTTTTTTCTTTTTTTCTAAAATTATAGAAACATATATATATATGTAAAATTCTTATTTTGATTATAATATTTAAAGGAGAGTGAGGTACATGAGAAAAATAATGTTTGGAGTTTTATTTTTAGTTGTTTTTATGATTTCTGGTTGTGAATTAATGCAAGAAGATCCTCAATTAGCTTCTAAGTTTAAAGCAATTGGTGGGGGTGGTTCTGGTGGTGATCCTGCTATTGTTTGTTATGATTCTGATGGCGGTATAGATTATGAAGTTAAGGGAACTATTTTTATTGATGGGCAATATCATCAGGAAGATAAATGTACAAGTCCTTATGATGGGAGTGTTATTGAGTGGTATTGTGATGGTTCAATGCAAATGATAAGAACATTTGATTGTAATTATGGTTGCACAGATGGCGCTTGTGATACTGAAAGATATTCTGGGGTTTTGGATATGTTGAATAATTGTGAAGTAACGGAAATTCAAGGCGCTATAACTACAAACTGTAATGATTATTGTGCAGATCTTGGAAAAACATGTATTAAAGAAGATTACTTATCTTATGTTGGTGGTGTTGGATGGATCACAGATACTGAAACTGATTGTAGGGATACTTATTCCATAAATAATACAAATGCCCATGGTGGAGAAAAACTGCATTGTAGGTGTTGTTAATTTCTTTTTTCTTTTTTAAATTCTTTTTAAATGTTTATAAATAATATCGACTATATTATACTAGTTTTATTACAATAGTGTTTTTATATAAAACTTAGACTTCTCTTTAGTAACAAAAGGGGGTTTATACAATGAGTAATAAAAAATTAGGATTAGTATTATTGTTTTTGTTTATTTTGCCTATTGCTTTTGCTAGTGATAGTTATACATTTTATTCTGGGGCTGAGTTAGATAGTGTTTGTCCTAGATCTACAGGTTTATATTCGGACGTTATAGAGAATGATGGAGATGTGCTTTTAGATTTTAGTGTTTCTTCTTCAGGTAGTGCAGCGGCTTTTGCAACTACTGTTCCAACTGGATTTACTTTATATCCTGGAGAGATAAAAAATATTTATACTTATGTGACTCCAATGTCAAGTGTTGGAGTTGGAAATTATGTTTTGCAAATTGATGCAAATGCTAATGGAATCTCAAAATCAATTTCACATAATATTGCAGTGGGAGATTGTTATGAATATTCTTTTGATGTTTTGGATACTCAAAAAAGCATATGTCCTTGTGAAGATGAAAAATTTGGATTTCAAGTAACAAATTTAGGAGAGTACTTAGAAAATTATGAATTAAGTGTTGAAGGTGCTCATTCTGGAGATGTTGTTTTAAGTCAAAATACTTTAAGTCTAACTCCTGGGGAAACTAAAGTAATTTATGCTTATGTGCAATCTTCTTGTGAAAGCGAGGCAGGAGATTATGAATTTAGTGTTACAGTAGATCCAGTTTCTGGAACTTCAGTTAAATCTCAAGTTGCTTTGTTGACAATAGATGGTTGTTATAATTTTGATGTTGCTACTGAAAGAGATTTGATTAATATTTGTGAGCATTCTAGTGAGAGTGTTGCAATATCTGTTGAAAACTCAGGTACTACTTCAAATGTTTTTGATTTAGAATTGGATGGGCCTTTATGGGCTAATTTAGAAAGAAATAGATTAGAAATTTCTGCAGGTTCGAGTGGTTCTGTTAATTTAGAATTAGTTCCAGATTATGGTGTTGAAGGAAGTTTCCAAATTACATTTGGTGCTACACCAGAAAAAGGAACTGTTAAGGCAGTTAATGTTTTTGATGTAAATGTTAAGAAATGTTATGATGTTTCTGTTACATTAGAAAAAAGTGAAGATAAAATATGTAATGCTTTAGAAAATACATATACAGTTTTGGTTAGAAATCAAGGAGAATTTGAAAAAGAATTTTTTGTTGATGTAGATGGGCCAAGTTGGGTAAGTGTTGATGAGACTTCAGTTTCTTTAGGAGCTGGAGAGGAAAAACAGTTGACATTAAGTGTTTTCCCACAATATGATACTCCTGCGGCGGTTTATGATATTGGAGTTAGTGTTACTGCTAAAGATAGTGCTAAAATCGCAAGTAGTGATTCGATGACTATCCAGACTGCTACACAAGAAGAATGTTATAGCGCATCATTAAGTTTAGATGAAGAATCTATAAGTGTGTATTATGATGCAAGTGGTACTGTTCCTGTTGTTGTTGAAAATAAAGGGGCAGATAGAGCTACATATAGTTTATCTGTAAGTGGAACTGCATCTAACTTTGTTTATTTGAATCCTTCTACAATAGAAGTAGATCCAGGTAAATCAGAAATTGTTTATTTGTACATTGCACCCTCCAGTCAAGTTACAAATGGAAATTATGAAGCAAGTATTTCAGTGAGGTTAGATGATTCAACAATATTAGCATCTGATGATGTGAAAATAACAATTACAGATAGTCCTGATGACATTCCAGATTATTCTCCTGAAGAATCTTCTGGTGAATCTTTTTGGTCTAAAATAGTTGCATTTTTCTCTGGATTATTTGGTGGTCCTGAAGATGTTTCTGAAGACGAACCTTTGGTTGATTTAGAAGAAAATATTTCTGATGATTTAACTGATGAAGAAGAAGAAACTCCCGAAGAGGAAGTTGAAGAGGAAGAAGTAATTGTTGTTGGTACATTGATGGATTTGGGAGAGAGTGTTGATTTCCAAATTGGTGAAGAAGACCATGTGATGACTATTGCTGAAAGATCTGGTGAAGTTTTATTAGTTGAATTATCTTCAGATACTGTTTATGTTCAAATGTATCCTGGGGATGTAAAGAGTGTTGATGTAAATAGTGATGAAGTAGATGATATTGAAATTTCATTTACTGGTTTTGTTGGGGATAAAGCAGATATCAGTTATACATTATTAGAACAACCAGAAGTAGTTGAAGAAGAAGATACTGGATTAGAGGATGTTACTGGAGATGTTGTTGAAGGAGATTCTGAAAGTAATGGTTTCTTTGATGAATTTTTCAATAGTTTAAAATCTATCTTTGTTGGCATTAGTGGAGTAATAGTAGGATATTGGATACAACTATTAATTTTAGGTTTAGTTATTGTTGTTATTGTGACTATGAATAAAACTAAAGTTTGGGAAAAAATGGTTAAATTCTTTGAAGAAGAAATTGAAGAAGAGCAGGTTTTGAAAGTAGAAGAATCTAAAGAAAAATCTTTGAAAGCAGAAGAAGTAGATGATTTTGTTATAGAATCTTTTGATGGTGAAAAACCTATAAAGAAATCTGAAAAAGAAGAAGAAAAACCTAAGAAGGAAGAAAAACTTAAAAAGGAAGAAAAACCTAAAAAAGAGAAGAAACCTTCAAAGAAAGAAGAGAAATCTAAAGCTGAAGAAGAAGATGAATTTGTTATCGAATTTGATGATGAATAATTCTTAATTTTTTTCTTTTTTTAATTAACTTTATATATTATTAATTATTGTTTAAATAATGATGGTGATATATATTGAATAAGACTTTTTTTAGTGTTCTGGCCGTATTATTGGTGATTTTTATTATTGCTATTGTTGATGGTAATCCACAATTTGCAATGCAAATTAGAGATGCTGGTAACGGTGGGGGAGCATCAAGAACTATTGATCAATCAGATATGGTCCTTTACCTTCCTTTTAATGGAAATATGTTAGATTATTCTGGCAATAATTATGATGCTTCTTGTTTAAGTGGAAGTTGTCCTTCGCCTGCGCCTAGTTATGATCAAAGTTTTAATGGAGCTTATTTTTTTGATGGTATTGATGATTTTATTACTATTCCAAATAATAATGATTTAGATTTGAATGGAGATTTTAGTATTCTTCTTTGGATTAAATTTGATAATTTCATTAATGGAGAAAATGTTAGTGTTATATCTAAGGAACATTGGAACTCAAATACTGTTAATTCAGGCTATACTTTAGAAAAATATGATTTGAATGATGTTTATTTTATTAATTATGCAAATTCTCATCCAATTCAAAATAATGTTAAATTTTTGGCTGAAGATGATTGGCAACATGTTGCAATTACATATGATGCTTCTGACATGTTATTAACTGTTTATAAAAATGGTGTTGAGATAGATAGTAATTCTAATGCAGTAAATGTTTTGGGAAATACTAATAATTTGTATATTGGTGCAAATACTGCTCCAGATAGATTTTTTAAGGGGACACTTGATGAACTTATTATTTATAGTAAAGTTTTAACTTCAAATGAGATAGAAGATTATTATTTTGAAAATGTAGATAATTTGATTAATAATCCTTCTTATGAGATTGATTTGGGCATTGATTTTGATTTAACTTGGGATCTTGATGATGTTTTTTCGAGTAATTTAATTCCAGATGGTTGGACAGCTAGTTATGTTGGAGGACCAATTATTAAAATGGATAGTGCAAATTCACGAACTGGAAAATATAGTGTGATGCTGCGAGATGAGAATGATAATGCTTTTCTTGGTCAAGATGTTCCTGTTAAGTATGGGGAAACCTATAAATTAAGTGGTTATGTAAAAGTTGATCCGGTTTGCCGAAATAGTGAATGTTATGGTTCTATGGGGGTACATTGTGTTAATATCAACCATACTATTGAAGATAATATGTGGAATTGTCCTTTTGATATTGTGTATGATTGGACAAAAGTTAATAATTTGGGATGGACGTATGTGGAATATCAAACCACTATCAATAGGGAAGATATTTCTTATTTAAGCATTCTTTGTTATAAAATGGGTGAGAATTCTGATGGAAGTGGAGATGATATTGCTGGAACTGTGTGGTGTGATGATCTAATGATTGAAAAAATTGTAGAAAAATCAACGTCAATTAAAAGATACAATACTTATATAGCAAAATTACAATCTTAAACTTGTTATTTTAGAAACGCCTTCTTGCATTGATATTCCATAAATTTGATTTGCTTCTGAGATTATTGAATCATTATGGGAAATAACTATATATTGTGCGTTAGAAGAATATTTTGCAAATAATTTTCCTAATTTTTCAGAATTATGTTTATCTAATGCAGCATCTACTTCATCTAGGATGTAAAAAGAAGCAGGGCGATACTCTTGTATTGCAAAAATAAATGCTAATGCGGCCATTGTTTTTTCTCCTCCAGAGAGACTTCTTATATCTAAGTATTTTCTTGAAGCTATTCTTACTGTTATGTCTAATCCTGCATCTAATGGTGCATCTGGATTTTCTAACATTAGGGATGCTTCTCCTTTTGTTGATAAGCTGTTAAATATCTCTTTAAATCTACTATTTAGGTGCGTATAGGTTTTCATGAAGACTTTTGTTTTATCTTGTTCTATCTCCATTATCATCTCCATAATGTCATCTTTCTCTGATCTTAATTTATTTGTTTTATCTACTAGCTTAGCATGTTCTTCTGCTAATTGATCATATATTTCTAAAGCTTTCATATTTACGTTACCTAAACGTATCATTAATACTTCAAATTCTCTAATTTCTTTTTTTAGAATTTCAATATTTGCGTTTTTCTTTATTTTGCCTTCTTTATAATCTTCTGATTCCTTTTTTAATCCTTCAATTGCAGCTATCACGCTTGCTTTTTCTATTGCTATTGTGTTTATTTTATTTTCAATTATTCTTACTTTTTCATTTTGTTCTGAAATTTTTATATTTTGTTTATCTATTTCTTCTGTTAATTTATTTCTTTTTGAAAATAATGCTTTTTGTTTTGCAAAGAATTCTTTTTCTTGCTTTTCTCCATCTTTCAAATTTACAGATTTGAATTTCATTACTCCTTGTAAGTCTCCTAATTCTTGTTTAAATTCTAATGTTTCTTTGTCTAAATCTGACATAATTTTGTATGTATTTTCATTTTCATTACTTAAATATTCCATTTTATTATTGAAATTTGATAATGATGCTTTTAATTCAAATTCTCTTGTCATTAATTCTGTTTTTTGTTCGCTTAAAATTGAGGGTTTTTGTGTTGATTCAATTTCTCTTTCTAATTTTAGGATTTCATCTTCTACATTATCTTGTTTAAATCCTATTCTTGTTTTTTCTCTTGATCCGCCGATCATGGCCCCACTTTTTTCAATTAAATCTCCTTCTAGAGTTACCATTCGTACTCTTCCTATTCCCAATCTTCTTGCTATTTGTATGTCATTTACAATTAATGTATTTCCAAAAATATTTTCAAATGCTGCCTTGTATTTTGAACTGAATTTAATTAAATCTAATGCTGTGCCATGTACACCTTCTTTTTTTGTTAAATCTTTTAAGCTTGGATGAAGCGATCTTGGTTGAATTCTATTTAATGGTAAAAATGATGCTACTCCGGTTTTATTTCTTTTTAATGTTTTAATACATTCTTCTGCAACTGAATCATCTTTTGTAACCACACTTTTCATTTTTCCACCAGCAGTTACTTCTACAGCCATACTATATTTTGAGGAAACTTTTCCCAATTCTGCTATTGTTCCGTGTACTCCTGAAATATCTAAGATGGAATCTACTGCATTATTTGAGGGTCCTCCAGAAGATCCTAATTTTGATTTTAATCTTGTTAATTCATTTATTTTGACACCAATATCAATTTTAGAAGGGATATTTTTTGCTATGCTTGCTTGCTGTTTTTCTAGTTTAGTTAATTTAGATTCTATCTTTTTCTTTTCTTGAACAAATGATTCTATTTTTTTATTGTTTTCTTGTATGCTTGATTTTAGTTGTAATTTTCTATCATCAATTTTTTTCATTTCATTTCTTATTGTTTCTAATCTTGATTGGGATTTTACAACATCTGTTTTTATGTCAGTTATATTTTCTCTAATATTTATTTGATCTTTTTCTCCACGTTTTTCTAGTTCTTCATTTATTTCATTTAATTCTATTTTTCTTTTGTTTAATTCTATTGTTAATTTATCAATTATTTCTTTATATTTTCTATAATTTAATTTATGTTTTTCTATTATTCCTATTACGTTGTCTAATTTTTTTTCTTTTTCTAGAATTTGAACATGTAGATATGTTGCTTTGTTATCTTTAATTTTATTTTTTAATTC
>JABHMJ010000007.1 GCA_018693795.1 Candidatus Woesearchaeota archaeon | reverse complement strand
CTGACACATTTGTATTACTCTTCTTCCCAGATATTTATGATCTTCTCGTATTTCAGATGTTGAAAAATCATGATATGTAGTTGGAAGAGTATCTGGAAAAATTTGTGGGTTTAATTCACCATGAAGGTATGCTAAAGTGAAAATTCGTTGCATTAATGGGTCTTCATAACAATCATTAAAACCAAATACTTGTCGCAGTTTTTCAACAAACTTTGTTTCCATATTGTGTGGTTTATAATCCAAACGCTGCACGAATGAGTGATTTAATTTAGTAAAAAGAAATGGCTGTCCAACAGCATTAGCTATACCGCTTGCTATGGTTGAAATTTTAACTAAATTCGCTATACGGCTTTGTAAAAAATCATCTTTTTCTAATACTTGAATTACATCTCTTTCAGTGATTAATTGATCAATTTGTCCGCTCTTATAGATTACCTTTCCGTATCGTCCCACAAATCCCGAACTTGTATCTGATGTGACTGTCTCAAATGTACTATTGCCTACTAATTCAGAACCAAAATGCATTTTAAAAGCATACAACAGATCTACTTTTTCATCATCCTCCAATCCAGAAATTCTTGGCATTGGAGTTACAACTACTCCAATTTCTTCTTTTGGTATTACTTTATGACTACGCACTCCCTGAACTGAACAGATTTCTAAAATGTTTTCAAGATCTGCAGCAGTGGATGGTTTAGGGTTATAGGTATCATTTGGAATAACAAATGATCTAATACCTAAGAGAGGGACATATGACCACGCTAAAAAACCAGGTATTACTTCTAACATTTTCTGGTCTACACACTTCGGAAACAAATATATTTGAGCATGAGGGTAATCTCTTGCCAAAGTTCTCATTTCATCCAATGATCCAGAATCAACCAAATGAGTTGTATCTAACCCCACCTGATTTGGAAAGCCAGAAGCAATGTAGCTAACTACATCAAATTCTTTTTGAGTACCTGTTTCTATAAGCGCAAAATCAAGGTCAACTATATTAAAAGATTGGAACTTCGAGATATATGTCAAATACTTTTTTACATGATCCAAATCAAATTCTTCAGCTATTTCTTCCAAACTTCTGTTTGAATTAATTTGATTATTAAAATTTGTAAAAACTTGACGCATTTGGTCATAATAATATTTTTCATCATGTTGGTTCCAGAACCAACTTCCTCGTGCAAAAAATTCTTCTTTTGAGAGAGTAGTAGTTTCCACAAGTTCTAATGCAGCTTTAATAGGTGGTTGACCAATAACCCTTAAATTATCTGATTCAAACCCAATTTCTTTAACATGAGAAGGATGAGATTTTAATGTAGCAATACGTGAATCAACTAAACCAGTACTTATGCCTAAATCAAACAGTCTTAGAGATTTAGCTATTTCGTACTTGAGTGTTCTTGTTCCATAATTTTCTTCATGTCCTCCCATTGGGTAGAAATAGAGGGGTGTTTATATAAAAGTTAGGGCAGTTTATTACTGTTTAGGGGCAACGAGGGCAGGTTTTATTTTCTCTAAGAAAGTAAAGAATAAAATTTAAAGATTTTTAGCTACTCCTTGTGCAATTGATAAGTGTTCATTTACAACTTTGTGTACTAAACGAGCAATATCATTTTCATTCTCAGAATCTGGATCACTAGACTTACAGGTTATTCCTTGACCATAATTACGACAATTAAAGCTTTCATCAGGATAAACAGGAGAGTCATAATTCTCACTAAATCTTCCAGATGATATGTCTACTCTCTTATCGGGCCCATCAGCCACAGCAACATGTGCTTCATTCCAATTACCTACAATCCATGCAGCTCCTGCAGGAGTTTTAATTGCAAATTTGTATGGTTTATCCGGACATGAACGGTCCCCGATTTCAAATCGAATAGTTGATTCGCCTTGATTAAAAGTCCCTTTATAGGTTCTAGAAGAATCACAAAATTCATTTGCATAAGAAGGTTTTGGTGGACAATAAGTTTGTGGGGCATGAATAGTTGGTAAACAACCCGCTAAAGTAGTCATTAATCCTACACCCACTGTAGCAACTTTTTGAATGATTTTATTTGTCATAATTCTATTAAAAAACAACTAGTTTATAAATCTTTCGCCACGCAAT
>JABHMJ010000006.1 GCA_018693795.1 Candidatus Woesearchaeota archaeon | reverse complement strand
TTTTTTAAAAAATTTCTTTTTTTTGAAATTTTCTTGTCTGTCTGTCACAATTTCTGCATCCATTCTTAATGCTAGATCTAGTTTATTTGTTCCTATTTTTTTTCCGTCTACTTCTATTTCAATATCTTGCATCCCCACAATATTGAATGTGATATTTATTATGTGAGAAATATATGGTCCTAAAAATTTTTCTGCTCTCCATTTAATTTCTATTTGTTTAGAATCTCCTTTTATTCTTTCAACATAAGCTTCTTCTTGGAAAGTTTTCTTTTCATCTCCGTAGCCTTCCCACATTAGCCATTCTTTGATTAATGAATATAATTCACTCATATCAAAAATTCCTTTATCTTTTATTGTTGTGGACATTACTTTTCCCATAGAATTAATTTATTTTAATTGGTTTTAAAGTTTTTGGTAAGGAAGCCTTAGGAGAGCATTTTTTATTTATTGTCTACACCATTAAAAAGTTTGTACTTCTTAGCAATTTTTAACCTTTCTTTACGGAATAATATGTGGTCTTCTTCATTTAACATATCAAATATTTCTGAACCGACTTTATCTAAATCTATTGTTGGATCAAAATTCTTTGATTTTTTATAAATTTTTTTCCCAGCCTTTATAATCTCATTAGATTTTTTATTCCATTCTGCGTGGGCGTTTACCATTTTTTTACTATTCCCAAATCTATTTCATATTCACTGAAATTTTTTATTGTATTTTTGATTTGTTTTTCCACAACGTCTTGGTCAAAGGGCAGGTCTTGTTTTATTACTGATGTTTCTCTACCCCATCCATTATCGTGATGAATATATGTATTTTTTATTGGTCCAATCCCTTCTTTAATGATAACAACTCCACCATCTTCTGGTAGGTCTTGATAAGTTGACTTATCTGTATCAATATTAATACCAATCTTTAAAGTAGTTCTGCCACCAATATTAATTGGCACTATCTTATCACATGGAATGCTACTACCCCATGTGTACATTGTATCTAATGTTACACTTGGGCCAAAATAAGATGGGCACTCTCCCCTATCAACTATAATTGGTTCCCCCACCATCTGTTCTAATTCATTCAACATTATTTTTTTTCCTTTCTTTATAACCGCTTTTTTAAGTTAAACATTTATGAGCTTAATTTTTTGTTTAGAAGCCTTAGGAGAGACTTGAACTCCCGACCTTCTGGTTACAAACCAGATGCTCTACCAACTGAGCTACTAAGGCAATGATTTTAGAAGTAAGATTTCAATTTAAAAGCTTTTTTATTTTGCTTTTATTTTGTTTAATTGTTTTATTTCAATTGTGTTGATAGGAGTTACTATTTTTAGTTTTGCTTTTAATGATTTTTGTAAATCATATCTTATAATAGAATCTAATAATGAATCGAATGTTAATTTCTTAATTTCTTTTTCTAATATTGAAATTGCTTCGGTTTTTAGTGTTGTATATGTTCCACCTTTTATGATTCCTCTTGTAATTATGATTGGTTTTATTCTTATTTTTTGATTATCTTTTGTTTCAAGTTCTAGAGAAGCATCAAGTTTACTTTTGTTTTTTCTTGCTATTCTATTTATTTGTGTTGATAATAATTCATAAGAAATTGGTTCAGTGAAACCTTTTTCATCTTTTACTTCAGTAACTTCAAATTTTATTCTTATGTTTTGTGATCTTATTTTTGAAATTTTTGATAAGTTTACTCTAATAACTTTTCCAATTAAATTTTGTGGTGTGACTACATGGCTTTCTCCTAATTCTGCTCCTCCAAAATTTCTTGGAGCGAAAATTGAAAACCATTTCTTTTTCTTTTTCTTATCCAGTTTTTTTGTTATTTTTCTTTTTGCAGCCATTTTATTCTACCAATAATTTAGATTTAGATCTATCAAATTTCCAGTCTTTTGGAAGTTTATTAGTTTTTTTGTAATATTTTACTAATCTGTTAATTTTTGATTCTGTTAATTGGAATCCTCTTTTAGCAGACATATCTTGTTTATTATTTTCTCTATGATTTGTTAAGGATATATGTTTTTTGATTAAATTGATTAAATCTTCAGGTAATTTTGTACCTAGTTTTTTTTCTTTTAGAATTTGAGTTATTTTTTTCTTTGTTATTGCTTTAACATCTGGAATTCCATATGAATCTCTTAATTCGATTCCAATTTTACTTGCGGTCATTTCTGATTTTCCTAGTTTTTCAACTAAAGCTTCTATTTCTTTAGAATTATATTTTATCCAAGTTTGTTTTTTTCTAACTTCGGGTCTAGTGCTACCAGATTTTCCTTTTTTTCTTGAATGCATTCTTGCCATTTTTTTAAATTTTATAGGTTACACAGAAATAAAAACTATTCCTGGCATAAGTGAGCTTTCACCGACCTATCCTAGGAATTTTGAGTTAATTTGTTCTTTATAAAGCTTTGTATACCTCGTCTCCCTTCTCTACTTTTTGAGAGATTTGCATACCCACTGATTTCCCTGCTTCTACGTAATCAACATCTTTCTTATCAATTTGCATGGATTCAATTTCTTGTTCAAAGTCTGTATTTGGGCCTTTGAAATGAACTTTTTCTCCAATTTCTATGTAGTCGTCAGTTATCTGCAATGCAGCGACACCTATTTTTTCGAAATAGGCAAAAATCTTACCGATTTTTTTTTCTTCAATCATGGTATTTTTCTTTGTTATTAGAATTATTTAAAGATTATGGAACAATAGTTTTTTTAAAGCCTTTAGTTATTTTTTATTTATGAAGTTAAATATTTTTAGATATGAAGGATATGTTGTTGTTGGAATTTTAATGATGATAATTACATTAGGCAAATTAGTTGGATTATATTCTGTTTCTTCTGATTGGTTTTGGTTTTTGGCAGGATTAGCCTTGATATTTGAAGGTATCATTTCTTTGATAAAGCAACGTAGGTTTGATAGAAAGTATAAGATTATAGAGAGAAAAGATTAAAAATCATTTAATATAGTTTTATATAACTTATAAGTATGGTATAAATCTCCAGAATGGATTAATTCTTCTACACTATGCATTGATCCAGTTGGAACTCCAATATTTATTGTTGGATACCCCCTCCAGGAAAAGAAATTATTCATACTTATAATCTCTGAAGAAAAATCTGCAATCATTGGTCCTCCAGTTAATTGAAATATGTTATTTTTGTTTTTCAATGGACTTATTATACTATCAATTAATTGTGGGGAAATTTGATCTCCTCCCATTATTCCATCTGAACAATTTATTGAAGCTCCATAACCAAATTTTGCTATATTCCACGGATCTATTCTTCCTTCTTCCAAGTCCATAGTAGTTGCTGCAAATTCTACATCTGCTGCAATGGCAAGTGATTTTGATGCTATTTCTAATTTTAATGCTTCGGTTATATCTTCTAATCTTCCTACTTCTTCATTTTCTATTAATGTTTGATGAAGGACTCTTTCAAAAAATTTGTCATCTGCCCCTCCCGGTCCAGCACTGCCAATTTCTTCTATATCAAATCCAAAAATCATTGTGGTATAATCGGGTACTTTTTTAGAATCTAAAAGGGCCCTAACTGCAGTGAAAACTCCTGCCCTATCATCGTGTCCATATCCTGTGATGTATCCTTGACCAAACATTGCACTTTTTATTAAAGGGACTGCGTATAATCTTGATCTAGCAAAATCTTCTTCTCCTCTTAATCCAATTGATTTTAAGAAGTCTTTTACATTTCTATACCCAGTATCTAGATCTAATGTTTCATGAAGATGGGCTTCACTCATTTCAGTTTCTTCCTCTAGTCTTGTATCTGTGTGGGCCGCAGTTTCTGGGGAATATACTGGAAATTGTATTTTTTTTCTTTTTCCATCAATTATTGACCAGCCTCTTACTTCTAAAGATCTTCCCGTCCATTGATGAGGGTGTATTCCTCCATAATTTATTGTGTCTAATTCTACTCCTGTATGTAAATTTTGATCATCTGGATCCCATTCAAATCTAGCAGGTGAAACTTTGGCTTTTAAACAAGGAGAATCATTGTGTGCATAAATTATTCTTATGCCTTCCATCATTGATTTTTTTCCTGGCCTTATTAATGAGAATGCAGTTTGATCATCATTTATTATTAATTTATCTTCTAATGATCCTAATTTTTCTACTAATAATGCTGTTTCTTTAACTACTTCTGGAGAAATTCTTACATTGTCTTGAAATTTCATATATTGTTTTGCAAATAAATTTATTTTTTCTCTTTCTCTTTTAGAGACATTATCAAATACAGGTACTGGTCTTGTTAATTGAGAAAGATCAACCGATCTTCTTGGATCCCCTATTTTAAATCCTTGTCTATTTTTTTTTACCATTCAATTTTGGAGAATGAAGAGTTTTTTATAAATATTTAGTTTTTAGTAAATTCATCAAAAGCTTCTAGTTGTTTTTTTGTTAACCTATTAAAATTCCCTCTTAATGTCCTCGGCATTGTTTTTAGAATTTTTATGTTTTTATAAGGTAGTGTTTTATTTTTTCTTGGATATTTTTTTCGTATTAAAGCATAATTATATTGATGTATGTTGATTGCTGCTGTTTTTATATAATGTTGTGGATTTATTGGCAAATTGAATTTTTTTATTTTTCTTAATGCTCTTCTTTCGCAATCCAATTCCATTTTCTTTAAAGAAATTATTGCTTTTTTTATTGTTTCTATTGGATATTCTTTTCCATTTATCCAGGCCGGCATTATTTCAGAAGCGCATGTTCCATTTATTTGGGTGTTTGTCCATTCTTGACATTGTTCTATCCATTGATCAAGATGAGAATCCTCATGTATTAAATATGGCAACCATATTTTTCTTTTTTTTCTTGTTGCTACAGCAAGTTCTAATGGTTCTTCTGAAAAATATCCTCCAATTGTGGTTTTGTCTTCGTAAAAATATACTCTATTTTCTAAAATTAGTTTTACTTTATGTTCTTCTGTTTTTTCTTTTAAACGATTTAGGTAAGATTCTAGGCTCAATTTATATTTCATTATTTTTTAATTTTATAAAAATTTAGATAGTCCCGCCAGGATTTGAACCTGGGTCACTTGGACCAAAACCAAGTATGCTGGGCCTCTACACTACGGGACTGTGTTCTAGAATGAAAATAATTTACTTTTAAAGTTTGTGTTTTTATGTTTTAAGTTAAGGAAAGCTTTTTAAGTGAGGTGGCTTTTGATTTTTTTAAAGAGTGGTGGTTACATGATTAAAATGAAAGCAAGTGTAATCGTAGCGGCATATAATGAAGAGAAATATATTTCTAAATGTTTAGAATCTATTAGAAATCAAGATTTTCCTCTTAATAATTTAGAAGTGGTTGTTGTTGATGATGGCTCTACTGATAACACTGAAAAAATAGTTATGGGATATGAAGGATTAAACATTAGATATTTTAAACAATCCAATGAGGGAATTGCTGTTGCTTGGAATAATGCAATGTCAAAGTCTACTGGAGAAATATATCTATTTGTAGATGGAGATGATTTTATTACTGAAAATTGTGTGAGTAGATGTGTTAAATCTTTAGATAATCATCCTGAAATTGGAATGGTGTATTCTCAACATGCAAGAACCGAAGAAGATGGAACAATAATCAAAATACAAGAAAAACCAGAGTGGGATAAGGAAGTATTTAGGAATTCTGAATTTAATTTTGTGGGGCATGTTAAAGGTATAAGATCAGAAGTAGCTAAGAGTCAAGAATTTGATCCTTTTTTTAAATATTCTCAAAGTAGAGATTGGATGATGAGATTAGCAGATAGTGGTGTTGAATTCAAATATATCTCTGAGATGCTTTATTTTTGGAGAAAAAATCCAGGAAGTATTGGGCAGGTTCTTTCTGATCAAGATAGAAAAAGATTTAGTAAATTAACTAGGGATAAAGGATTGAGGGTTAATGATGCAAGATAGATTTAAAGTAGGGACATTATCATTTTGTTATCCCCATTTAGGTGGGAGCGGCATAATGGCAACAAGAGTTGCCAATGAACTAGCCTTGGGTGGAGATGGGTCTGTAATGATTAGTTATGAAGATGCTAAATTGACTGAAGAGATGAAAATGGCAGGAGTTAGTTTATATCCCGCACAAAGGATAGAAAGTGGATATGGATTTTTGAGGTCTACTCCTCATACTGAAACATTAACTTGTAAGGCTTTGGAGGCTATAAAAGAAAAAGAATTAGAGGTTTTGCATTCTCACTATGCTGTGCCTCATGCTTTTGTAGGAAATACTGTTAAGGATATGTCTGGAATTTCCCATGTAGCTACAATCCATGGATCAGATATTCATACAATGGGAGACAATCCTGGTGTTAAGGCCACTTTAAGTTGGGCTTTAGAGAAAGCAGATGGGGTTACGTTCGTTTCAGAATATTTAAGGAGAAAATGTATAGATATTTATGAAACTGATTTTGGAGGAGTTGTGATTCCAAATTTTGTTGATGTTAATAAATTTAAAAAATCTCAAAGTAATGAGATGAGAAAAAAGTATGATATTCCAGAAGATGCAGTTATTATTACACATGCTTCTAATTTTAGGCCAGTTAAAGATACACTCCAAATTGGGTGGAGTGCAAGAAGATTATTAGCTGAAAAAAAATATAGAGATAAGTTATTCTTTTTATTTATTGGTGATGAATCTGCTCCAGATTATATTCGAATGAAACAAGACTCTACTTATGCAGGGTTTGAAAACTCTTTTAGATTTTTAGGTAGACAAGAAAGTGTTGCACCGTTTTTAGCAGAATCAGATATTGCAGTTTTATCTTCTTATCGAGAAGGATGTCCTTTATTTGTTTTAGAAGCATTAGCTTCAAGTGTTCCATTGGTGGGTACAAATATTGGAGGAATTTCTGGTATTGTAAATCATGAAGAAAGTGGACTATTATTCGATCAAGGTAATATGGATGGATTAATTGAAAATTTAAGAATTCTTATTGATAATAAAGATAAAAGAATGGCGATGGGTGAAAAAGGATTAGAGGTTATCCTAAATGGATATTCTAGAGATGTTGTGATTGAGCAATATAGAGATATTTATAAAAAGGTTGTAAAAAAATGAGGATTTGTATTAATTATTTAGAAAGGAAAGATGCATTGATTGCTCCTGTTATTTTTGCTCATAGATTGGGTAGAGAATTGGAAAAACATAAAGATGTTAAAATTGTTGATAGATCTGAAAAACACGATATTCTTTTAGCAATCATTAGAGATGACCAAATTGCGGATTCTCACGCAATTGGTGCAAAGGTTGTTCAAAGATTAGATGGTGTTTATCATGAGTTAGATAATAATTTTTTGACTAAAAATAAATTAATAAGAAAAACTTTTGATGAAGTAGATGCCGTAATTTATCAAAGTGATTTTAGTAGAAAACTTGTAAATCGATATTTTGGCCAAAATGATGGGCTAGAATTTATTATTCATAATGGAGTAGATCCTTTTGAATATCCTGCATCTCAAGGAAAGGGCGAGGGAAATTTTTTAGCTGTTGCAAAGTGGGCTGGAAGAACAAATAAAAGATTAAAGTCTATTGTTGAGGGATTTGATTATGCTAATTTTTCTGGTACAAAACTTAAAATAGTTGGCCCAGTTGATGAAGGAATGGGTTCGTATGGGAATGTGGAATTTACTGGTCCAATCCCAAATAGTGAAATTCCTAGTCTCTATAGAAATACAAATTGCTTAATACATTTATGTTATGACGATAATTGTCCTAATGCGGTTGCAGAGGCTTTAGTTTCTGAAGTTCCAGTTATTTGTACTTCAAGTGGAGGTACTCCTGAATTAGTAAAGGATTCTGGAGAAATTATTCAAGAAGATAATTATGATTTAGAACCTAATTGGCGTGCAGAAATTCCAGATGTTCCCAGGGATAAAGTTGCAGAAGCAATTCATGCGTTTATGGGGCACAGAAATTATAGATTTCCTAGAAATGATTTGTATATGGAAAGTTGTGCAAATAATTATATAGAAGCTTTCGAGAAAGTATTATCTTAATTTTTTCTTTTGTATCTTCCTCTTTTGTTGACTTTTTCTAATCTTTTGAGGGTTTCTTTGTAGTTAATTGATTTTTTGTAACCTTTGAAGGTGTTTTTTATTAATTCTTCATCGTGTTTATAATGTTTTGATTCAAAAGCTTGTTGTAGTAATTTTAAATCAACAGCTTTATCTTCTGCTTTGGTTGATATTTTTCCTAATCCGAAATCTATGAAATAAACTTTATCATTTTTTAAAATCATATTTGAAGTTGTTAAATCTCCATGTATTATGTTATTATCATGCATTATTGCAATTTGTTCTCCAATTAATTTAGCTACTTTTTCTCTTTTTGTTTTTGAATAAGTATCTAGTGTTGATTTTAATACATCTCCTTTAATGTATTCCATTGTTATTTTAGAATTATTTTCATCTACTTCTATTGGTGTTGGGACGTTAATAATTTCTTTTGCTTTTGTTAGAAGTTTAAATTCTCTTCTTGTAGGATATTTAGTTTTGTTCTTGTCAATTGTTTTATGTCTGTATCCTTTTGTAATTCTTTCTTTTACTAAATTATTATCTTGTTTGTATAGAATTGCTTCTGCTCCTTTGTGTAGGATTTTTATCATTTGTTTACTTCTTTTTCTAATTCAGAAGGATCTGGTAATTCTGTTTTAGTTGGAAATTTTATTGGGTATTGATTTAATTTAAATGGTATCATATATTGATTTGGATCTAATCCCGGTCTTTCTTCTAAAATGTGCCCTGGTTTATCGTATTGTGTATGTTCTATCATTTTATTTTTTAAGGAACTTCAATTATTTATAAATTTATTGTAGGAAAAGTATTTATATGGGTAAATTAAAATTATATTATCAATTTAAAGGAGGTTATTGATATGAAAGACGTGAATATAACGTGGTGGGAGATGGGCTTAGTTAAGTTAGCTGTTGCTGCATTTGCATTTTTTGTGATTCAAATTTGGCCTGCGGCAATGAATTGGGTGCATAGTGTTAATGCATGGTGGTTCTTAGTATTGTTTGTGGTGTTTGCAATTAAACCAATGATAACTTACTACAAATAGTTTTTTTACATTCCGGGGATTTTTCCCTTGAATTTTTTCATTATTTTATTAGGGTCGCCTTTCATCATTTTAGACATTTTTTTAGTTTGACGATATTGTTTTAGTAATTCACGAACTTCTCCAGTTGTTGAACCAGAACCTTTTGCTATTCTATCTAGTCTTGAACGTGTTAATATATCTGGGTTTTCTAATTCTTCTTTTGTCATAGATTGCATTATTATTTTCCATTTTTTTAATTTTCCTTCTTGAACTTGTAATGCATCTTTTGGAAGTTTCATTTGACCCATTCCAGGAATCATTTCCATAACTTTTGATAATGGGCCCATTTTGTTCATGGCAGACATTTGTTCATACATGTCTAAGAAGTTGAATTCTCCTTTTAGAAATCTTTTTCCTAAATCTTGAGCTTGTTCTTCTGAAATTGCTTCTCTTGTTGTTTCTAATAAAGCTTTTAGATCTCCCATTCCTAATAAACGTCCTACGAACCCTTCTGGGTTGAATTCTTCTAGATCATTTTCTGTTTCACCAGTTGTTAAAAATTTAATTTTTGCATTTGTTACTGCTGCTGCTGAAAGTGCTCCTCCTGCTTTTGCAGTTCCATCCATTTTTGTAGCAATTATTCCAGTTATTCCACAAGATTTATGAAATTGTTCTGCTTGTTTTTCTGCAGTTTGTCCCATATCTGCGGATAGAACTAATAATTTCTCATCAGGTTTTATTTTTTTATTTAGATTTTCAATTTCTTTAATTAATTCTTCTGATAATGCATCTCTTCCTGCAGTGTCTATAAGTATTATATCATATTGTGAAAGTTTTGGTTCTATTTCTTTGTAGATTTTTATTGGGTCTTTTTCGTTTTCATTTGTAAATGTTTGAATGTTAATTTTTTTACCAAGTTGTTCT
This sequence comes from Candidatus Woesearchaeota archaeon, assembly GCA_018693795.1. GTDB lineage: Archaea > Nanobdellota > Nanobdellia > SCGC-AAA011-G17 > PNOQ01 > JABJPM01. The sequence continues at coordinate 1,932 of JABHMJ010000006.1, read as the reverse complement.
GTTTGTTTCATTGCAGCAGGTCTGTGAACATCTAGGGATAATATTGCTACTTTGTATGATCTTTTTGAATAATATTTTGCTAATTTTGCAGTTGTTGTAGTTTTTCCATTTCCGAATAATCCTACTAGCATTATTTTGAAAGGTTTCTTTTTACCTATTTTTATTGGTTCATTTTTTCCACCTAGAAATTCTGTTAGTTCTTCATATACAATATTTACTAAGAAATCTCTTGGATTTACATTTTTTGGTTGTTCTTTTAGTGCTTTTTCTTTTATGTTTTTGCTTAGCTTTAGTACTAATTTTACGTTTGTATCTGCTTGTAATAATGCTCTTTGAATATCTTTTACTAGTTCGTTGATTAATTGTTCATCTATTATTGGAGCTCCAGCTATCTTTTTAAGAACGTTCTTCAAATTATTGCCTAATTTTTCCATTACCATGTTGTTTTTGGTGAGAATTAATGTTTATAAATAATTCTATTAACTTGGTTTGAAGTTATAAAAACGTTTATATACATCTTTTATTTTGATTTATTATGAAAGGAAATATACTTATCATTTTGGTATTAGTAATTTTTATATCTGGATGTGGAGAATTTAATCTTGATAACTTAGAAGGTTCTTCTTCTGGACAAATTAAAATGTGTTCCGGAGTGTATGAGTTAGATAGTTCTTTAGGATATGAAATTACTGGAGATTCTATGGCTTTTGATATTTTGAAAGAAGGACATACTTATGATAGTTCTGAAGATATACATGTTGAAGATCGTATTCCTGAAAATTCTACTTTAAATGATGTTTTGGGTGGATATTTTAAGAAAAATCAAGAAATTTCTTTAGATTCTGGTGAAACAGTTATTGCTTGGACTATTGGTTATGGTTCTAATACTGCTTTAGATTCAGAAGGAAATAAATATATTTGTTTATAGAGAATTTCTTAATGTTTCTATTCTATCTTGGTATAATGGATTGTTTAAGTTAGGGTGTTTTTTTAGAAGTTCTTCTGCTTCATTTATGTATGTTTGTTTTGCTAGTTTTGGCCATGTTGCTGCGTAAATGTCTGTTTTTAGATGGTATGCTATTCTGGGTAATTTGTTTGTTTCAAAAGCATCATCTATTGATTTTTGTTTTGCTTTTTGCATGTTGATTTGCTTTTTATTTCTGTTTAAATATTTTTCTTTTTTAGAATGAGTAGTGATAGGATAATTATTCCTGCAATTGATAAAATTGAGGATAAAAGATTTATTTTCATTCCTATTAGATTTAGGTAGAATATTACTAATGGTACAATTGCTATGCTTAATGCGAAGGATAATGCTATTCTTTCGATTATGTCTATTTTCTTGAAGAATATGAATGAGATAATGTAACCTGGTAGGAAAAGCACGTAAGGTGTTCCTAAAGTAATTCTTAATGATTCTAGGAAAGTTAAATTAGTAAAAGATAGAATTCTTGTGATTATTGCTAGGGTTGTTATTGTTATTAGTATTTTATTCTTCATCTTCTTCAAGTATTAAATGGGATAATAGTATTATTAATATTCCTGCTATTATTGAGATTATCCATGATAGATATCCTAGTTCATTAGTTTTAAACTTTATTATTATTGTTCCTAGTATTCCTAAAGCGTAAATTAAGTAGTAGTCTTTTTTTGTTGGAGTTTGTTTTGTTTTCTTTTTTTCTGTGAAGACATCTAGTATTCCTGATGCTATTGTTAATATTAGTAAGTAATTTAGATTTAGATATGTTGAAACGAATCCAGTGTATATTTGTTCTATTAGTAATAGTATTAGATATGTAACTAATAGAGTTTGGAATAGGTGAGAGATTAATTCGGCGTTGTGTCCTGTTATTTGTTTCATATTAGTCCTGGTTTGTATATTGTTATGTTTATGTAGTCTATTGGGATTGTGTAGTTTTTATATTCTTCTTG
>JABHMJ010000053.1 GCA_018693795.1 Candidatus Woesearchaeota archaeon | reverse complement strand
TATTTACAATGTTATCTCCAACTAATGAAGCAACAGGTAAAAATGGTACTGTTTCTGGATTGAATCCAACAGATTTTAAAAGATCTCCAACCATAGCTTTGATTTTATTGAACTTTGCTTCGTCATATTTTGCAGCATCCATTTTGTTTATTGCAATGGACATTTGACCTACACCTAAAGTTCTAGATAAGAACAAGTGTTCTCTAGTCTGAGGCATGATTCCTTCAGTAGCTGTAACTACTAATACACCAACATCTGCTTGTGAGGCACCAGTAATCATATTTTTAATGAAATCTGCGTGTCCAGGAGCGTCGATAACAGTGTATTCAAATTTATCTGTTAGGAATTTTTTGTGAGAAAGATCAATTGTAACTCCTCTCTCTTGCTCTTCTTTTAGATTGTCCATAACAAAAGCGAACTCGAATCCTTTTTTACCTAATTCTTCAGCTTTTTCCTTTAATTTTCTCATCTGGTTTTCATCTACGTTACCAGAATCAAACATAAGTCTACCCACAGATGTTGATTTACCAGCATCTACATGACCTATGAATACTATATTTATATGTGGTTTTTCTTTTGCCATTTTAACTTGTTTATTCCTCCATTTATATTAGAATATTATAGATTTAAGTGTAATTTGAGCTATTTATAAGGTTTTTGGTTGTTAGAAGAAGAATTTAAGCGTTTTCGCTTAAACCTTTTCTAGTTCTAATTTGCTGTACTACTTTTGGTTGTAGATTTTGTGGCAATTGTTCAAAATGTTGGTCCACAATAAAGTAAGAAGCCCTACCAGAAGTTGTTGAACGTAAATCAGAAGCTAATCCAATCATTTCTGCTACAGGTAATTTTGCTTTAGCAGTAATGTGTTCGCCTTGTTGATCTACATTAATTAATTGTCCACGTTTATTTTGAATCATAGCAGATAAATTTCCTAAATATTCTGCAGGAGATTCAATTTGTAAAATTTGTACAGGTTCTAAAATAAATGGTTTTGCTTCATGCATTGCATGTTTTATAGATTCTCTAATTGCTGGGTAAACTTGTGCAGGCCCTCTATGGATTGCATCTTCGTGTAATTTCATATCATGAAGAGTTATTTTCATTTTAGAACAAGGTTCTCTTGCTAATGGTCCAGCATCAATAACTTGTTGCACACCATCCATAATCATTTCTATAACTTCACCAATATGTACGATACCTCTTGTTGCATCAACCAAAACATTTCCTTTGTAAACTTGTCTATAAGCTTTAGCTTTTTTAGTTTCAACTCCAAGTTTTACTAAGGTTTCTACTGTAGTTTTATCTTTTTTCTTAATTCTTCCTTCAGATAAATCTCCTGTTTTAATTGCTTCAAATATATTATCATCTAATGGTTCTACTGTGATGTAGAATTTATTGTGTTTATTTGGAGATTTACCTTCCATTTCTGGAGATAATTTTGATACTGTTTCTCTATAAACCACAATTGGTGGAGAAGTTTGTATGTCTAATCCTTTATCTGCTTTAATTCTGTTTTCTATGATTTCTAAGTGTAATTCACCCATCCCGTGCATTAAATTTTCTCCAGTTTCTTCATTAATTTCAACTTTTATAGATGGATCTTCTTTTCCAACTTCTTTTAAAACTTCAATTAATTTTGGAAGATCTGAAGCTTTTTTTGCTTCTATAGATTTTGTAATAACTGGTTCGAAAATATGTTTGATTGCTTCAAATGGTTCCATTGGTTCACTTGAAACTGTTTCACCAGCAAAAGTATCTTTTAATCCTACTAGTCCAACAATATTTCCTGCCGGGATATTGTCTATTGCCATTCTTTGGGCACCTTTGTAAATAGAAACTTGTTGTAATCTTGTGCTTTTTTTACTAGCATTAAGATATACTTCTTTTCCCATTGTTAATGTTCCAGAAAATAATCTTCCTGTAGCAATCTCTCCAGCGTGTTTATCAACAACAATTTTTGTTACAATAAATGCAACTGGCCCATTAGGGTCACAACTGATTAATGATTTTCCAAGATTAGTTTCTAAGTCTCCATGCCAGATTTTTGGGATCCTATATTTTTGGGATTCAATCGGATTTGCATGATGTTTTACTGTCATATCTAATACCACTTCATGAATTGGAGCTTTTTTAGCTAAGTCTTTGTAATTTCCAGATTCATAAGCATCTATAATATCTTTGAATGTAATTCCTTTTTTCTGCATGTAAGGTAGGGAGATTCCCCAATTATGGAATGCAGAACCAAAAGCCACAGATCCATCTTGAATATTAACTTTCCATTTTTCTTTAAATTCTTCTGGTGCTTGAACTTCAATGAATTTATTTACTTTAGCAATTATTTCAACAAATTTCTGTTGCATTGCTTCTGGTGTTAATTTAACTTCTTTGATTAGTCTATCAACTTTATTTATGAATAATATTGGTTTAACATTTTCTCTTAATGCTTGTTTAAGAACTGTTTCTGTTTGTGGCATGATCCCTTCAACAGCACAACATAATACTATTGCACCATCTACTGCTCTCATAGCTCTTGTAACATCTCCTCCAAAGTCTACGTGACCTGGAGTGTCTATTAAATTAATTAAATGATCTTTATCATCTACTGTATGTACCATAGATACGGAAGCAGAATCAATTGTAATTCCTCTTTCTGTTTCATCATCGTGAAAATCTAGGGCTCTTTGCTTTCCAGCTAATTCTTCTGAAAGCATGCCTGCACCTGAAAGTAAATTGTCTGAGAATGTTGTTTTTCCGTGATCAATATGTGCTGCTATAGCAATGTTTCTGATCCTTTGTGGGTCTTTCATAACTTCTTTTATTCTTGTGCCTAAATCTACCATTTTAATTATATTTCTTGGCTTTGTGTTCCTTTTTAAGCTTTTTGTTTGAGAAGGTTTATATATTTTAATTGATTATCTTTTTTATGAGAATTAATAATTATGTTATTGAAGGAAGAGTTAGATTAGCTTTTTTAGAAGATAATATTAGTTTTAGAGATTCTGTTATTGATTCTTTGGGCGAGAGATTGCCAGAGAGTAGATTTAGAGAACAGATTGTAGATCCTTTTGGAGATGCAAGGGATTCTATTTGCGATCAAACTGCACATCCAATTGGTAGAATTGGGGTGATGCAAACTGTTTCTAGAGAAATTGAAAGAGTGAGTGATAATGGGTGGAGTGTTGCTAAACCTAATGATATTTCTAGATATTTTTCAGAATATACTGATGGGGTGGGCATTCTTGGTAGGGAGAATTCCTGTGGTGCTAGTTTTTTACAAACTGATAGTTTGTTTGTTATCCCGGGTATTTTAAAAATGAAGGTTTTTCCTGGCGATTTAGAAAAAAGTATTTCTGCATTAGGATATGGATCTGGTAAACCTGTTTTAATTCATGATTTGAATGCAAAAGAAAAAGGAGACGAATTTGATTTTTGTGGTTCTCCCCATGTTAATGATTATACTAAATTAGGAGATATATTTATTCCTAAATATGTTGGAAAAGATGGAAAATACATTCCATTTTTTTATAATGGGCCTGGTCAGTTTGAAAATGGTCCAATAAAAAAAGTTATTTGGAATGTGCGTGAAAAAAAATTTCATTTAAGTGATGATATTTGGGCCAAGGGTGGCGGGAAAATACCTTTGATTGCTAGTAGTTAATTCACAACTTTTATAAAACAATTATTTTTAGATTATAATATGAAATTTAGTGAAACTGAGATTGAACATTTATTTAAAGCATGGTTAGCCATTTCTTTAGCTTTTGCTATTTTATTAAGTAAGGGAAATGTTTTTTCAAGTGATTTTGGGATTATGTTGTTAGTTTCAGGTTTTACAGTTGGATTAGGGTTTTTATTACATGAATTGGGACATAAATATGTTGCTCAGAAATATCATTGTTTTGCAGAATTTAGGGCCTTTACTCCGATGTTAATTTTAGCTGTTGCTATGAGTTTTTTAGGTTTCATTTTTGCAGCACCTGGTGCTGTAATGATTAATGGCCATGTTAATAGGGAGAGAAATGGAAAAATTAGTGTTGCTGGGCCTCTGGTTAATATTGGTTTAGCTATTATATTTTTAGGGTTAACATTAATTGGATTTGTTAATATGTTTACTCAGTATGGTTTATTAATTAATGCATGGTTAGCAACTTTTAATATGATTCCATTTTGGAATTTAGATGGTAAGAAAATTTTACGTTGGGATAAGAGAGTTTATTTTTCGTTGTTAGTTGGCGGAATTGCTTTGTTATTAGCTAGTGGATTTGTTTAGAAATGTTTAAATAGTAATTATTTAATTTTTTATTATGACAGTTGATGATTTATGTAAAGATTGTATTGTTAGAGAAGACAGTTATACCAGTACTTCTGTATATCAAAAAAGAAGAGAAAGAATTTTAAATCATATTCCTCAATGTTTGGTTGATGATACAAGGCATAATATGATGGTTTATTTAAAAGAAAATGACCATGATGCTTATCGAGACATGATACTTTATAATTTTCCTGAAGTTTAAATAAAAAATTATCTTGAAGAATCAGCTTGTCTTTCAAGTTCTAATTTCTTTTGTATTGCTGCACTATCTTGAGAAACTTTGAATGCATTTAGAATTTCATTTGCTAATGCTCTTGCAATGCTTACTTTTTTGTTAAATGATTTTTGGTAAGAACCTTGAACCATTAATCTTAATGTATAATCAATTCTTCTCAAAGGTGAAACTTCTACAGCTTTTGAATATCTTGCTCCACCATATTCTATTGAAGTAACTTCTTCACGAGGTGCTGCATTTTCAACTGCTGTTATGAAAACTTGAATGGGATTTTGTGTTGTTTCTTTTTCTATAAATTCAAACGCTTTAACAACTGTTTTGTATGCTGTTGCACTTTTTCCAGTACAAGTATAAGAAGATATTTTATGTTTTTTTCCTCTGTGCCCAGGAACCATTATTTTATTCATTAATCTTTCAACAATATGAGTTTTTTGTGTCCATACACGTTGTCCTTCTGCGCCTTTTCCGCCAGTTCTAGGGACTAAAATTTCTTGTATGTGAATATATGGAATTAATGCTTTTTCCTTAATTACTAGTTTGTCTGTTTCCCATCTATTGAATAATTTCATTATCTTCTTCCCTTCTCAACTTTTCCAGTTAGTAATGATTTTAATGCTTGGTCATTTACTTTAATTACTTGCCATCTTATTCCAGATAAATCTCCTTTAGAGCGTCCTTTTGCTCCACCAATACATTCTACTACAACTTCATCGTGTTCATCAATGAATTTGATTGCATTGTAACCAGGAACGAAAGCTGTTATTTTTTTACCGTTCTTTGAAAGTTGGCATTTTACACATTTTCTTAATGCAGAGTTTGGTTGTTTTGCTTCAATCTCTGTTTTTGATAATACAATTGCTTTTCCTTGAGGACTAGCTTTTAGAGGATCTGATTTCTTTTTTAATGATAATACTCTTCTTTTATATGTGGTATTTTTCCATCTAGCAGTAGCTCTAGTTTTTGCTATTTTTTTTCCTGCACCAAGTCCTCTACCTTTTTTTGCCATTTTTATTGAATTTTTATATCTTTTATGTGTACAAAATACTTTTGCACATGCTTTTTAAGGTTTTCTAAATTTTTTGCATTTCTCCCTATTAATAAACCTTTGTCTTTTGTTGATTGCACAGTGATTATGATTGTTTCTTCTTCTTGTTCTATGTTATCTGCCCTCACTGGTGAAATTAAACTTTTAACAAAGATTAAAGGATCTTCATTAAATTCTATTATTTTGATTTTTTTCCCTGTTTTTTCAGTGAATTTTTTTACGTTTATTCCCTGTTTTCCTATTGCGATTCTTGCTTGTCCAGGTTGTACTAGAAATATCAATTTTTCACCTTCAAAAAAACAATCTTTTACTTTTGACTTTGTTGTTCTCTCAAAGTAATTTATATATTGTATTAGTTCTAAATTGATTTTCATTTTAATAACAACATAAATTTATAGAAAAAGGTTTTTTACAAATTGTTCCTATTTCTTCATTACTTTTTTTAAGTTCACTTACAACTATATTTGATATTTCTGCGTAAGTTTTTACTTGTTTTCTAAGTAATTCAGGACAATTTTTTGAAATAAAAACCTCTTTTGCTTCCCCTTTTTTTAGTGCTTTGATTGTTTTTTCAGTTCCAATTGTTAGTTTCTTTTCTTTTATTGCTTTTTTAAGATTGTCTAGACTCATTTTTTCTTTTCCTTCTTTTCACCAATTTTTGAAATAAGCCCCGGAAGGCCAGTTCCTAATGGAATTGGTTGATTTACCATTACGTTTTCGATAACACTTTTTAAGTTATCCTTTTCACCTGTTAATGATGCAGTAATTAAATGATTTATAGGTGTTTCGAAAGATGCTCTAGCAAGTACAGATTCTTTTTCTCCACTAATCCCCCCTCTTGTGATCCCTCTAACAATTCCTGTTTGAGTCATCATGTCTGCTAAAAACATTACATGACGAATATCAATATCTAAACCTTGATTTTCAATAACTGAAACTGCCTCATTCATAATTGCTTGTCTTGCAGCCTCTATACCAAGTGTTGAAGCAACTTCAAAAATATTATTTGATACTGTGAATTTTCCTTCGACTTGTTCCATTTCTAAAACTTTTTTAAGATTTGAACCTGCACATAAAATGACATATTTTCCATCTTTTTTTGTTGGAAGAACTTGAATTATTTTTGGTACTCCTCTTAATAATGTTGATTTTGCACTTTCTTTTAATTTATATAATATTGATAAGTTTATTTCTTCTGATTCTGGTTTTAATGTGAAACCTTTTTTTGTTTCTTTTACAGAAGCATTTTTAAGATCTTTTTTTATAGTTTCAAGAATTTCTTCTTTTTTGAATCCGAAATCTTTTATTCTTTTATTGTCTAAATCTACTTCTACAGATTCATTCATTATATTTAATGTAAATTCTTCACTTACTTCTTCTAATCTCATTTCTTTTAGAAATGAAGCAACTTTTCTTATTGATTTTTCATTTTTTGTATGTTCAGATTTTAAATATACACTCATACTTGGGGTTGAAGGAATTTTTCTTGCGTCGAATAATTCGATTAATCTTGGTAACCCCCTTGTAACTTGAATTTCTGCAACTCCTGCAAGATGGAATACATCTAATGTCATTTGAGTTCCAGCTTCTCCAAAAGATTCAGCAGTAACTATACCAATTGATTCTCCTGGGGAAATTAATAAAGCTTCATATTCTTTTACAGCATCGTTTAATGCTTTTGTTGTTTCTGCATCTGTTAATTTACTTGCTTTAGCTTCTACTTTTAATTCTTCTATTACTCTTCCAGGTAATTTCTCTTCGAATTTTTTATATACGTCGCTCATTTTCCTTTAATTTGTTTTATGATTTTTTTAACATTAATTTTTCCACCATCACTTCTTGAAATGTCTATTCCATCTTCTCCATATTTGAATTGAATAATACTTTTTTCTGCATCTCTAACTGTGGAATCGTATTCTATTCTTATATCTTGTAATGCGTTTGATAATCTTCTATATAAATATCCAGATTTCGGAGTTCTTAATGCTACATCCATTAATGCGTCTCTTCCTGTCATTGCTCCAAAAAAGTATTCATATGGTTTTAATCCTTGTTTGTAACCTTTTTCTATGAAACCATGCGCTTCTGGACTTGGATCGTTTTTCTTAAATAATGATAACGCTCTTCCTGAATAATTTCCTTGCACTCTTTTTCCTCTTATTGCTTGCTGTCCAACACAAGATGACATCATAGCTACATTCAATAGATTTCCTTTTGCACCAGAACTTGCCATAATTATTGTTGGATTATCTTCATTAACAGAATCGCTAACTTGTTTTGAAACATCATTTCTAACTTTGTTTAATATTTCTGTTATTCTTATTTCTAATGTTTCTTCAATAGAATTTCCAGGTAATGATTCCAATTTTCCTAATTCATATTGTTTAATCACATTATTTGCATCTTGTTTTGCTTTTTTAATTAAATCTTGATTCTTTTTATTAATTTTTTCAGGTACATCTGAATCTGAAATACCTATTGTGAAACCTGATCTTAGTAATGTTTCTATTCCTAGTTTGAATATTCTAGCAAGGAATTCTATTCCTATTTTTTCATCATATTTTGAATATATTTCTCTAATTAATTGTCCATTATCTTCTCCAACTAGTGCTTTGTCAATGACTCCTTCAATTAATTGTCCTTTCTTGATCACAACATCATCGCCATTTTTTGAGTTTCCTACAAATGAAAAATCATTTGGAAGTAATACGCTGAAAACTTCTTTTCCGGTAACTTCTTTTTTGAAATTTTTCATTTTCTCGTCTATAACACTTGCATTAAATAATAATTCAGTTGCATCTCCTTTAGAGAATTTCATTTTTTTAGTCAATAAATATAAACCTGAAATTGCGTCTTCTATTGAACCAATAATGTTTAATCCATTTTTTGGACTGATAATATGATTTTCTACACTCATTAATATTTCAGCTTCTGCTCTTGCTTCTTCAGTTTGTGGGATGTGTAAGTTCATTTCATCACCGTCGAAGTCTGCCCCATATGGAGTACATACTGCCGGGTTTAATCTGAAACTTCTTCCAGGTAAAATTAAAATTTTGTGACACATTATGCTCATTCTGTGAAGACTAGGTTGTCTATTAAAGATTGAAATATCTCCATTTACAATATGTCTTTCAACAATATATCCAGGTTGTAATTCTTCTATTAATATTTCTTGAGTTTCTTCTGTTATACTCTTTTTTCTGCCGTCTGGCCTAATAACATAATTTGCACCAGGATAATTTTTTGGGCCTTTCTTAACTAAACTTTTTAACCAATCAATATTCCATTCTGTAACTTTTTCTGGAATTGTTAATTCCATTGCAATTATTTTTGGAACACCAACTTCGTTGAATTTGATTTTTGGATCTGCACTGATAACTGTTCTTGCCGAGAAGTTTACTCTTTTACCAGCTAAATTATGTCTAAATCTTCCTTCTTTACTTTTTATTCTTTCATGTAATGTTTTTAGTGGTTGACCAGATCTATGTCTAGCAACAGGAACTTGTGCAACGCTATTATCAAAGAATGTTGTTACGTGGTATTGTAATAAATCCCACAAGTCTTCAATAATTATTTCTGGAGCACCAGCATTAATATTTTCAAATAATCTTTGATTGATTCTTACTATGTCTGATAATTTATGTGTTAAATCATCTTCTGACCTTTCTCCATTTTGTAATGTAATACTTGGTCTTATTGTTACTGGTGGAACTGCTAAAATATCTAAAACAGTCCATTCAGGTCTTGAATTTTTAGGGTCATTTCCTAAAGTTATTATATCTTCATCATTTATTTTTTCCAATCTAGCTTTAATTTGAATTGGTGTTAATCTTTTTCCATCTTCTAAAATTGTTGATGGTTTTTCAATTGTTATTTTCTTCTTTTTTGCTTGACAGTGTGGGCATTTTTTAATTAGTTTTATAGAGTTAGCAAAAGCATTGATTAAATTTTTCTTCACCTTATAACGTTTTTCTTGTTCTGCTTTTTGTACATTATCTAGGTGTTTTTTTACTTTTTCTCCTTCAACTAAAATTCTTCCACAATCCATACATGTTGATCTTAAGTATCTTAAAATTGTATCTAAATATTTAATGTGTAATATTGGCCTTGCAAGATCCATGTATCCAAAATGACCGGGACATTCTTTTAATCTTTGTCCGCAAGTTTTACATCTCAGTCCAGGGTCAATAACTCCCATTCTGATATCCATAAGTCCACCATCAACTGGGTAGCCTTCTCTATCATAAAGTTCTGGAGTTACAACTTTAGCTACAGACATTCTCTTAACTGAGTTTGGGGAAAGCATACTAAATTGTATTGACTTTACCTTTTTTGTTATATTTTCTGTCATTTTTTAAAATTTTTCTTTTAGTTCAACTTTAGAATCTATTCCTAAAGATCTTATTTCATCTAATAATAATTTGAATGCGTAACTCATTTCAACTGGGGAAACTTTTGCGTCTCCACCACATCTTGTGCAAATTGCTTGATTTTTGTAACTATCATAAGTTGCAAACATTCCACAAGTTTCACAAACATGTAATACTGTTTTATCTGAATCGAATCTTTCTTTTAATAATAGAGATGCACCATGTGCTACTAAACAATCTTTCTCCATTTCTCCCACTCTTAATCCTCCGCCCATTGCTCTTCCTTCTACAGGTTGTCTTGTTAATAGTTGGATTCTTCCGGCAGCTCTTGCATGTAATTTGTTTGCTACCATGTGTTTTAGTTTTAAGTAGAATATGTTTCCAGTGTATATTTTTGCTTCCATTCTTTCTCCAGTTAGAGGATTGTAGAATGTTTCTTTTCCATCTTCTGAAAATCCTAAGTTTACTAATTGTTTTCTTAAACTTGATTCTGAAGGTGAATCGAAAGTTGTTGCGTCAATATATTCTCCAGCTAATGCTCCAACTTTTCCTGAAATTACTTCTAATAAATGTGATACAGTCATTCTTGATGGAATACTGTGTGGTGAGAAAATTATATCTGGAGTTGTACCTCTTGAAGAGAATGGCATATCAACATGTGGAACTAATAATCCAATAACTCCTTTTTGACCATGTCTTGAGGCGAATTTATCCCCAATTTCTGGGATTCTTTGTTGTCTTAATCTTGTTTGAACTAATCTATTTCCTTCTTCATTTTCAGTTAAGAATGTCATGTCTACTATTCCGTGCATTCCTTCTCCTAAAGCAATTGAAGATTCTCTTCTTGTATTAGCATCAATGTTAAATTCTTCTAAACTTCCTAAGAATCTTGGTGGAGATGTTTTTCCTATTAATACATCATCTTGTTTTAATCTTGCTTCTGTGAAAACAATCCCATCATCTTCTAGGTTTCTATAATCTCTTTCTGACCTATATCCTTTCATTTCTTTATCTGGGATTCCAATTTGATCCATTAGTCCACCAGAATATCTTAATTCTGTAGCTGAGAAAGGTTTGAAATATGTTGTTCTTCCTAGTCCACGTTCAACACTACCTCGGTTTAATATAACTGCATCTTGCATGTTATATCCTTGATAACTCATAACTGCTATAGTTAAATTTTGACCCATTGCGTGTGCATCATATTTGAATACATCATGCATGAATGTTTTTGTAATTGGTCTTTGAGGATAATGTAAAATGCTAGCATCTGTGTCTAGTCTTAATAAATAATTTTGAGTATAAACTCCTAATCCTTGTTTTTGAAGTTTTGAACCTCTAATTAATCTTGAGGATGAACCGAAATTTGAGAATGGTACTAATGATGTACAAACACCTAAAATTGTTATTGGTGAAATTTCTAAATGTGTATGGTCCTTTGTAACATCTTTTTCTTCTAATGCAACCAAAGTATTTTCTTCTTCTCTAGAATCTATATATTCAATAACTCCTTCTTTTAACAAATCATCCCAAGAAATAGTTTTTTCTTTTAATTTTTTTAAGTGTTCTTCAGTAAATTGGGAATTTCCATCTTTAACAATTATTAAAGGTCTTCTAGCCCTACCTTTTGTTGTTTCTATATGGATTTCATTTAATTCATGATCATAACCAACATTTAATTTTTCTGGAATTATTCCTTCTCTTCTTTGAGATTTGATTGTATTTAAAAACTCATTTTGATTTGCTACAGTTCCTACAAATTTTTCGTTTAAAAATATGTCAACCATTTTATTCTACCTTTTTCATCCCACTAGATTCTAGTAATTTCACAATTTTTTTTTCAGCTGGTTCTGTGTCTGTTACATTTGATAATAATGCTAGGTTTTTTCTTAATCCAATTGGAGTTCCTTCTGGTGTTTCAACAGGACAAAGTCTTCCCCAGTGTGTACTGTGTAAAGCTCTTGCTTCAAAGTTTTCTTGAGAAGCAGTTAATAAAGATGCAACTCTTTGAGTGTGTGAAGTTGTATCAACAGCATTTACTCTTGAAATGTTTTGAGAAATACCTTTTCTTCCACCTGGCCATGATCCTGTTGCCATTGCACTTTTAATTCTTGAAGATAATAATTGCTCTCTTATAATAATTCTAATTGAGGAAAATTTTCCTCTCTTAACTAGTCTTTGGAAATTGTAAAGCATATCTTGTACTAATGATCTCATGTTTACTTTAAATAAATCATTTAGTAAGTCTCCGCTTTGTTTTAATCTTTTATTTATATAGTGATCTTGATTTATTGGAATTGCACCATCTGAAGTGATTTTTAAGAATCTTTTTATTAATTTACATAAATTGTATGCTTTGTAAATTCTATCTTTGGAAGTCATACCAATATGTGGAAGTAAATATCTGTCTAGTTGTTCTAGAGTTCTTTCTTCTCTAAGTTCTTTTTGTGGCATTCCTATTTTTTTAGCTAAGAATTCTAAAGCCTCATCTTGTGTTTTTAAATCAACATTCTCATATAAGTTTAATATAACATCGTCGTAAACTTTGTTTGGTGATATGAACTCCATAATTTCTTGATCTTTAGTTAATCCTAATGCTTTAATTATAGCAATTATTGGAACTCTTTGGAATCTTGCAAAACTAAGTTGTAAGGAACCATCTTTCATTTGTTCAAAAGTATGTGGGATTCTATAGTTTAAATGTTCAGAATATAATTTTCCTATCCATTTACTTACTCCAACTTTTGCTCTTTTTACAAATAATTTATTTGAAGCCAAATCCTCGACGGTGATTAATACTCTTTCGTTTCCGTTTATTATAAAATATCCACCCCAATCAACTGAATCTTCTCCTTTTTTTATAAGTTCTTTTCTTTTTAAATTTTCTAAGTGGCAGTATTTTGATTTTAACATTATTGGAAGTCTTCCAACTTCTGTTTTGAATGATTCTCTTTGAATATCATTAATGTGAGCACTAACTGTTAATGTAATTGGGGCTGCATAAGTTAATTTTCTTAATCTTGATTCTATTGGATATAAATCTCTTTTAGAACCGTCAGCTTCCGTAATTTTTGGCATACCGACGCTGATATCAGATAATTTAATTTTAAAATTTTCAACTTCTTGTGGAATAATTGTTGGAACAATTTCTCCAACGTTGTTAACAATTGTAGGTAAATCTTTTTCAACAAATCTATTAAATGATTTTATGTTTGATTCAACAAATGAATGATCATCAAAATAATTTGAAATAATATCTTTGTATCCTTTAACCATTTACAACCACCCTGTAAAATGTTGTTTTAGTATTAGTTGGACTAGGTCTTGAAATTTTTATTACATCTCCATATTCTGGAGTTAAATCTTTAATTGCTGCGTCAGAAAGTAAAATTTTAGGAATTTCATCTTTTGTTATATTGAATTCATCTAGAACTTTTTTAGCTTCTTCCTCTGTAAGCTTTGTATGTGTAGGTACAAGAGAGTGTTTTTTGATGTCGAATTCTTTTGTCATTTTTTATCTATATTATAAAGTGGACCGGACGGGACTTTCACAAAGTTTTTAGCTTTGATTTGAACCCGCGACCCCTTGGTTAAAAGCCAAGTGCTCTACCAAGCTGAGCTACCGGTCCACACGCCCGAACCGGGATTTGAACCCGGGTCAAAGCCGCGACAGGGCTTTATGCTAACCGAACTACACCATCCGGGCATTTTTGGGGCATAGTACTCTCTAATTCATTTAATTTTGAATGTTTATAATTGAACCATTTTGGAGAGGGGCATTTATCTAGTTGAATTTTAGGGCAATCCGCTTATTTATAAAGGTTTTGTTTTTTCGACGAGCATTGTTTGTTTTGAGTGTTTTTCTTTTTAAATGAATTTGGGATAATTTCTTTAAAAAGAGGACATATCATCACTCGGAACAGAATAAAGTCCCAAATTGTGAACAAAAAAGTTAATTATTCTCTATTTGTTAAAGTTTATCCAGAATATAATCAGTAATCAAATCTAAATTTTTTCTCGCTTCAGACTCTCCGTTATTTTGCAAAGTTCTAATTTTTGAATCATCCGTATAATCTAATATGTTATTGGGAATTTTTTGACTAGAATATATTTGTAAAACACCATTTTCTACTCGAGTAATCCCTTGTTCTGTATTAATAATAATTTTTTTATCAAATTCTATTAAGTAATCTAAAGGATCAACTTCTGCAAGTTCACCCTCCAATATCAACTTATTATCTAAAGTATGCAACCCTATAAAAGGATAAATTGTTGAAGAACCAACAATTAAATCAATTAAATCATTATTTGATAAAACTTCAGAACTTCTAGAATCATAAGTTAATTGTGTAATTCCTAATGTTTTTTTTATAGGGGGATAAATATTAATTCCTGACTGCCTTAATCCCATTGCAAGAGATGCAATAACAGCCTTAGTTCTCATTAAAGAATTACTAGTTTTTGAAGCAATTATAGAATAAGAAGTATTTGAACTATTGTCTTCAAAATTATCGAACATGCTTCGAACAGAACTTTCATAAATCTCATTATGGGGAAACTTTTCTTTACCTAGCAAATAAAAATTACTTTCATTTCTTTTTAATTGACTACCAAAAACCTCTAAAATATAATCGTGACAAGAAAATAAATGAGCAAATATTATTGCAGAAGAAGAACTTAATCCAACTAAATGATCAATATGGATAGATTCTTCAGAAAATACTTTTAATACTCCATTAACAAAAAATACTTTATTTCCTCCAGAACCTAAAAAGATACCAAGATTACTCATCTAAAAAGAATTAATGATTTTATTTATAATAATTTTGGTTAGAAAAAGTACTCCCGTTACCTGGAACAGAATAAAGTCTCAAATATAGGACAAGAAAGAAAAATAGAATTAACTATTCAACAATATAATTTCTTTTAATTGCTTTTGGATTTAATCCACAATCTGAACAAGTATTTACGTTTGTTTCTGCACATTCAATATTTGAATCATATGTGCAATATCCATTTGACCTTCTGATGATTTCATATACATTTGGTTCTGCTAGTTTAGAATCTTTATTACCTAATTCCAATCCATATAATGTAACAGCTATTTGCATTCTTTGTATTAATCCACTAATTTTTATTGTCATTTTATTCATTATCTCCTTTTAAATATTTTTCAATTGCATTATCTATTTCTTGGTTCTTCAAATATCTTTTTCTTGAAATTCCAAACATTGAACCAATAGTAATAAGTGCTCCTGTTATAAGTTGATAATGACTCTTTTTATTATTTGTACTCACTGCATCCAGATGTTTATGTTTTTCAGTAATAAAACTAGGAAGATTTTCTAAACTATCCCTTTCAGCTAACCTTTCTAAAGTAATTTCTGTAGTGGAGGGCGTACGTAGTCCTAAATTTATTTCTTGAACCCTTTCATAATTGGAGGGTGCCACTGGATATTCATGAATAGAAAAATTAGATCCAACAACAGCCAGCCCAAATACAATTCCTGCGATATAACCTTTATTTTCCATTTTAATTATTAATTTCCTTTTTGTTCTAGTTTTTCTTTTTTATGATCTGCTAAACGCGCACCAAATAATCCTGTTAATCCTAATAAAGTGAGTCCATTATATACTACTAATTCTTTAGAACTTAAATCATGGTTATAATCTTCCACTAACTTTCCACCAGAATATTCTCGACTTGGACCTGTTAATTCGCCATATACGATGCATCCAGTACAGCTACCCATACTCAATGTCAAACCTGCAACCATTGCAGTTTTGTATAGTGCTTTTTGAACATTTTTTTCTATTCCCATTTTAATTATTATCTCCTTTATTTCTTATAATTGAGAATAAATATCTGTTTATAAACCTTTCTAATTTGTAACTACTTATAAGAAATGAAAGAATGGGCATCCCGTCACCCGGAAGAACCATTTATTCCTTTTTTGAAATATTATTGGGAGAAATTGAAATCAAACATTATGTTCGCGAGTCCGTACGTTATAAAATGTTTTTCCTTCATCATCAACTTTTTTAGAAAGATAGAGTGCACAATTAAAATTATATCTTATTGCTCCATTAGAAAAATATATGGGGACAATCTCTCTAGCAGTTTCTATGTTTTTTGCTATTCCTTCTTTAACTAAAGCTTGTGCTATTTCATCTAAAGTCATAAAAGCACTCACTTTTTGAGCAATAGGGAAAAATTTTGATCCTTTTCTTAGAATTCTATTCTTGAAACTTTCTACGTTTCTGTTTATTTTAGCATTATACATTTCTTCTGATGTGAGAACCTTATTGTCTAGTCTAGGACCATTTGCAAATAAATCTTCTAATTGAGTATGTTTTCTTTTTATATTGAAAAAATCTAATTGTTCTCTTTCTAGTGGGGTTATACTTCTTAAATATTTACTCAAATCTTCTCCAAATTTTTCATTATCTGAATTTATCATTTTAATTATAAATTATTCTCCTTAAAAAAACTGTCCTTTATTTTCAATGTATTTTAAATCTGTACTTGATCCTGCAATTAAAATATCTAAATCACCATCATTATCCATATCACCTAATGCTATTCCAATCCCTGAATCTCTTGGGCCAGAGATTTTTGCAATTTTAATTGGAGTTGCATAATTGCCCCCTCCTTTATTTTCAAAGTATTTTAAATCTGGACTTGATCCTGCAATTAAAATATCCAAATCTCCATCATTATCCATGTCTCCAGTTGCTATTCCAATTCCTGAATCTCTTGGACCAGAAATTTTTGCAATTTTAATTGGATTTACTGATACATTATATGGTTCTTCTATTTTTAGGACATTATATTCTGTTTCTGAATTACCACATCCTGTTAAAGAAATCAGCGTTCCAAGTACAATTGGTTTAATTATATGTTTTAACATATATTTGAGACATATAATTTATTTATAAATCTTTCTAATTGTTACCACTTAGAAAAAGTACTCCCGTCACCCGGATTTGAACCGGGGACCTTGCGGGTTCAGCTGACTATTTTTCATACCTAGTCTTTACGACATAGTCT
>JABHMJ010000052.1 GCA_018693795.1 Candidatus Woesearchaeota archaeon | reverse complement strand
TGGACTAAAACACGCCAAGAATGTCGGTAAGCGTGGAAGAGATAAAAAGCCAAGAAAGAGAAGGTCAGATAGAGGCCTTCAAAGAAAATAATATTTTTCTTTTATCTAAATTACATTAGTTTGTTAGACAAGGAAAGAGGTTCATTTAATAAATTAGAAAATAGAACTTCAGGTTTGGGGTTACTTGAATTCCGGCTGCATTTTGCCCTGTGGCTATGCTTGGCAAACAATTATATTGTTAAAAATAAATAAACTGATAAAACAACTGTAAAATCTGCTGCAATATGCGATATGGCAGGGAGTAGTAATCCTTTATATTTATAGGCCATCCATCTCCAAATCCATGAAGCAAAAACTAGAAAAACAAAAGGAAAAATTAAGAATTGCCAAGGTATTAAAAATACAAGGTAAAGTAAGTGGTATCCTGAAAATGCGAAATCTATTGGGGCTATTTTTTTGTTTTTATCTTGTAAATACCCCCTCCAAAAAACAACTTCAATAATGGGGTTTACGAATGACCAGTATAAAATAAAGACTAACAAAGATTTCATATTCCCCAATCCTAAATTAACTAGGGCGTTATTTAGGTGTTCTGTTGTTGTAATTAGAGGTATTGTAAGGAATATTATAATGCCTGCTAAAAATCCAATCGCAATAGCCAACCAACCAATTTTTAAATCCCATCCTTTATACAAATTTTTATCTAAATCTAATTTATTACTTGAAGCTAAAAATATTAAAATTAAAATATGATAAATTCCCACTGCTAGCCAAATATTATTAAAGGCATACAAACCAAATATCGCAGAGATATAGGGGATTAGTAAAGCTAACCATTTCATTTGATTAAAATTAGAAATCTTATTTTATAAAATTATCTAATCGTTCCCATATTAAAATATAAAAAATGATGTTAAATAACCAATACACTGTTTAATTTATATTTTGTCAATCTTACACTTCTATTTTATACACTAATTTATTTATATAGAAACTAGTTAATTTTTAGGTAGGGTATTTTAGACATATGAGGGCGTTCAAAGAATTAAAAAGGGGTCTAACTAAAAGCCCTTTATACTCTGTGTAAATTTATTAAAAATTAAACAATTAAAGGGGAGCGTTTTTAGTGCCATGGTCTTGTCGCACTAAACAAGTTTTACGACAAGTTTAAATAATACTATTCATCGTTTTTAGTATGGTCAAAGAAACAAATTGGGTTAATATTTTCTTCGCAATTTTAACAATATTAATTGTTGTTTATGCTATTAGCTGGTTTTTTGGAATAAGGATTCCTAACTTAGAACAAATTGAATTAGAAAATGCAATATCTGAAGTTCCAACAACATATAACACTGGCAGTAATTGTGAGGATATTATTAATAATGACCCTATTTATGGTGGTAATAGTAATAGAATATATAATGATGAAGAAACAAGAAATTGGATTTTAGAAATAGAATGTAGAGGTGTTTGTCCAAGTAATAGTTATTTTCATGAGAACACTCGTATTTCAGTTAGGTATAAATCTCATTATTGTGATGATGACGGGGTTTTAGTTTGTGAATGTTCTGTTCATGGGTAGTCTAGAAGTGCCATAGTCTTGTCGCACAAAAACAGAAAGACGACAAAAGAAAGAGGATAAGAAATGAATAAAAAACAAAAGAAAGTATTTAAAATTCCACTAATTGTTTGGGGAATCCTTGCAGGAATAAGCTCTATATTTAGTTTTGCTGGAGAAGAAATAGAATGGTTTGGTTTACTTAATATTCTTTCTGCAATTCTTGTAACTATCCCAATATTTATTATTGCTTTAATAGTTAGCTATATTTGGAATAAATCAAAATGAAAAATAAAATAATAACATCCCAGGAAAAAACAATCAAGTATTATGGTAAACCTTTACGAGTTAGAATGAAAGGCAGAGAAGGAAACCAATATCAACAGTATTATGATAACAAAGAAAAGAAATGGGTTTGGGCCCATAGGAGAGTTGCCCAAAAAATGTATTTTCCTAAAAGTAAAATACCAAAAGGATTTGAAGTACATCATCTAGATGAAGACAGAGAGAACAATAAACGAGAGAATTTAATTCTATTACATTATAAGGACCATAGAGATTTACACAAGAAAAAAGCTTTAGAGGTTAAGAGGTTATAATGAAACAACTAAAAACACTAAATAAAAATCAATTCTTACTCCTGGGCCTAATTATGATTTTAGCGGGTACCCTATTCATCATTTCTTCCCGGGCTATTTAGTTCATATATCAAGGCATGCGTTATCAAATATCAAATAACTATGGGTTCGAACACACTTCGAGCCTATCTGCCGATTAATTTCTGTTTATTCTTTTGGATAAGATAAGAGTTTCATATAAGCCTTAAATCAAATTCCTTTTATCCTTATCATTAAGCTTATTGATTGGGATATCTCACAGCCCTTTAAGTGTTAGATTATCAAAAACATAATGATTATAAACTTAAATTACTTCCCTAAATTAAGTAATTATTTGATAATTATGATTATTTGAAAGCACTGTCGATGAGTAAATAATAGTCAAATAAATCCATTGCTTACAATTATCTTTGCAATTAATTCAATGTTATTTGATATGCCTTGATTCAAATTATTTTTTCGTGTATATTTATCTTATACGTATTAAATATCTCATTTCAAATTCAATTTAGACCATAGTAATACATATATGTCACGCCCCACGCTAGATATTAACGGGATTACAAGGTAAATGGGGCTTTTTGAGTTGATTCTGTATTGGAATAGGTTTCTTATATGTGATATCGGTTTCTTATAGGCATTAGAAAGGTATATTAAGGCCGACTAAGTTAGTTAGTTTACTTAAAAGTTGGATTATCTATTTTCACGTCTTGAACTATTTGGTTCAAGTCCCGGCCAGCGCAGTCTTTTTTAGTTAATTATTTAAATCCTTAAATACAAAATTGATTATGAAATTAAATTATTTATTTATGATATTTGTTTTTAGTTTGATTTTTATTTTTGGATGTTCAGAAACAAAAATAATCTCAAATGAAGAATTCTCTAAAGGAACTAATTTACATTTAAAAGAAAATGAAGGACAAAAATTTATGTTTGATAATCAAGAACATGCTCTAAAGGTTAATTCTATAGATAGTAATTCAGTAAATTTAATTATTCAAGGTAATCCTTCTCAAATAGACATTGAAATGGGAGAAGAAATAAAACTTGATTTAGATGATGATGGGTTTTATGATATACAACTTAAATTAAATGGAATTGAGAAGATGGTTTTAGAAATTTATATTAAAAAAATTCATGAAAATATGTGTAATGAGAATTGGAATTGTGAAACTTGGAGTTCTTGTTCAGAACAAGAAATTCAAACAAGAAATTGTATAGATTTAAATTCTTGTGAAACAACTAAAAATAAGCCTGCTACCTCTCAAGATTGTAGTTATATTGATCCTTCTAATATTCCTGGATGTACAAATAATGATGATTGTACACAAACATGCACAAACTGTGATGATGGAAATTATGTTTGTGTATATAGTAGTTCTAATCCTTCTATCCATCAGACATGTGTTGAATGTATAACTGATTTTGGTTGTGTTGATGGATATGAATGTACAAATAATATTTGTGTTATTGAGGAAGAAGAACCTGAAGAAAATCAAACATATTCTGTTACTAATCCAGACACCATATTAGATTGTTATAGTGAAGATCTTTCAGAAATGCTATGCGGTCCTGAAGATGCCATCGGGTTTACTGATTCATTTGGAGTTAGATTAGGATCGTGTGAGATTTCACAAGGAACTTTCGCTCTTGGTTTTGAACCGTTTATGGGGATATTTCGTGGATATGAGATTCAGGGTGAACAGGCAGGAAATTGTATTGTTAAATTTTGGTTTTTAGAAAATAATGTGATAGATTCTAATTTGTTAAATAAAGAAATGATTTGTGAGTATGATTCTTCTAAAAGAACTACACAAGGAGTTAATGATTGTTTTGAAGAATGTTGTTCTGGTGAATTAGTTAATGTAATAATTGAATTATCTCCATCAAATTATGAATTTTTAACTTTTGTGGATTTATTTAAAATAAGTTAATTATTTAAATTATAACCAACTTACTTAGTGTACTTAGCAGACTTATTCGAATTCGGCGAGTTGAACAGAATGAATCGAGTCCCGGCCAGCGCATTCATACTTATTGACTAATTCTATGGGACTACAAGAATAACACAGATTGTTTATAAAAATCGAAAGAGGTGTAAACAATATGAAAATAGATCCTTACAAGAATAAAGAAAAATTTTTGAAATGGAAAATAAATTACAATTGCTTTAAAGATGCAGACATAGGTACTAGGAGTGGAGAAATACTTTTACAATACTTAGGAGACATGGAAATGGGTTTAAACGTTTCTAAGGATTCTAAGAAAGGTCCGAGAAGTTATGGAAGGTTGATTTCTATAAAAGATAAAAGTAGGTTTATTTTTAAAAAAACTAAAGAATTATTTGGAGTTGAAGATATTACTAAAGTTTCTGAAGAAGAGATACACACATTGTTTTCTAAAATGAGAAATGGAGAACTTTTACGTAATGATGGCAAGCAGTATAAATCTGTTGGAGATTATGTTAAAACCTTTAAGGCATTTTGGCATTGGTATCAGAAAGTTTGTAAAAAGAAAGATAAGAAAATTGAGGATATTACTATAGATTTAGATACTAGTCAAGAAAAACCTAAATGGGTTTATCTTACTGAAGAAGAAATTCGTAGATTATGTGATAATGTAAAATTTGATTATAAAGTTTTGATAATGTTTATTTTTGATTCTGGAATACGGGCTCCCACTGAATTAGTTAATGTCAGGGTTTCTGATTTAAGTGAAGATTTTAGTAAGTTAGATATTCGTGATGAGGTTTCCAAAACTTTTGGTCGTAAAATTAATTTGTTGCTAAGTAAAGGATTATTGAAAGAATATATTAAATCTAAAGGTTTGAGTGGTAATGATTATGTTTTTGACATAAGTGCTCCATGTGTTAACAAATATTTGAAAAGAGCTTGTTTTAGATTATTTGGGGATTCTGTTACTTTAGCTGGAAAGAAGTATTCTGAGATTACTATGTATGATCTTAGACATATTTCTTGTTGTTTTTGGACTCCTAAGTATAAGAAGGAAAGAGAAATTATGCATAGGTTTGGATGGAAGAAATCTGATAAGATTTATTATTATTCTGAGTTTCTTGGGATGAGTGATACAATTTCTGAAGAAGATTTGTTAATTGGTATTGATAAAACTGAAATTGAACGTAAGTTGGATAAGTCTGAGCAAGAGAATAATTTGCTTAGTGATAGAATTGGTTTGATGGAAAATCAAATGTCTAAGATTCTTGAGCTAGTTAATGAGTTATCTGGGGTGAAAAATGTCTAAACGTTTAACTCGGGGTAAATCTATTCGTTTGAAGTGTTTGGAATGTTCGGTTTGTCCAAAAGAGGTGCGTATGTGCCAAGTTTTTGATTGTCCGTTGTTTAGGTATAGGATGGGTTACGAAACTGAAGATTTGGAGAAAAAGAAGAGTATGCTCAAAGAAAGTTAACTTGCTGTGGCAAAGTTATTTGGTTCACCATATCTTTCCATAATATCTTTTATTCTTTGTTCTTTTATTTCGTGTTTATTTATTTCTCCAATTGTAAATTTTTCTATAATATCTTGCTTTTTTACTTCTTCAAAATCCAAATAGATAAATCCGCTTTCTTTACCAAAAGCAATTTGAATATAGTTATTTTCTGAGATTTCTAATTTTCTAGCTCTTTTTTGAGCAGTTTCTAAATTATCTATTGCTATATGAAAAAGCCATTCAATTACTCCCTCTGCACCCCATCTAGATAAAATAATTTCTTCATCTCTTATATTGTAATAATGCCTGTGTCTTCGATGATCTATGCCTAGATGTTTTAATAAAGATTTATTATCGATCCATTTATGTAATTCAGAGAATTTTTTTCCTGTTCTTTTTTTACTTATTTCACAATGTATTATATTATCTGGCATTTTAATGTATATTCTCTAGTATATATGTTATTTATAAAATTAACTAAAAATCATAAACAACTTTCCCAATCTCTAAACCAAGATTTCTTTTTTTTAATTCCCAAAAAAGAGTTATTTGGCACCACTGACATAAACGTCCGATTCCAAACCAGTACAATAGAGATACTATTTCTGCTTCTGAATGATCAAAATCCCATGCTTGCCATCTACACATATTACAAGGGAAAACACCAAAAGGGCCCCTAAAAATAGATCTCATTCCTTTTCTTATATGCCCATATATTACAAGATTCATAATCTCTTCATTTGAATATTTGCTTGGATCAAAAGGCATAAATTGGGGAAAGAATAATACTTTAAAAAGAATTTCCTGGTGTTTGGCAAGCATGGAAACCTTTATATTAATACATAAATGATAAATGATATAAAAAATGGTAGAAAGAAAAACAAATATTAAATTAAAAAAAGCAAAAAAAGAAGTTCTTATTGATGGACTTAAAATTTCTAATCCTGCGGTTTATGATTTTCTAGAAGATAAAAAAGATTTAGATTCTTGGGTAGAAAAAGCAATAATTCTTGGTTGTGTAGGTTTAAAACAGATGGTTTTAGCTGAGAATGTTGATTTTGTTGAAAAAGAATTTAATAAATTTTTAGAAGATTCAAAAAGAAATTTTGAAGTACAAAGTAAAGAAATAAACAAAAAAATAGAAGATACTTTCAACATACAAAAAAAAGATAGTCCTTTATCTAAATTTACTTCTAAATTAGATGACACATTTGATTTCAAAAATAAAAATAGCCCAATGGCTCAATTTAAAGAATTAATAGAGGATTATTTTGATGAAGATGAAGGAAAATTGGTTGAAATAATGAACGATTATTTTGATAGTGAAGATGGAGAAATAAAAAATTTACTTGATGATAGTTTTAATTTAGATGATAAGAGAAGTGCAGTTTCTAAACTTGTAAAAGAAATAAAAGAAACTACAGATTTAGAAGAAGATAAAATAAAAAATATGCTTGATCCAAATAAAACAAATTCCCCAATTAAATTATTAAAAGAAAATATACTTGAAAAATTTAATGAATTCAAAGAAGGAGATTTAAATACATAATAATATCTCAACAAAGAGTAGCCCAGGTAAAACAAATGTTGAAAAAATTAGGGAAGGGACCAGAGGAAATTGGTTTGAACCAAGGGGAAAGGAGGATATTAAAGAATTAACTTTTCTTGGATCAAATGATACTTCAATGGGTGTTGGATTCGCACCTTTAACAAAGTTTGAAAAATCCATACTAACTCTGGAAGAATCTTTTTGCAAACATTCATTTAAAAAAAATAAACCATGGTTAGGCACAGATATAAAAATAATGGCGTCCAAAATAAATGGTGAACTAGACGTAACCATTTGTATTCCACAAATAGCAGCATATGTAAAATCTGAAAGAGAATATAAAAAAAATCTAGTTGCAATGAATAAATATATTAAAAATTTTTTTGAAAAAAGATTTCAAAAATATAAAATTAAAATTTCTATGAACACTAGAGATGATTTCGAAACTGGAGAACTATATTTAACTGCTATTGGGTCCTCTATAGAAAGCGGCGATGAAGGTTTAGTTGGAAGGGGAAATAGAATAAATGGGTTAATTTCGCAAACTAAACCCTATACAATGGAGGGTGCAGCAGGAAAAAATCCAGTATATCATATAGGAAAAATATATCATATAGCTGCTCAAAATATTGCAAACATGCTATCAAAGAAATATAAATCTTACGTGGAAGTGTATTTAATTAGTCAAAGTGGAAGATTACTTATTGACCCTTGGAAAACTGTTGTAGGGTTTGAAAAAAATCTAACTATTAGTCAAAAAAAAATAATTGAAAAGGAAATTGAAAAAAGTTTAAATTCCATACCAAAAATTACAAAAAATATTTTAAACAAAAAATATAGAATAGCTTAAAAATTTAATAATATAGGTAATCATCAATAGGCCTACCTAATTTCGGTAAACTAATAAATGGCAATTTTTTATTAGTTAAATAATTAAACCTTGTTCCAGGTACAGCATTATCATTAAATAACATTACTACATGATTTATTGGAGATTCAGACATTGTAATCCCTTCAGACAACTTACGTGCTAATGAAGAAGCTACGTAGTGTATGCTATTATTTTTTGTCCAATTATTTATCGATCTAGATCTATGTTTTTCACAATTTTCAAGTTCCCTTGTCATATCTTCTTTAGGAAAAAAAGAACCATCATTAATTAATAATGAAAGATATATTTTTTTAAACAGATCAGGGTCAAACCCAATTCCAGCCATATAGTCCATTTCCCCAGTAACAGGTATGCCTTCAATAAAATTTGAAACTGAATCAAGATAATTTTTAGATTTAGGAAACATTATTTTACTACTATCTACACCATATTTATGCACATCAAAATCAGCAATCATAACTTCTTGATTTATATTTGGAAAATTATTCCCAATAAATTTTGAAATTTCAATTATTTTTTCAAGTTGATATCTCTGAGCCTCTCCAGTATGTTTTTGAAAATTTCCATTTTTATCAATTTTTATAAGTGGATCTAAATGTTCACTTATATCTGGAATTCCTTCATCATGAGTAAATCTTAAACAAACACAATAAAGAAAATTAATTTTTTCATTTCCTTTTATAGAATCAAGAAAAATATCATGAAGTCCATTTTCATAAAGAATATCTGTAGAATTTGTTCTTATAAATTCTGCAGTTTCTACAAATCGATCTATTTGTAATTTGGATAACTTCCTTAATTGAGTTTTTGAATCATATTTATCAAATGAATTTTCTGTTCTTTTTCTTACAATTCCTTCGATAGCTTTTTCAAAAAGTTTCCGATCATCTTCAATTGTGGGGGTTATTTTAGATTGTATATACTTATTTTTAATTTCATAGTCTCCTAATTTAGGGGATATCTCAGACCAGATTTTTTTAGCTTTATTCCCAGTAATCCTCCCTTCTTTTAAATCAAGATAAATTTCGAATATAGATTTATTTTTTTTTGATAATATTTCCCTAAAATATAATTCTGCTTCTACCCCTATTTTTTGCATTTCTCCAGATTCATGAAGCATAGAATTCTTTAATTTTGTAACAATGCCTGTCAATTCCACGTTACTCAAAAAAGGAACAAATCCCTCTTCAAAAAAGTATCTAGAGGCAATAGAAGTATTATTTAATATTCTATTTTCCAATAACATTTCCAAATTAGGGGAGCGATATTTCATACAATAATATACTAAAATATAACTTATAAATCTTTCTAAAGTATATACTCTAGTATATACTTAACAAAATAACCAAAATTTAGATCAATTAATTCTTTAGAATATTAGGTGTACGAACACAAGGAAAAACCCGAAAGCCTAACCAAGTGAAAGTACGTGCACAAGACAAGAGAAATCCCGAAAGACAACTCAAATCAAGTACTTCATTAGTATCATAATAGCTATATATAAACATTTCGTTACAAAACTATTGATATAAATGCCACCAACTTAATTGCGAAAGATCATATATTACAATTAGCTGAAGAATTATCAAAAAAATTAATATTGCAATTAATATACCCAACTTTTTATGTCTATTTTTAAATGAAAATATAATTAATCCAACAAAAGCTAAAACACCAATCAAAGAAATAAATTTATCTCCAATTGAACAATCATCACTACTAATTGGACATAAGAGTAACACAATTGGCATAATATAAATTTGTGAAGGAGAGGCATAAATTTTGTTTATTATTATTTTTTCATCTGGCCAATAAATATCATTAGATTTTTTTATATCGCTTACGCCATATGCTTCTAAGTTCAAATCATCATTATGTCCTCTCCATTTTTCTCCAAAAAATATTACATTGTCTCCTTTTGAAAATTTATCATAATTCTTTAAATAAGTAGGTAATGCAATAACCATTTGAATTGAATCCACTTCCACTGAATAACGCGCAAGTGAATCTCCATAGCTCAAATCTAATTTTTCTAAAATAACTCCTTCCTTTAAATCTTCTCTTGGAGGATCATAAATAAGCGGGGCCGAAATAAGTGGAAGAATAATAAAAATCAATAATAAAGCAGAAAGTGTTACTATTTTTTTTATCATAGATATTTTTTAATTTACTTCTATTTAAATTTAACGTAAAAAATATTGATTTTTCAAATAGATCCATAGCGTTTAATTTTGTTCACTAGCTTTATTAAAACCAATAATTTTCTCAGAGACAATTAACAAAAGTAAACATTGACTATTTCCTCCGTATATAAAATATAATATTATATGTATATAAATATTATTGTAATGAAGAAAAGATTTATATGCTAAAAATTTTAACTATAATTTATGAGGGTTATATCTTGGAATATAAAAGGGGCAAATAAAGATAGTTTAGTTTGGGATTTATTGCTGAAACACAAACCAGATATAATTTTACTCCAAGAGGTAGGCGATATTCCGGAAAAAATCAAGAAAATATTTGATATATTGTCACGTACTGCAATTCGCAAAAATGGAAATCCTCAAAGATTTAACACTGCAGTTCTTGCAAGGGGAAAAATAATTGAAGAAATAAAATTAGAATCTTCTCACAAATGGGTTAATGATATTGTGGATGAATAGATTAAGAAAAACTTTAAAAGTACCTTGATTGCTCCATTATGATGCTAAAACATATAGATTCGAAGGATGAGTTTATTTCTTTATTGGATTATTATATTGCTTGTTTAGAAAAAGAAGATATGTCTTCTCTTAAATTCAATTATAGGTTGGAAGGAAAGAAATTTTTCTCTAAATTTTTCAAGAAGGAAAGATTTTTTATTGAAAGACAAGAGCAGATTGGGATTAGGAAGACTCCCCAAATTGAAGATTTTTTAAAAGACTGTAAATTAGGTTCTATGGGCACGCCTTTATTTTATGGATATCCTTTAATTGTTGATTCTGATGGATCTATTAAACCTCTATTTTTTGTTGAAATTTTTTTTGAAGAGAGAGATGGAGTTATTATAGTTACTAAAGAATCTACTAAACCTGAGTTTAATCATTATATCTTGAATAAAGAAAAATATTGCGCGGAAGAAGTGGAGAGGATATGTGCAGAAATTGATGTAGAGGATACTTTTATGATAAAAGTGGACAAAATCTCTAAATTACTAAAATTGAATAGTGATTCTTTAGGAGTAGACCTAAATCATGGGCCTTTTTTAATAAAATCGGAAACTCAATTATTGAATAAATCATGTATAACAGATGCGAAGACATTGCACTACTAATAAATAAAGTAGAGATCGTTCCGATCTCTTTAATTTATTAAATAAATGGTACGATTCTCTCAACAAGTTGAGAGAGAACCGCACCAAGGCGTTCTAAGAGTTGAGTACTCTAGATTTTATGTCAGCTATTTCCTTCATCAAATTATAAAGTGTTTCCTGAATCTTAATTGTTTCAGGATCTTCCTTTAATTTGTCTGTACAATGGGCAGATAGAGATTTGTATCTCGCCCTTGCGTCACTTTTTAGCTTTTCATAAAGTTCCGTATCGACCATTAGGTGAATTTGAGAGTTTTTAACCATCTTCATCACCTCTGATTGATTTTTTCTTCATCTCTTTTAGTTTGGAGATTATTTCTTCTCCAATGTTTTTTTCTTTTGCCATTTTTGTTTTCAAATGGCCATAGCAAAAAACTAGGTAATCTTGTGGAGTAGGGGAGGTATATTATTTTTATGATAGTCACATACAATAATTATACATAAAATAATCTTATAGTTACTGAAAAGGCGACAATTTTTTATATTAAAACTAACTTCCTTTTTTCTAGTAAGGGGGTTTATTAATATGAAAAGGGGCTTGTTAATATTATGTTTATTTAGTTTATTATTTATAGTTAATTCTGTTGAAGGTGCATTTTGTGGTGGAAATGTTACTTGTAATTGTGGAGATAATGTAACAGTTGATACTGTTTTAACTTATGATTTATTGGATTGTAATAATGATGGTTTGTTTTTAAATTCGAATGTTGTCTTAGATTGCCAAGGTCATAAAATATCCAGAAATTTATCTCAAGGTGGTTTTAATGGAAGTGGGGGGGTATCTACTGGCGGCCCATGGCCTAGACTAATGAATAATACAGTAAAAAATTGTGTAATTGAATATTTTGATAAAGGAATATATTCTTATGGTTCAGAATATAACCAAATATTAAATAATATTCTTAGAAATAATTCATATGGGATTTATGGATCTCTTGCTTCTAATGGAACTATAAAAGGTAATGAGATTTATAACAATTATAGAGGAATTCATTTTGGTTATAGCAGTGATAATAATATTTCTGGAAACATAATTAGAGATAATAAAGAAGGGATTATATTCCATTATAACGGGGGGGAAAATAATATTATTTGGGCAAATAATTTTTCTAATAATAAAAATGAATCTGGTGTTTCTTTAAATGCTTACAGTTATAGGCACAATATTTGGAATTTTGGAAAAATGGGAAATTATTGGGATGATTTTGATCATAATAATTCTGGATATCCTATTTATTACAATATTGAGAGGGAATCCTACACGAATAGAGATTATTGGCCTGTTGGGAGTTCTGGTTGGCCACATTTTAATTCAACTCCCAATCTAACCGCAATAGAAGGAGAATTATATAATTATGAAATTATTACAAGCTTAGTTCCAGAAGATTATGGGACTTTAACTCTATCTCTTTTGAACCCACCAAAAGGAATGATTATTGCAGAAAATGGGCCAACACGTTGGATTAATTGGACTCCAAATTATTTTCAAGCAGGAGAAAATGAAATAAGTATATTGGCAGAGTATTCTGATAATGAAAGTGCTTTTAATTATTCAAATACCCAAAATTTTACAATAACTGTTTTGAATACTCCTGTTGCAGATTTATCAATTTCTGAATCAGACATATATTTGAGTGATAATAATCCTACTCAAGGAGAACTTATTTGGTTTACTGCTTTAATTCATGATGTTGGAGAAATAACTCCAGAAAGTATTAAAGTTTATTTTTATGTTTATGATGGAGAAGATATGATATCAAATGGTTATCAAATTATTGATACAACTAAAAAAACAAAGTATGAAAATCTTCCAAAAGTGGTAGAAGAAGAAATAGCTAAGGAAAATGTTTATGCAGTTCAATCTGCTTGGAATACAATTCCGGGAGATTATGAAATTTATATTGAAATTGATTCAAATAATGAAATAATTGAAATGAATGAAACTAATAATATTGCATTCAAACCTTTCCAAGTAAGAACTGTTCCTGATTTAATAGTTGAACCTAATGATATGTTCTTTTCTAACCCAAGCCCAGATGAGGGAGAAGAAATAACAATATTCTCAATGATTCACAATTCAGAGAGTGTAAACACAACTAATTTTTATGTTCAGATATATTATGATGATCCTTCTAATATGATTGCTGAAGAAATTATCTATATTGAAGAAAATGGAACTCAAGTGATATTATCTCCATGGACTGCTATGGCAGGAGAGCATAATATCTATATTGATGTAGATCCATATGAAGAAGTAGAAGAACTAGATGAAACAAATAATTTTGCATCAAGAATTATTAATGTTATCTCAACAGGAAGTCTTCCTCCAGTTATGTCTAATTTGCCAGAAATGTATATAGACATAGATAATCCTATTTTCCAGTTTGATTTGGATGAATATGTTACAGATCCAGATAATACAATAAATCAATTAACTTGGTCTTATTATGGAAATTATAATATTTCAATAGATATTGATATTAATCATATTGCAACAATTTCTCCAATATCTGGTGAAGATATATTGGAAACAATAACATTTAGAGTAGAAGATCCAAATGGAAACTTTGATGAAAAATCTACTTTTGTAAATGTTTCTAACTTTACAGATGGAGATGGAGATAATTTCTTCATGGAAGTAAATGATTGTGATGATACAAAGTTATTAGTAAATCCTTTTATGGAAGAAAATTGTAGAACTGTGTATGATGATAATTGTGATGGAAGAATAAATGAAGGATGTAAGAAAATTGTATATCCTTATTTTAGGATGGATTAAATAATTTTTTCTTTTTTTCAGTTAATTATTTAAATTCTAAAATGTAAAATTGATTATGAATAAACAAATTTTTATTGTTGTATTATTTTTTAGTTTTATATTTATTTCTGGATGTGCTACTAATGTTCCGTGTGGTGGTTGGGATTTGGCAGGAGAAACAATCTGTGAATGCGATGGAGAACTTATTAAGGATATTTGTTCAGAAGATGCAGATTGTGATGGTGAAACTTATTTGTGTGAAGGAACTTGTGGGTCATGTATATATGAGGGTATTGAAAATTAAAGTTATGTTGTTTGTGAAGTTGATGAAGATTGTGATGACTCTGAATGTTTAGATACTCTTGAGATTGAAATGCTTGTTGGTCCTACTGCAAGGGCAATTTGTCAAGATGGGAATTGTGGATGTGAAAACCTTTGTACAGCTGAAAGTCCTTGTGAGTAAGTTTTAGTTAATTATTTAAATTCTAAAGTATAAGAATAACATAATAAACAATTTGAGTCTCATTGGTTCAGTCACATTGGGTTAGTATTCGGCCAGCGCATTCGTTAGTTTTTTAAATTGTATAATTATCTTTTTATTAATGGGCCTGTAGCTCAGCTTGGATTAGAGCGCATCCCTCCTAAGGATGAGGTCGCGGGTTCAAATCCCGTCGGGCCCGTGTTAGAAACTTATTTAAACTATAAAATATTTTTATTGTTATGAATAGAAGAGGAATTTCGCCATTAATTGCTAGTGTGTTTTTAGTTGGATTTGCAATTGTTATAGGTGTTTTTGTTTTTATTAGTACTTTTAATTTGAATACTGGGTTAATTGAAGATCAAAATAAAAGAATTGAAAATGCTGTTTTATTAAGTTTTGATGCTAGGTATCCTAATAAAGCAGATTGTGCTACTTTATGTGCGGGCGCAGATATCCAATGTTTATCTAGTAATTGTTATTGTATTTTGATTGAGAATGAAGAAAATCAAGATGTTAATTTTATTGTAAAAACTAATGGAGAGTTTGGAAGTGAAATTTGTTCTCCAGAAAATTTTAAATTAGATCCATTTCAATCTAAAATCTTTGCTGTAGGATTTGATGGAAGTTCTATTGGTGTTAATAATATTAGAGCAGAAGTTGATGCAGTATTAATTTTAGATAATTAAACTTTAATTGAGATTCTTCCTTTTTTCATAACTCTTACTTTTCCACCCGATTCTGAGACTACAACTCCAATTGCATTTGTGTGTTTTGTTAATGCTGCAACAGACCTATGTTTTGTTCCAAATCCGTCGGGAAAATCTAAATCTGAAGCGTCTATATTTATGTAAGTTCCTGCTGTTAATATTTCTCCTTCGTTATTTATTATAAAAGCGCCGTCTAATTGAGCAAAGTTTTTTATTGTTTCTTTTAAATCTGGATCTGTTATTTTTGGTTTTACTTCTAAATTATAAAATGGATTAATTATCATTTGTTTTAAATATTGATTTATTTCTTTTGGATCTCCTATTATGAATGCTGTACCTATTTTTCTTCCCTCTCTTCCTTCTTCGCCAATTTCTTTTGCTACATTAATAACTGCCTCAACAATTTCTGAAGAAATATATTCTGAAAGCTTTTGTTGACCAATTTTGAAGAAAACTTCATCGACGTCAATTACAAATAATAACCCTTTGTATCCAGTTCCAATATTTGCATCTTGAACGCAAACTAATCTTTCTTCTTTTTCTATATATCTTTTATTAATTGCTTCTGCTAGAATTGTTTTTATTGGGGCCACTGAACCAAATTCTATTTTTTTTGTTTTGGTTTCATATTCTATTTTTTTAAAAATTCCTGGAGAGGTTTGTTTGAATATTGAAACTTTAATAGCAATCTCGTCGGTGTCATTTAATTTTTCATCGTGAATTTTTTCAATTGTTATGATACTATCTGCTTCTATTTCTTTTGCAATTCTTGTTGCTGCAAATCCGATAGTTTTGTCTATTTTTTTCAATTTTATATTTGGTAGTCGAAGGTTGTTAAAATAACTTTTTGTTTTTAGGAAGATTTTTATAGTTATTTTTTAAATTTATATTATGAAAGGAGTTTTATTTGGAATTGTTCTTGGTTTGAGTTCTCCTGTTTTTGGAGCTGATAAAGTTCCTACTGTTGAAGATATAGTTTGTGAAGAGAATAAAGTTGTTTCTAGTTCTTTAGAGAATTTAAGAAATTATTATTTAAATTTTGTTGAAAATAAATTATATGGCGTTGAACCCCAATTTGAAAATTTTAAAAAATTTGGTGCTACGTGGGACAAAGAAGGAATTAGTATTTATGTTGGTTTTAATGGAAATGATGGACTTTCTGTACAAGATGCTTCTTTTAGGTATGTTTTAAAATTTTGATTTATAAATGATGGGGAAAGCTTTAAATATTGTTTTTGGTCTATTTTTTGTTATGAAAAAAGGTGTATTAGTTTTTATTGTATTTAGTTTGATTTTTAACGTTTATTTTGTTTCAGCATCTGATACTTCAACTTCTCCTGAAGTTGGGAATTTTGATGTTGTAAATGGCAATACAGATCCTACTTATAATGGAGATATGTCTATTAGCGTTCCTTTGTTTGAGATCCCGGGTAGAATGGGATTTCCATTATCTTTAAGTTATAGTGCTGGAATTAAAACTCACCAAGAAGCTAGTTCTGTTGGACTTGGTTGGAATTTGGGAACTGGCTCTGTTGTTAGGGGTGTTCAAAATTATATTGATGATACTAATGATCAAGGAAAAATAGGTGCTTCTATTTCTAATTATGGTTGTGTTGATCCTGATGGATATAATTCTCAATGCGGTAATACTGTTTCTTGTACGGGAGGTTATATTACCACTCCTTGCGTTGGCGGCTGTAGTCTTGGACAAGATGGATGCATGGCCTATAGTGATGAACCATTCATAGAACTTAATTCTATTGAAGGAAGTTTATTTTCATTAAATGAAGCAGGTAAATCTGGTTCCGATGATGAGGGCGGGGTGCAAGATAATTGGTTTTTGAATTTTCCAGGGGGAGCTACTCAAATGATGTTTGGCGAGGATGGTAAATTTTATCCTTTAAGTTGGAGTGCAGTAGATATTGATTATACAACAGATGTTTCTGGAAAAATAAATAGTTTTGTTGTTAAATCTGTTGATGGTACTGAATATGTTTTTGGTGGTGCCGATTCTGTTAGTTCAATTAGTAGTAATGAGGCTGATTATTGGACTGGAATTACTATAGAAGATAGTCCTGCCGTGTATACTGATAAAGAAATAGCTTCTCTTGAACCTTCTGAAGTTTGTAATCTTCAAGGAGAATGTGTTTCTGATTATATTGAAGTTAGTGCATCAGGCGGGCATAGTTATGATTATTATATTATTGCTGAAGATGATCATGATACTGCATGTAATAAAGCATGGATTTGTCCTTATGCTTATCAAAAAGATTTAAGTGGATTTAGAACTTGTGGAGATTCTGTTGTAGAACCTTTAAGAAATGATTATGTTTGGAAAGGAGATTTGCCTTGTCCAATAACTAAGGATTGGAGTGAGGATATTGGAGATTGTTCTAGCCATTTATCCAAAGATAGTTATCAAATTAGGTACTATAAGTGTGATAAATGTACAGAAGATATATATTTAGTTGCTTCTGAATCTAATGGATGTGATTATGTTCCCCCCGTGGTTGGTCAACCTGTCCCGTTCGGTTATATTTCTAACTTGCAGCCATACAGATTTTATAATAATGTTGCAGAACACATAGATACTTGGTACTTAAATGAAATAAAAAGTGTTTACTATTCGGATAATGGAGATGGTATTGTGGGGGATGGAGATGAGGGTTCTTGGGTTAAGTTAAATTATGAAAATTATAATTTGAATTATATTGATAAAACTCCTATTTATAATGCACGTGAAATTGCAGATAGTAGGGCGGATCCTGATGATGATTATTCTGGGAATTGGTTTGGTTATGATCCTCATAGTAATATAGAAGATTTGCCTGGTGGAGTCAAAACTTTTGTTGGAATCCCCGGTACGTTTGAAAAGATAATTGCAGTTAAATCTGGAAGTAGAAAGACAGATAGAGATTTAGTTCATATTGATTCAATTGAAACAAGCACCCATTTAGCTGATTTTGTTTATTCTGGTTCTAATGATGGGGCTCAACAATTAGATAAAATTAGTTTGGATTATAAATTTGGTAATCAGCATTTGTTTGATTATGTTTTTAATTATGCCGAGGGGACTGTTGCTGATCCAGAATTAAAAGCTCCCAATGGCGCTGAATTTGGCCAAAGAACTTTAAAAAGTGTACAAAAACGAAGTTATGATTATACTTCTGGCGATGTAACTACATATGATCCTGAAACTTCTTTTATTTATGAAGATTGTAATCCTTCTTTTGATGTTGATGAATATGATAATAAGGGAATAAATAGAGAGTTTACTGATTTCTGGGGATTTTATAGTCAGAATAAAGATGGAGATAATTATATTGTAGATGATATGGCAGATGGTTGTGGGGCAAATGCATGGTCCCTAAAAGAAATAACTTATCCTACGAGTGGAAAAGTTACCTATGAATATGAACCTAATAAATATGATATTGCACCAAGACTGACAGGAGATGTTCCAGATTGGGATGGTGCTATTGAAGATGGAGAAACTCCATTGAATGAACTCGGGGGAGGGATAAGAGTTGGAAAAATCATTGCAAATGATGGATTTGATACTACAGATACGGCTTTTGAATATGGTCCTGGTGTTTTAACTAGAAGACCTTCTGAAACTTATGATTTTGCTGCACAGGAAACTATTTATACTTTCCCATGGGATAATGCTGGCGCTGGTTCTGGTGTTTATATTGCATATAGGACAATTACTTCTAAAACTCCTGCTGATGGTTCGTTTGGAGAAGTGGTTTATGATTACAAAGATCCTTATGAATCTAGAGATGAGGATTGGAATGATTGCGCTGGGAGAAATGTTAATGGAGATTGTGTTGCTGGTTATTTAACAGATAATAGTTGGAAGAGGAATTATGTGGAATCTGTTAAAAGCTATGATAATTCTAAAGGACTAGTTAGTGAAACTAATTATGTTCATGATACTCAAGATGTGAGATTTCAATGGGAGATGACAAATGATTTTGTTGATCCGATTACTGGAATGAGTCCTAGTACTGATGGAAATCCAGATACCGAGACTGTTGTTTATTATATAAAATCTACCTTACCAAAACTTTTAGGAGAAATTTCGAATGTAGATGGAGTTACAAATACAGTAATTTATTCACATAATTTAGAAAATGGAATGGTCAATAGTGTTGTAGAATTAAGTTCATTCGGTAATAGGGTTTCTAAAACAGAATTTGCTTTTGAATTATATCCAGAAATGAAATCTAAAAATATGATGACTCAAACTTCTGGAACTAATGTTTATGAAAATTCTGCCCTTAGAATTCCGGTTGCATCTGAAAGGACCGTTTGGTCAAAAAATGTTCCTGGTGCTGTTGGAGATTGGATGCCAAAAAGGTCTTTTTCTGGAGTTGGATCAGATGAAATTTTAACTTCTACAATTATAGAGTATAATCAATATGGGGCACCAGTAGAAATTATGGATGCAAAAGGACATTCTTCTTTTATGTATTATGGGACTAATGGGGATCCTTGTTCTCAAACTTCTGGGGCGTTTGGTAATAATTTTATTACTTGCGTAAAAAATGATCTTGACCATGCAACAAAAAGTCATTACAATGAATTTGGTATGGTAGATTCTATTACTGATTTAAATGATCAAGAAATTAAATATAATTATGATAAAATGTTTAGATTAAAAGATGTAGAAAAATCTACAGATGCTGGATCTCCTAAAATTCATTATGATTATACTTTTGCTTTACACGATGGTGCTTTAAAATCTTCTAATATGAATGAAGTTTTAACTCGTCAAGAATTAGGAGATGGTGTAGAAATACAAAGTATTGCTGTTGCAGATGGTTTAGGAAAAAGTAAACAAGTACAATTAGTTGTTGATGAATCTACCTCTATTATTCAAGATATAGAATATAATGAGCTATTTAAGGTAGATGTTGAATATAAGCCTGTTAAATTACAAAGTGTTGCGGGAAAAATGATTGAATCTATGAATCCTTTTGAAAAATTAATTTATAATATTGGATTAAGTAATCCCGATGGAATGGATGAACATTATATAATTTCTTCTAAAAGTGAGATGGATGAA
The DNA here is from genome assembly GCA_018693795.1 of Candidatus Woesearchaeota archaeon. Taxonomy (GTDB): domain Archaea; phylum Nanobdellota; class Nanobdellia; order SCGC-AAA011-G17; family PNOQ01; genus JABJPM01. Next base: position 12,724 of record JABHMJ010000052.1, on the reverse strand, counting down.
AGAATTAAATCTGAAATTTCTTATCAATTAAATCCATTAGCTAGAGCAGATAAAGTATATCCCTTGGGGAAATCTAATGCAGATTTATTTGTTCAATCTAATTATGGAAGTCAGTATGATGATGAATTGGGTGTTACTTTGAGGAAAAATTCTATTACTGATGAAGAAGGAAAAACTTCGTTTTCTTTATCAGATGAATTTGGAAACGTTAGAAAAACAGTTGACCCCGAAAATAATGAAGCTGTTTTTGATTATAATATAAAGAATGAATTAATAAATATTGATTTTGAAGGCATTGTAACCGAAAATAAATACGATTCATTGGGAAGAATAAATCAAACTTGCAATCCAAATAGTGGTTGTGAAAACTATACTTATGATGATAATGGAAATTTATTAACTGTAACTGATGATCGAGGATTTGTTGTTAAAAATACTTATGATGCGCTTGATATTAACATTATTGAAGTAGAAGTCGATAAAGGAAATGGCTTTGTTACTAGAATAATTAGTCATTATGATGATGAATGTTCAGATTTTGGTGCTGTTAAAAATAAAGGCAGACTTTGTTGGGTTGAAAATTATGATGACAATGGAAATGCTATAAGTAAAATAGTATATGGGTATGATATTGGAGGTAGAATGATTCATTTGGAATCATATGATGGATTATATTCTGGACACAATGAAGTTTATTCTAGTTATTCATTTGGGTATGATTTTGGCGATAATATATTAACTATTTTAGATGAATTAAGATCGGAAATGATAATTCAAGAATATAATTCCCTTGGTCAAATGGAGAGGGTCGGAGTTTTAGATTTTAATAATGGTCAAGAAATTATAAGTTCTGATTATTCATATACTGACGCTGGTTTGATAAACTTTTCTTTGTATGGTAATGGTGTGTCTACTGAATATAAGTATACTGATCGAGATTGGGTTACTGATATAGAAATATATGATGATTTAATCAATCCTATGATGTTTAAAGAACATTATGCGTATAATTTGTCTGGCAATTTAATTGGGATGGCGGATTATGATAATTACATAAGAGATAGTCCTGAGCCATTTGAAACTAACGCTGTTTCGTTTGGTTATGATAGTAATAGTAGATTAGAAACTGTTACAGATTTAGATTATTACGATGAAGGAGAATTTAATTTGGATAGCATTTCTTATATTTATGATGAAGTAGGAAATAGAGAATATAGGAATTTAGATGGAGATATTACTAATTATGTTTATGACGACCCATGTAGTCCTGGAGAATTTTGTTATGGTAGAAAAGATGATAGATTGATGAGTACAGATAATTTAGACTGTACATATGATTATGATGAAGTGGGAAATATGATTGAGAAAACATGTGTTGGTGAAGATATTGTTGTTTATGAATATGATTATAATCATCTTATGAGTAGATTGTATCATAAAGATCCAAATACTGGTTCAACTACTAAAGGATATAATTTTATTTATGATGTATTGGGCAGAAGAATCGCTAAAATTGGATATAATTCTCCGGAAGGAAATGTAATAACTAGGTATAGTTATGGAATTGGTTTAAATCCAAATGTTGTTAGTGAAACTTGTGCTGGAGATATGAACAATGATGGAGAAATTGGTTTATCAGATCATATTTACTTTGTTCCCCAATACATGGCTGCTGATTATTATCCATCTGTAGATTTTTATATTGATGGCCAAAATAATTTGGCTGATTTGGTTTTTTATGCTGGTTCTATAGGTGATGTTTATCCGAATTGTGGGGGCATATCTAAAGATGTTGGATTGATGAGTGATTCTCAAAAATGTGAATATCTATGTTCTTCTGATAAATCTTTAATTGAAATTAGTGGTTGTTCATGTAAAGATTCAGGAAAGGTTATTGTTCCTCATGATATATCTGAGTAATTTAAAAGATGGTGAAACATTGTAAAAAATGGATTTTGTATTCTTTTCTATTTTTTTTCATTTTTTTTATTAATGAAGTTTCTTCTGGTGTTATTTATCAAAGTGATGTTAACGATTTTATTTGTAGTAATAATCAAATACATATTTCTGAAAATATTGGCGGTACAGTTATATCTGGCGGAGAAATTGCTGCTTTTTATGATTATGATAATAGTAGGTATGGAGTATATGATTGTAGATTGGGCCAAATATATTATTTAGATGGGCCGTATGGTTTTGATTCTGATAATTATGCTGTTGGGGGAAACCTCGCAATATTTATAGTTCCAGAAAGAAATTTAGCTTATGTTTATAATACTAAAAAAGCATCTTTTGATGTTGTTTCTATTGATGGAGAGTCATACGAAGGAGTGGGAGACGGCCCATATTCGACATTTGCAGGAGGAACTGGTGCGGGATTTGTTTCTCACCGTTCTTCTGGTGGCATGAATGCATTTTTTTATAGTTATTATAATGAAGATTGGAAAAAAATAAGTGTTGAAAATGGACAAATAATTGCTGATATGGGGGAAGGAGTTGGATTGGCTATTGTTGATTATGGAACTACGTATAAGAAATATGTTTATAAACCAACTTTATCCACTTTAGAACAATCAAATATTGGTTCTCTTAATAATTTTGTAGGAGAGTTATTAGATATTGATGTTTCTTTTTCAAATTATGTATATTGTGTGGGTGCTATTGCTGGTAATACAAAATGTTTATATGGGGGTTGCGATGGTGATTGCATTTGTGGTGATTCTTTAGATGAGTGGGGGGTATTTGAAGAAAATAATTTTAGAGATCTTGGTGCCGGGGAAGGATTTATTATGGTTTCTTTTGAAAATGGGGTTTTAGGATTTAATAAAGATGATAATGGAGTAGATTATTCAAATTATATCACTCCTCCTGGAGAATTTTTTAATTTGTCAGTCGGCGGAAAATATGGGGCAGAGATTAGGTCTGCATCCGATGAATCTCCTAGGAGTTTTGTTGTGTATGATTCAATATTATCTAGTTTTGTAAATTATGGTTTCCTTCCTATTGAAGAGTATTTTACTATCCCTTATCTTGAATCAGAATCTATTTTAGCAGGGTATGATGCATTATCTATTTCTACTGTTTTTGATGATGGTGGTTTTAATATGATTGGGTATAATGGCGATGGATTTTTTACTGAAGATGCTATTCAATCGAATGAGGAACTTATGTTGATAAATTCTAATGAATGTGCCTCTGATGGTTCAGATATAAAATCAGTATTACGTTGGACAACAGGAAGAATAGTTGATTCTAATTTTGTTCTTGAGAATACACATAGTTTTGAAGGATTAGGCTGGCAAGGTTCTATTTCAGAATCTAGGATTAATTCTCCTACTTGTAATGGGTATGAATGTTGTTCTGGATATGGGGTAATCCCCGATTCTCAACCTTCATTATTATTTAATCCTTCTCTTCCAAGTGAGATTTTTGATAATCAAGCGTTAGAAATTAATGTAATTGTTTCTGATGGTAATTTAGATTGTGGAGATGATCACCATGAATTTATTTGGAGTATAACTTATCCAGATGGAACATCTGAAGTTATTACTAATCTTGAATTAGATGATCCTACAAGATTAATTCTAAGTGGTGAAAAGATGGCTTTGCTTTCTGGAGAGGTTGAAGGTACACTTGTGATTAATTTAAGAGTGGAAGATAGAATGGGGTTATATGCTATTGAAGAAATTAATATTAATGTAATTGAAGAAATAACTAATGTTGCTCCTGTTGCTCAAATAGGGGCAATTTTTCCTAATCCTTCTTTAATGAATATTCCTATTAGTTTTTCTGGGTTTGGTACTGATTCCATTGGGGATATTATTATGGAATATGAATGGTCTATTGATGGTCAAGTTGTAAGCACGGAACATTCATTTGAAATGCCCTTATTAGAATTGGGAGTGCATGATGTTAAATTTAGAGTTAAAGATTCTGAATTATGGTCTACTTATGATTTAGAACAAATTGAGATAGTTGATATGCCGAATTTGGGAGAAAATTGGGAACAATCTTTTATTTCAAGTTTTAATCTGAATGGAGTTAGTTGTGATGGAAATTATTGTATTGCAGTTGGAGATGGCGGAACTGTTCTTTTTTCTTATGATAATGGTTTAAATTGGGAAGATATTACTTTTCCTTTTGATTATGCATTATTAGATGTTTACACTAAAGATGGAAATGTTTTTGTTTCTACTAAAAATAAAGGAATTTTTAAATCTCCTTATACTACTCCTGGTTTTTCTATGAAAAAAAATATATTTGAAAATGTTTATTATTATATTAAGAATATATTTAAAGGAGATGTTCCAAGATTTAGTGCTGTCTCATTTAATTGGGAAAGAATTTATCCTATTACTGATAATTTAGATTTTGATGATTGGGTTGAAGTTTCACCAAATATTTTCTTGCCTTCTGAATGGAATATTGCAAATGATGATGGTTACATAAACTATGTTGGCGATTATGGTAATGGGGTGGAAATTATGCCTTCTAGTAGTTTAGGCAATTATCAAAGTAATTATCTTTATACTGAATTAGAAGTTGTTCCTGTGGTTCGTTATGTTTTGGCTGGAAAAGGTACTAACTTTGATGGAGGTACTTGGGCCATTGAGATAGAAAATTCTGATGGAAATTCTTTGGGAGGGATATCTGATTCATCTTTTCCTTCTGGAATAATTGGAAATTTTAATTTTAGTTTTGTTTCTTCAACAAATTTTATTAATATTAATTTGTTTCCCCCTCAAAACAGGGGAGATCTTTATAACGCTTATTATGATTTAAGATTATTTCCTTATTCTGGAACTGGTGATTTTCCTCCTCCACTAGGAGAAAGCAATTTGGGAGATATAGATAGTTTTTCTTATGTTGGAGGATATGGTGCTCCATCTACTGTTGAATGGGTCCCATTTACTAAACGTCCAATTAGTGATGCTAGTGGGCAGGGATGGGTTCCAGTTATTTCATCTGAGATTCCACTTACTTTAATGTATGTTGTTGATTTATCAGACATTGGTCAAATTGAAGCAGATTTGACTGATTGTATTGATTGTCCTGGTTTTCCTTTATGTGGATTGGACCCAGAATATTATGATTCTAATTATGCAACTTTTGTTAATGCAGATTCATATCAATTAAAACTTTGTAAATTAAAGTCATCTGTTGATGCCAACAGAGAATATTTTGTCGAATCTTGTGTTGAACCAGATTTTATTGAGGGTGGAATAGATGGGGATTATTATGTTTGTCCAGAAAATACAATTTCTACATTAGATACTGTTCCAAATTATTGTTGTGGTTATTCTTCTGCCTCTTTAGATCCTAATCGGAAAGAAAAATATATTGTTTCTGGAGAAAATGGATTTTTTGAATTTGATGATAATTTTAATCCTAGTTGGGTAAGTTCAAATAAAAATTTTAATTTTTTAAGTTGTGTTGATGATTATGGATGTTTTGGAGTAAGAGAAAATATATTATCTAAATTTTATCCTTCTGGATTTTCTTGGATAATTGAAAATAATATTATTTCTAATAATGGGCATTTTAATGATATTTCATTTATTGATCAAAATGAAGGATTTGTTGTTGGAAAATATGGAAAAGTTTTATCTACGTTAGATGGGGGAATAAATTGGGATGAAGATTTTGATTTGACTTCTGATAAAGAGGGCCTTTATGGTTTTGGCAAAAGTTCATACCCTTATGGAGGAATGGTTGTAACTGAAATTGGAGGAACCTCTCTTAATGATATTTATGCCGTTTTTAATGATAATTTAATAGATACTTCCAATTATTATGAACCAATTTTGGCTCATTATGATGGAAATGGGTGGGGAATAGTTGATTTTGGAGAAACATTAAATTTTGGCACTAGTGGATATGGGCATGGTGGAATAATAACTGATTTTTGGTCTGATTCACCTGATAATGTTTATGTCTCTATATACGGACAAAATGTTCCTGATGGAGAGTTAGGTATTTTTCATTATGATGGTGAATCTTGGACTTATTTAGAAGATTTAACAAATTATATTTTGAGTAATCGATACGTTAATCCTTATAATCATCCTTATTCTTTCAAGAGTATGAAAATTGTTGGTTCTTTAGATGGGAATGTATATTTTCATCCTTCTGTTGGAAATATAATTTTTAAGTGGGATGGAAGCTCTTCAGATCATATTGAAATGCCTATTTCTGGTGGTGGAAATACTTGGGCATATTATCCTCCTATGATATTTAGTGCTGGAGGGATATCTTCAAATAATTTGTTTACTATTGCTCAAGGTTATGATGCAGGAGCTGTTGCTTGGAAATATGATGGTTCTTCTTGGGTAAATTTAGGTAACCCGGTTCCTAATTATTTTAATATACATTCAACTATTGTTGTTTCTGATGAAGGAAATATTTATTTTAAGAGACCATTTGGGAATAATATTGGCGAGGGAAAGAATTTTTATGAATTTAGTGGCGGTAGTTGGAGCGAAATTATCCAAAGTGGGATCCCTAATGAAATTTCAATTTTTGGTAAAAGTCATATTTTGGCTGAAAATGATATTTATACTTGTGGGCAATATAAAGTTGATCATTATAATGGGGATACTTGGGAAGAGATTTCAACTATTGGTGTACTTTCCAATAAATTAAGTAGTTTTTGGAGATGGGGTGAACATACATTCGTTGGCGGAGATTATGGAGAATTTAAATATAATGACGGGACTGATTCTACTTGGTATGATGCTTTGGAAGTTATATTCCCAGAAGGATTAGTAGATTTAAATGCTATAGATTTTAAAAATAATGATGTTATATATATTGTTGGAGATAACGGAGAAATTCTTAAACAAGAATCTAATGGAGAGAGAATAGTTGAAAATTACCCAGGGGATATTTTCTTAAATTTAAATGATGTTGAAATATTACAAGATGATACTTCACTTATTGTTGGAGATTTGGGTTCTGTTATGAAATCTGTAGATCTCTCTAATAGTGCTCCTGTTGTAGAGATTTTCACTGGTGCCGGAATTTCATCAAGTTATGGCGGACATCCACAAGTAAATAGAATGGTCTCCTCAAGCACAAATAGTGTTACTTTTAGTTCAAATGTTGATGATTCATCCACTCCAGAGGAACATATTATTTACCAATGGAGTATTACATTCGATAGTGATGGTATTAAAAGGGATTTAGATGGTTCTCAAACTTTAGAAATAGAAGATATACGTGATTTTGGAGAAGATGGACGTTATGGTCTGGCAACAGTTATGTTAGAGGCAATAGATTTTGGTGGATTGAGTGGTGCTGACCAAGTTAGTATATTGATTAAACCTATTGTTCCAATTAAACCAATTTCAAATATAGTTCAAATAATTGCAGATCCATATAATGATGAATTTCAACAATTAGAAGGAACTAATTATGATTCTTTGGCAGTATCTGGTTGTCAGAATTTAATTTTTGAGGGAGAGGGTTGTGATAATCCAATTGGTTGTTCATTTGATGTTGGCGATTCAGACTATGGTTTTATTTTGACTAATAATTGGGAACTTGGTGGTAATTCAATTGGCGATTCAGACATATTTTCTTACTCTGCTAATAATTTATTAGTTTCTGGTCTTTCTTCAAATTATTTTTTCCAATACAGTGTTCTTGATAATGATGGTATGTGGAGTGATTTTGATGATGATTTTGTAAGTTCCTATGCTGGAAATATAAATAAAATAAAAACTATTGATTTAGATTTGATAGATATGATTCCTGGAAAAAATTATTGTGAACCATTATGTTGTCCTGATGGGGGTTGCAAGGATTCTTCTTTATTTATTGGAGACAATACTGCGAGCAATGGCCCTTGTTGTGGAGATGATCCTAATGAGTATTATGTGACTACAAATGGAAATTCAAAATGTTGTTTATATGAAAATTATATTGTTGATGGCAGTGGATGTTCTAGGCCAGATAATCTTGTTGAAGAAGATGGATTAGTAAAAAATCCTTCTTTTGAATTAGATGGAGGTTTTGATTTAATACCTTTTTCAGATAATGATGATGATATTGCTGGAAATAATTTCCCTGATGGATGGGAGACTAATGATAAAACTAAATCAAGAATGGATGGTTCAGAAGTTTATTCTGGAGATTCATCTATTATGATTTTTGATGAGAGTTCTTATGTTAATCAAAGGATACCCACTCGAGAAGGATATTATTACAAAGTTAGTGGTATGATTAAAACTGGTTGTGGTGTTGAAGGTTGTTTTGGCACTATGCTTACTAATGCTATAAAGGATGATGATACTTTCGATTGGTCTTCTAATTGTAAGTTAAATATTGATTCTGAAGATATTCAGAGAGTCTATGGAGTTAGTGATTGGACTGAAATAGAGTTTGTAGTTAAACATGAAGGATGTAGGGATGATGTTAGACTTTTGGTTAATTGTTATAATACTCCTCCGGGTGGCGCCTCTGGCATAGTTTGGTGTGATGATATTAGTGTAGAGGAATCTAGAACATTGTTTTGTGACCCGGGTTATAATGAAGTAAATGGAATTTGTGTTGAAATATTGCCATTTGATGTTACTGATGGAGTTATGGGAGTTCCTGGTGGAGAAATTAGTGATGTGCCTGCGATAGATGATCCAATAGTTGATGATCCAGTAGTTGATGATCCAGTAGTTGATGATCCAGTAGTTGATGATCCTATAATTATTATTCCAGATAAACCCTCAAAAGCGAGAATAGAAGCTGCAACAGATCCAGAATTAAGTCCTAGTGGATTTTGGAATAAAATTATTGCAGAATTTTTATCTTTATTTGTTTATTAAATTTTTCTTATAAAAGTTAAAAATGCTGTGTGCCCTATTGTTCTTATTTGTGGATGTAAAATTAATTTAGTTATATCCCATTTTCTTTCTATTACTTCTATTGTATCTAAAACCATTAATTCTGGATTTTGTTTTGTTAATTTTATTACTTCATTTGATTGAGTTAATGAGGGAGAATATGAAACAATATATCCTCCTGATTTTGTTGAATTAGAAACATTTTCTAATACTGTCCAAGGTTCTTTTACATCTATTGTTGCAATATCGAAATCTTTTTCTTTTATTTCTTTTGAAGCATCTTTTGTTATTAGGGTTACATTATTTATTTCTAAATTTTTTAGATTTTTTTCAACTATTTTTGTGTGATCTTCTCTTATATCATAACTTATTACTTCTTTTGCTATTCTTGCTATAAATGAAGTTAAAGCTCCAGAACCAGAACCAATTTCTAAAACTTTCGAATCTTTGTTCATTCCAGTTCTTACAATTATTTCTCCAATATCTTTTGGAGACATTATTTGGGGGCCTCTTTTTATTTTTTCTAAATTATCTAAGAATGACGCTTCTGTTATTATGAAATCTTTATTTTTGTTTGAATATACTAATTTTTTATTTTTTATATCTTCTTCTTTTATTACTCCATATTCTGTGTGTAAGTCTCCTTCTTTCCAAAAGAATGTTTTATCTTTATGAATTAAAATTTTTTTTATTTTCATGATTTTTTGTTAAGGAAAGGCTTTTAAATTTCTTTTGTTTTTTATTTCTATGAAAAGTATGGTGATATTTGTAGTTCTACTTATCTTATTTAGTAATATTGCTTTTGCTAAAGATGTTGTTATTCCAGAAACTTTTGAAGATGTTGGTGATGGTGAAACTACTTATTTCTATGCTGGAAGTAAATTAGTTGCTTCTAAAAATGATGATGAAGTTACTTATCATTATCAGAATAGGTTGGGAAGTGATGTTGATAGTAAGTCATTGCCATTTGGTCAATTATTGAAAGAGGGTGAAAGGTTTAGTTTTACTGGAAAAGAATTAGATTCTGATTTATATTATTTTAATGCAAGATATTATGATAGTAATTTAGGAAGATTTACTTCTGTTGATCCAGTTCCTAGTGAACCTGCTTATCAATATGTTGGAAATAATCCGGTTAATATGGTTGATCCTAGTGGGATGGCTTTTGTTCCAAGTTCTGATAGTCAGATTAGTTATTTTGGTAATCTTGAAAGTTATTATAAGGAAGGAGGGATCCCAAATTCTCAAATTGATGAAATGCGTGGAATGGTTGAAAGTGGCACAATGAAATTTTATCCAGAAGATAATGAATGGAATGATGAACCGGGGGTTAATCTTCCTTTTCCTTCATCTCATTACGGAGGAACTATTATTTTTTCCAATTTTATTTATGATTGGTTAGGTTCAAAAAATTCTAATCAAAAGATACATATTTGGGGTACAAGAAATGCAAATCTTGATGAAAGTGATTGGGGAGTACATATAGCTGTTTTAGCTGAAAATAGTAACGATTTATCTATTGCTGCTGGAGCGTACGAACTTTACAGGATATATAAATCTACACAATCAAATGTTCGTAATGAGGGGCCTAATTCTGCTTATATTAATTATAGGTCTTATGCCTCTGCAGGCATTTTATTAAAAGATCATTTTGTTGGTGCTGCTGCCGCTGGAGCATTTCTTAAAAACCTTGATCGTCGTATTACTGGATTGAATATATTTACTGAAGCTAGACATGATGCTGCATCAAAAGGAGATTTTTTTAATTTTTTTAAATATAGCTATGATCGTTTTCATTGGGCTGATTCGAGAGAATATTCTAGTTATAAAGATGAATTACATAAATATTCTTTTGGCCAAAAAATAAAAAGAGGTGCATTGAAGTTTTTAAGACTTGAGGCGTACAATACTCAACAGTTGGGATTTAGAATAAAATAAAAATTAAATTTTAATTTCTATTTTTTTGTTTGTATCTAATGCTTCTAAGATTGTTCTGCCTATTTGAGATTTTTTATGTATTTGTATTTTTCCTTGATTTGAAACTATTGAGGAAAATAAAAAATTATCTTCTAGTTTTATTTCTGCTGATTTTTTTATTAATGATTTTGGAACTGTGAATGTTATAAATTTTTTAGATTCAGAAGCATGATAATTTATTGTTTCTTTTTGTGTTTTTGTTTCTTTTATTGTTATTCTTATTCCAAGTTTTTCTTCTATATTGGATATTCTTTTTCCTTTTACTCCTATTAATTTTGGAATTTCTTTTTCAGGGACATAAACTGTTGCTCTATTGTTTTTTATTTCTATTTTTGCATTTCTTGAATATTGTTTAAATTCTTTATCTAGATATTGTTCTGCAAATTTTGTTGTTGAAGATTTTTCTTCTGTAACTGGGATTACAACAGTATCTTCTCCATAGCTATAAATTTCATAAGATAACTTGTTTTCTAAGAAATCATAAACTTCTATTACTGGGCGTGCCAAATCTGCTTCTGTCATACCAGATGGGGTTTTTACGGTTATTTTTAGTGTTAATACTGATTCTATTTTTCCAGATTCCATAAATATTATTGTATCAATTACTGAAGGAATCATTCCAGTTTCTATTCTTGGGATGAAACGTTGTATTGAATCAATTGCAGATGCTGAATGTATTACTCCTAAACAATTGGATCCTCCTAATCTTAAATCTGTGAATAATTTAAAATCTGGTGTGTCTCTTATTTCATCAAATAAAATATTATCTGGCCTTGATAAGAAAAGGATATCATGTATTTCTTCTGATGTTGAAAAATTTTTAGAATATTGAGTTATACTTTTTGATACTTGTAAATCTCTTGGAGATTCAACTGTTTTAGTTATTTTTCCTTGTTCTGAATAAAATTCTGCTATAGCTTGAGCGAATGTTGATTTTCCTGAACCAACCTCTCCTGCAATTAATACTCCCCTTGCTTGAGTTTTTATTCTATCTAATATATGTTCATCTATTTTATAATCTTTTAAAGTTAGCTTTTTTATTGGTTTTATTGCAGTTATTTCTAACCCACTTGAAATTGGCGTTCTTACGATTACTATTCTATAATTTTTATATTGTACTACTGTTGACCCAGGCCTAGAGATTTCTATAAATGATTCAGAATCCATTTTTGTTTTTTCTATAATCTCTTTTGATAATTCTATTAGTTTTTCTTTTTTTAGTGGTTTTTTTGCAATCTTGATCAATTTCCAATTTCCCGGAAGGCCTCTTTTTGCTACAGGAATTGCACCTTCTTTTAGATGAATTGACATTGTTTGATTATCAAAATATTTTTCTAAAGAAAGTTTTGTTTTCGGTTTTATTTGTTTGATGAATTCTACTTCTAGTCCATAAACTCTAGCAGACTCTGCTTGTACAATATCTGCGGTTATTAATGTTGCAGAGTGTTCATAAGCAATTTGTCTAATTAATGCATCTATCTCTCCAGATTTTGCAAATTTAATTTGATCTACAGTTGGACGATTTCCGATGAATTGCAAATCTATCTTATTTTGTTTTTTTAATTCTTGAAGTTCTTTTAATTCATCTAATCCTAAAAATCCAGTTTCTCTTCTTTTGTTTGCTTGAGATTCTATCTCTGCAACTACTGCATTTGGGATTAGGATTGTTCCTTTTATTTTATTATTTTTTATTAAATTAGAAACTATTTTTTCTATTATTACAGAAGTATCAGGAACATATGTTTTCATATTTTTGTTTTTGTTTATTTGTTTATAAAGGTTAGGTTAAGTTTTTTTAATAGAAAGCTTTTTAAAAAAAATCATTATTCCTATTTTATGTTCTTTGATAGTATAAATAATTCGTATGTACTTGCGTTTTTATTATTCTTTGTTTTATTTTTAGTTTTTAG
>JABHMJ010000051.1 GCA_018693795.1 Candidatus Woesearchaeota archaeon | reverse complement strand
TCCAACTTAGTTTTTATTTTTCTAACTTAATTAATTCACGTTTACTTCTTTAGATAAACTATTTTTTTTAAATACTTCTAAGGATTTTAGGGTTTTATAAAGAAAAAAAGGGCATTTTAATTATGGTCACTCGAAAGTATATATTGGAAAGGCGTAAAAAACACCCTTAACCTATATATCCCATAATAAAAGTGGCCCCGCCGAGATTTGAACTCGGGACTTCACGATGTCTAGACCATACTTGATATATCAGTTTCGCATCCAATAATGGAACGTGCGCTCTACCAAGCTAAGCCACGGGGCCGTAATCAAGCAAAATCTACTCTTCTTTAAAAAGATTACGGCCTGTTCTTAGAAAATCGATTCGTTACTTCTATTATTTCACCATTCTTCAAAAACTTCTTCACTTCCATTAGGATGAATATAAACCACCTTACTTGAAGAATCAATACGACTAAAAGTTACATTAGCTAAATCTCTATTATCAAATTTATAAGTAGCACCTACAGTTGATTCTGGTATATGTACTTCACCTTTTTTCTGTCCTAAAAAAGTAAAAGTACAATCTTTAGATCCAATACCAACATGTGAACCAATCTTTCCTCTGAAGATATATTGACAATGTTTTGAATCATTTCCTGTATCATAACCACAATCACCATGAATATCAAAAACGGTATGTTGTGAATTGTTTCCCACACAATTACCTATATTCCCATAAATATTTACTTTTAAAGATTTATTTGCATCGATACTTCTAAGAAGCATGGGAAGCCCAGATATTGGTTTTAAGTTTTGCACATCAAAATTAAATTCCTGTTGTTTAGAATCATGTAAACCTAATAACATTAGTCTACTGATAAAAAATCCAGTATTTTTAGTATATCCAGGATGGTCTTCATAAATAGCTGTCATTTGTAAAAATCTATTTATCTCTTTCGGATTCAATAATTCTTGAGTCCTAAGTAAAGATGAATTATATTTTTCAATTCGATTAACATACCAATAATTTAAATTTGCTCCATCAGCTTTATCTAAAAATTCACCATATTGATTAAGTAATGATTTAAACTTATTCTCACCAACAACTTCTACACCACTTTCACTTTCTATACCTTGAGCAGTGTGACCACTAAGCGACTCTTCCAATGATCGCTTCTTCAGTGCTGGATTCATTTTGAATAGCTCCTCACTACTTCTTCTTTACCATTAGAATGAATATATACGATTCTATTTCCACTACAAACTTCATCTAATAAAATGTTTAATGTTTTTTTATTCGGAGTTTTGAATGTATTCGAAAGCAGGTGATTAGAATAAGATCTAGAATGATCTTCTCCATTTAAAACAAAGGTGCACCTTTCTGAATCATGTCCTATTTGAATACCAGAATTACCATTAATGATAAATTTAGAATTTTTAGCCCCCATTCCACATAGGCCCCTTACATTTCCATTGATACAAAAAACCCCGTATTCAACATCTTGAAAAGGTTCGTAACCTAAATCACCAACAACATTTACTTTAATTTGTTTTCTTTCCTTTCCTTTCAGAAAAGATCCAAATTGATCAATTGGATTTAAACCGCTAATATCAAAATTAAATGTTCTGTGTCCTTTGTGATAGCTATTTCTAATAAGCCTACTAATTAAAAATCCAGTATTTGGATTGTATAAATCCATATTTTCATAACAAACACATAATTGTAAAAATTTATTTATGTTTTTTGGAGTTAAAGTTTCTGTTATTTTCCAAGTAGCAATTGCATGTTTTTCATTGAAATCATCATCATTTATAACAGAAGGAAGCTTTGTTTTTAAGAACCGCTCACCTTTTCTTAATAGTTCTTTAAATTCACCTTCACCAACAACTTCTACTCTACTTTCACTTTCAATAACCTGAGCAGTGTGATCACTAAGAGAATCTTCCAATGACTTCTTCTTTAATGTTGATTTCATGAATAATCCCTCACAACTTCTTCTCTTCCATCTGGATTGATAAAAACTACTTTATTATATGATCTAGGTTTGACTCCATTTTCCCGGTCCAGTAATTTCTTTAACAAATCTTCATCAGCAGTTTTGAATATGTTATCACTCATATTATATCCAAAAGATTGAAAATCCCCTTCAATCCTAACAGTTGAATCCGTCAGATTATCAAATGCGTAAAAACCAATATTTCCTCGAACATATATTTCTGAATCTTTAACACAAGCTCCAAAAAAAGAATCAGCATTTCCTTCAAAATTAATTCTACACTTCTCAGAACCCCAAGCAAAATTAGAATCAACATTTCCTACAACATTAACAACTAAAGGATAACCAAGATCTCTATCTCTTAATTCTAAACAAACTTCATTTAAAGGAGGTAAGTCAACAAGATCTATCTGGTAATTATTATGTCCAGCAATAAACGCATTATCAACCAACTTGCTGATAAAACATCCCAGATAGCTGTAATAATTCTCATTATCTTTTAAATGTGGAGTTGCCTGTAAAAAAGCATTTAGTTCATGATTACTTAAAACATAAGGGATTCCTTGAAAGTAAGCTTCATCTAATTCAAGACGCTCACCTACAGGAATATCCCCTTCTAAAAACTTTTCAAAATTCTCAAGAACTTCAACAAGAACATTCTCACCAACAGTCTTAATTCCACTCTCACTTTCAACTACTTGAGCAGTGTGTCCACTAAGCGACTCTTCCAATGACTTCTTCTTCAATGCTGTATTCATTTT
>JABHMJ010000005.1 GCA_018693795.1 Candidatus Woesearchaeota archaeon | reverse complement strand
GAAATTTTCATTGATTATCTTCGGGTTAAATTTCATTCATTTTATGGGTCCTTTGAGAAAATTTTGAAGAATAAAAAAACTTTTTTCATTGGGGTTTTATTTGGAATTTTGTTTTGGGCAGGGAATTTTTTCACGGCATACTTTTTGTTTTTTGCATTTGGGGGCCATTTAAATTTCCTTTCAATTATTATTGTTTTTACATTAGGTCAAATTATTGGTAATCTTTCTCCTGTTCCGGGAGGGATGGGGATTGTGGAGAGCATTATGACTTTGCTGTATACTGTCATGGGGGTTCCTCCTCCTTTGGCTTTATTAGTCGGATTTTTGCAAAGAATAATTTATTATTTTTATTCTCTTTTCTTAGGGGGAATTAGTTTAGTTAATTTGAAAATTCTTGTGGCAAAACTTTAATTGAATTTGGGTTACTTTTATTAACATTAAATTATTTTTTTCAATATGAAAGTTAATAAGTTTTATTTTCTCTTGGGGTTTTTGGTAATTGGTATTATTTTATTCTTTGTTAAAAATTCTTTTTCATTCACAGGAGGGGTAATTTTTGGTCCTGAGGCTCCTTTTGAAAAAAGTTTAAATTTAGAAGAAAATAATATTTCTTTAATAGATTTTCGTTTTCCAAATAATTCAATTTATTTAATCAAAATTTCTGGAGAAAAGGATTTTGATCTGAATCTTTCTGGAGTAGAAGAAGTGAATTATCCTTTTCAAGAAATATTTGTTTATGATTTGTTTAAAGTTGAATCTTTTGGAGAATCTGTAGAAAATAGAATTTATTTTAAAATCCCTCTCAGTTGATTCCAGGAGAATAAAATTGATTCTTCAAAAATTGTTTTGTTTTCGATATTAGATGAAAGGAAAAATCCTACTTGGGAAGTTTTAAGGGACAAAGAATTTGTTTATTATAATTCTATTTTAAATTATTTTGGAGAAATTGCAATTATCGTGGATAATTCAGTGGAAAAAGATTATTCTTCTGTTAAAATTGCTTTTTTAATTTTAATTTCTATAGTTGTCCTAGCAATTTTAGTTTTTTTGATTGGCTCTTATCTTGCTAAGAAGAAAAATGAAGCAAGAAGAATGTGATATAAAACTTTATTAAGGTAAAAGATATTATTTTTTTATGAATGAGGGGATTAAGAGTTATTTTTTATTTGCAGTTGTTGCTCTTTTATTAATTGGGTTCTTTCTTTCTTATATTGGATTCGGAAATCTCACGGGATATGCAATCGGAGACATTAATTGTGCAGGTATTTCTGTTGATAATTGTGAAGAAATTGTTCCTGGGCAATCTGGTGCAAATTACGAGTATCTTTCTGAATGGGATGTTTATGTATTGGATGATACTTCTGGAGCAGATTATTATTTTATTTTATCTGGAGATTTAAATTGTGATAGATCTTGCATTGTAACACGTTTTGTTGGTCAACCTGAAGAGAAATTTACAACTACAATTGACTTAAATGGATATACTCTTACTTATTCTGGAGCAGATTATCAAACTCTTTCAAATAATGGTTTTGAATTATGGTCTGGAAATAATCCTATTAATTGGAATGTTCTTTCTGGAACTGTTGAAGCAAGAAATACTTCCTATTATCAACCAATGCATGGGGACTTTGTTTTATATACTGCAGATGCACTGAGTATAGAATCTTCTTATGTTAATTTACCTATTGCACCAAGAGAATATGTGGCCTATGCCACTTTTGGCCGCGCTCAAACTGCTGACTTAACAATTGATGTATATGATGCAAATAATAATTTAATTTGTTCAGAAACTTCTGAGGGCTTTTTTCGGGGAAAATCTTTCGGTTGTAAATTTCTTGCAAATAATACTGGGCAATATAAGATGAGAATAACCACACAAGGTTATGCATATATTGATAGAACTGGAATTGTTCCTAATTCTGATTATGGAGTTATTGGTGGAAGTTCATATAATTATGGGGGCCAATTAGAAGTTAATTATCCTGGTCAAGATTTTCAAGGTTCTTGGGATTCTGGAGATTTAGGAGATTATAATTATCGGCGTCCAGTTTTAGAAGTTATGAATGGAAATATTCGTATTGGAAATGAAAATTTAAATTCTTATGCTCTTAGAACTTCTGCTGCTCCAATGGGAAAATTTCATGATTTGGATGTTAGAGTTCAAGGGATGCAATCTAGGACGGTAAGAACGGGGGGAGATGTTTACAATAATCATTTAGAAGTTAGTATGCCATGGTATTTTGCTAGAGAAAATAGCATTGAAGAAAATGTTGTTATGGGAAGTGGGCTATTATATAATAATACTTTGATTGGGGGGCAAGGAGTAATTCGTTTAGGGGGAGTTGGAACAAATGTTTCATACAATTATATCCGAAATAATGCTCAGTCAACAAATCATTATGCGATCATTCATAGTGGTGCAATAAATCCAGTTATCCATAATAATGTTTTTGATCCAATTGAAGGAAGTGGTATTTTAGTTTATTCAGGTAATGGGTATAAAATAACAAACAATACTTTTTATGTTCGAACTGCTACTTGTAATGTTGAATATATTAATGAAGATTATTCAACGAATGCAATAAGAATGAATGATTATGGAAGTGGATCAAACCATGATAATCATGTAATAAATAATACTTTTTACATTGAAGGGAGAGATTTTGAAACTGCTTATGACAATTGTATGCCTGTAACAACTGGAATATTTTATTCTGCTGCTGGAGAAAATAATCAGATTTGGAATAATAAATATTATGTTACAAAAACTTCTGCAGGAGATGATAGTCCAGTATTTGCATTTTATATTGGAGGAGATGCATATAATAATGAGGGAAACCCTTTGTTCAAAGATAATTATATTGAAACAAATGATAAGGCATTATGGATAAATTCTTTTTATGGAGATTCTGCAAATCAGTGGTTAGAAAATAATACT
>JABHMJ010000050.1 GCA_018693795.1 Candidatus Woesearchaeota archaeon | reverse complement strand
TTCTGGATCAAATCCTTCTGCAGTTTTTACTAGTATTTGAGATTCTTCATCTCCGGCATTTAATATATCTCTTAAAGTTTCTTTTGGAACGTATATTGAACCATCATCATATGGATTTCCAGATTTTTCGAATACTCCAACAATTTTAAATTCATGACCTTCTATTATAATTGTGTCTCTTACTCTTAATCCATCGTCCCAAATTGAACTTTCTCCGCCGTCTTTATCAAAAATATGGCTATATCCAACAACTGCTTTAAATTTATCTCCTTTTTTAAGAGATCTTCCTTCTAAAACATCAAAAGGTTGTGTTTCTAACATAATATCAAGTTCTTCTGGTATTACTCCTATTGCAAATCCAATTTCTGATTGTTCTCCGACCGTGGCTTGCCCGGTTTTAACAAGATAACCCATTGCCCATTTTACACCTTTAGTATCTTCTACCGTTTGTAAATCTTTACTTGTTAATAAGAGAGATTTGGTAGTTACAGATCCGGGAGGACCCATAGTGTTGGGTTCAATGATTATTTTGTCGCTTCCAAGCATTTCAAATTGATCTGAAATAAAATCTTGAAGACCTTGTCCTATAGAGATTAAACTAACTACGGCAGCTATTCCTATGAAAATCCCAAGCATTGTTAACCAGGATCTCATTTTCCTCTGCCTTATTCCATTTATTGAAAATGTAAAATAGTCAGCAATCATTGTTTTCGTCTTTTCTTAATTTTCCTATAGATTACAAAAGCAATTATCAATACAACAATTCCTGTAATTATGAAAGGGGTGTTGCTTGTTTGGACTAATCCAAGAGCTTTTGCTTCTTTTTGTGTGTACACATCAATTTCAACACTTTGTATTTCTGAATGTTGATTATTTAGTGCATCAGTGTATTCTATGTAGATTTTTATTGGTAAATCTCCAGGTAATGGTTGATTTATCATAATATCAAATTCTGCTGTATCATAATCATCAGAATCTAAATCTCCAATGTAAACTTCTCTTGCGGAGATTACATCATAGAAAGCACTGTATCCTAGCTTTATGTTTAGGAACTGTATGTCTGCTAAACCTTTGTTTACAATCTTTATATCGATTGTTGATCTATCTCCAACAATAAAATCTGGGTCATCAATAGATAATGTAAGTTTAGCATTAGTATCCACAATAAAACTAATTACATCTTCTTTTATTGTATCGCCATACTCTATCAAAACTGGGATTTTATATATTCCTGGTTTTGCATTTGGTAATACGATAACATCAAATTCTACATTTTCTTTGTCATCATATCTTATTTCATCTATAGTTTGTGTACTTGAACCCGCAGGCGAAATTGGGATTTCACTTGAGGATAAATCAAGTTTTACTATTACGTCTTGTATTGTATTTTCTAAGTTATTTTCTATTTTTAATTCGATTGTTGCCCTATTTCCAGGTTCTACTGTTAATGGAGATATTTCTACTTTATCTATGTTTAAAGCTGAAACATTTGCCATAAGTAAAATTGAAAATATTGCAATTAATATTAATTGTTTCATTTAACAATCCTCCCGTCTTGTATTTTTATCACTCTTTTTGCTCTACTTGCTATGTTAGGATCATGAGTTATTATTACAACAGTTTTGTTGTGTTGTTCATTTAGTGTTTTTAATAATTCCATTATTTCTTCTCCAGTTTTTGAATCTAAATTTCCTGTTGGTTCATCTGCAAGAATAACTTCAGAATTTGTTACTAATGCCCTTGCGATTGCAACTCTTTGTCTTTCTCCCCCAGATAATTCAGATGGTTTGTGTGTTAATCTATGATCAAGTTTAACTTTTTCAAGTTCTTCTGTTGCTCTTCTTATTGCTTCATTTTTTTGGATTCCTTGAAATGTTAATGGTAATGTTACATTTTGTAATGCTGATAATGAAGGTATTAGGTTGAAATTTTGAAAAATGAATCCTATCTTTTTTCCTCTTAATTGTGCTAATTCTGATTCATCTAATTTTGAAATATCTTTATTATCTAAGTAAATTGTCCCTCTTGTTGGAGTATCTAATGACCCAATCATATTCATTGTTGTAGATTTTCCCGAACCAGATGGACCAATAATTGCTAGAAATTCTCCTCTTTTTATATCTAAATTTATTCCTTTTAGTATTGGAACTTCATTTTTAGCTAAAATATAACTTTTTTCTACATTTTCTAGCTTAATTATAGTGTTTTCCATATTAATTACCACCATTGAGTGGTTTATAAGAGTTATGGATTGGTATGTTTTATAAATTGTTTTATATTTGCTTTTTTATGATAGAAAAAGTTGATTCTGAGATAATCATTTATGATAAAATGTTTCAAGGCCTTTGTAAAAAACCCTATTATGGCCATAGAAAAGGATGCCCAAATTTTGATAAAAAAGAAGGTTGCCCCCCTGGGCTCCCATTAATTAACGAAGTTTTTGATTTTGAAAATGATTTATTTGTTATTTATACTGAACATCTTGTTGGAGAATTTGCTTCTAGAATGAGAGAGAAACACCAAGAATGGAACGATCGACAATGTTATAACCCAAGATATTGGCAAGGAACTGCTAGAAAAATCCATAAAGCTGAGAGAGAAATAGCTTTAAAATTAGACGGAGTGGAAAATATTGTTTGGCCTGAAAATCATGGAGTTAATGTTAGTGAATTAATGTTAAATTTTGGCATTGAGTTAAATTGGAAATGGCCACCAGAACATAATTTAGAAAATATTACTTATCTTGTTTCTTTAGGTGGAATAATCAATTTAGAAAGCTTTATATATTAGTAACGATTCCTTATTGATAATTATTCTTAATAAGAAAAATGGAAACTCGTATGACTAACCAGAAACTGAAGATTATGGAACATTTACAAAAAGTTAGAACGCATCCTACAGCAGAGATGGTTTATCATATAGTTTCTAAAGATTTGCCAGCAATATCATTAGCAACTGTGTATAGAAACTTAAATTTGTTAGCTGAGCAAGGAAAAATTCTTAGACTAGAAATTAATGGAGAATATCACTACGATGGATTTTGTGATTCTCACCAGCATTTAGTTTGCACTAATTGTGGCAAAATAATGGATTTGGGACAAAAAGAGATCTCAAACTATGCTATGAAGAAAATAAAATCTAGTGATTTTGAACTTAAATCAGTTAGAATAATATTTTATGGAGTTTGTAAAAACTGCAAGGAGAAATAAAAATGGAATTAGAATATGATTATGGTGCATTAGAACCATATATAGATAAGAAGACTATGAAAATTCATCACGATAAACATTATCATGCTTATTATGATAATTTTATGAAAGCGATTGAAGGAACTGAATTAGAAGGAAAAGATGTAAAAGAAATATTATCTAATATAGATTCAATACCTGAAAAAACTAGAACAGCTGTTATAAATAATGGCGGCGGATTTTTTAACCATAGATTTTTTTGGACAATATTGAAAAAAGATGTTCCTTTTGAAGGAGAAATTGCTGAGGCAATAAAAGAAAAATTTGATGATTTTGAAGAAGAATTTAGTAATGCCGCTACAACACAATTTGGGAGTGGTTGGGCTTGGTTAGTTTTGGATAATGGAGAATTAAAAATCATCAAAACACCTAATCAAGAATCTCCTATAAGTAAGGGAATGATTCCTTTGTTGACTATTGATGTTTGGGAGCATGCATATTATTTGAAATATCAAAATAAAAGACCAGATTATGTTAAGAATTTTTTTAATGTTATAAACTGGGAAAAAGTAAATGAATATTATATGGAGGCAAAATAAAATGGAAGAACAAAGATTAGAAATAGGAAAACCAGCTCCAGATTTTGAATTGGAAGCTTTTCAAAATGGAGAGGTAAAAAAAATAAAATTATCTTCATTAAAGGGAAAGTGGGTTGCATTAGTGTTTTATCCTGCAGACTTTACATTTGTATGTCCAACTGAATTGGGAGAATTGGCAGATAAATACTCAGAATTTCAAGAAAATAATATAGAAATCATGAGTTTAAGTACAGATACTGTTTTTGTGCATAAAGCTTGGTTTGATAATTCTGAGACTATAAAAAAAATTAAATACCCAATGCTGGCAGATCCTACTGGAAGAGTGTGCAGAGATTATGGAGTTTATATACAAGAAGAAGGTTTGGCTTTGCGTGGAACTTTTATTATAGATCCAAAAGGTATTTTGAAAGCTTTTGAAGTAAATGATAATAGTATTGGAAGAAATGCCAAAGAATTATTTAGAAAAATGAAAGCTGCTCAATTTGTTGAAGAACATGGAGATAAAGTTTGTCCTGCCTCTTGGGAACCTGGAAAAGATGTTTTACAACCCGGATTAGATTTGGTTGGTAAAATTTAGGAAAGATTATTAACTTCTTTTTTTCCTTTTTTGTTTTCTTCTACTTGTTCTTTATCTATTTCATGCAACAAAGTTTGAAATTCTGCAATATGTGTTTTTTCTTCTCTAGCAATATCTAAAAGAACTTTTTTTATTTTTTTACTAGTTGTGTAAGCTGCTAATTGTTCATATAAACTTACTGCATCTAATTCTGCAATCATCCCAAGTCTTAGAATTTCTTTGTTTATGTTTTTTTTATCTACTTTTTTTAGATCTATTGGTATTTGTGATAACATGCTCTTATTTTTATTTTATTAGTTTATATATTTTATGATTTGAAATTGATAAACTTCATAAAGGGGCGAAATTTTGTATTGATATGAATTTGAAGAACAGATTTGAAAAAGTATATTTGATTACTTTAAAAAAACCTTATGTTTTCTCATTTTTTACAATAGCTATTTTATATTTGGGAATTAATATTTTTGTTAATAAAACATATATTACTGCTCAAAGTTTGTTTAATAATTATTCATCTTTTATTTATTTCTTTATATTTTTCACTCTTTTGGTTGCTTTTCTTGTTGCTGCAAATATTAATTTAGCTTATACGAAAATTAAAACTTTAAGACAATTGAATAAAGGTTCTGGGTTAACTGCTCTCGGTGCTTTCGGGGGAATTCTTGGAGGTGCTTGCCCTGGATGTTTCGTTGGATTATTTCCGGCATTTTTAGGATTATTTGGAGTTACTGCATCTTTGGGAAATTTACCATTTTATGGATTAGAAATCCAAGCGATATCTGGTGTTCTATTGGTTATTTCATTATATTTATTAACTAGAGATGAAACTTGTCAAATAAAATGAATGAAATAGTAAAAATTCTTAGGAAAGAAGTAAAAAATTATAATGTCCCAGTAGTTGATTTGATAAAAGTAAAAACTAATGATCCATTTAAAATCTTAATAGCTACTATTTTAAGTGCTAGAACTAACGATAGGGTTACTTCTGTGGTTTGTTCTAAGTTGTTTTCTAAAGTTAAAAATTTTAAAGATTTAGATAAGTTAACTGTAAAACAAATTGAGAAATTAATTTACCCCGTGGGATTTTATAAAAATAAATCAAAACAGCTTAAGAAATTACCTTCTGTTATTTTTTCTGAATTTAATGGAAAAATACCTTCTTCAATTGACGATTTAATTAAATTGCCTGGAGTTGGTCGTAAAACAGCTAA
>JABHMJ010000049.1 GCA_018693795.1 Candidatus Woesearchaeota archaeon | reverse complement strand
TTTTATTATTTGAATAATCAATAGGTACATCAAAAATTTTTATACCTTTCATATTTATTATTTCATTGACTTTTTCTTTAAAATTGTCCTGTTTTTTTATTTGGTAACCATATGCTCCATAACTTTGCGCATATTTCACAAAATCAGGATTATTAAAATCAAGCCCAAAATTTTTAAAATTCATATTTTGTTGCTTCCATTTAATCATACCATATCCAGAATCATTTAAAATTATAATTGTTAAATTAAGTTTTAATCTTATTGCAGTTTCAAGTTCTTGAGAATTCATCATAAACCCTCCATCTCCAACAACAGCAACAACTTTTTTTTCTGGATTAATTAATGAAGCTGTAATTGCACTAGGAAGACCTGCACCCATTGTTGCTAAAGCATTATCCAAAAGTAAAGTATTAGGTTTATAGGCATTATAATTTCTTGCAAACCATAATTTATACATCCCATTATCTAATGCAATGATTGAATTTTCATCAAGAATATTTCTTAGAGACCATACTACCTCTTGAGGTAAAATTGGATAACCTCGGTGACCTTGTAATTCTTTAAAATTTTGTTTTTGTTTTTGTTTAATCTTTAAAAAATTAGATACATCCCAATTCTTTGGAATAATTAATTCTTTAATTTGCCATATAGCGTTAGCAATATCACCAATCACTTCATGTTGAGGAAAATAAACATTATTTACTGATGCTGAATAAAAATTAATGTGAATAACTTTTTGACCTTCTTTCATTAAAAAAGGTGGTTTTTCAACTACATCATGACCAACATTTATGATTAGATCTGCTTGATCAATAGCGCAATGTACAAAATCATTATTTGATAAGGCTGCAGTTCCTAAAAATAATTCGTGACGTTCATCAACTACTCCTTTACCCATTTGAGTATTAAAAAAAGGAATCTTTGTTTTTTCAATGAATTCATTTAACATATTTGATGTTCTTTTCCTATTAGCTCCTGCACCTATTAATATTAATGGATGTTTAGAGTTTTGAATCATCTCAACTGCTTTTTTTATTGATTTAATTTCAGCTACTGGCCTTCTTGTTGTTGGAGGTTCAATTAGATTGAATTCTTTTATTTTTTCTTTAGCAACATCTTCAGGTAAACTTAAATGAACAGCTCCTGGTTTTTCTTCTGACGCTAATCTAAATGCTTCTCTAATAGAACTAGGAATTGAAACTCCACTCAAAATTTGCTTATTATATTTTGTTAATTCTTGAAACATATCAACTGTGTCAATAATTTGAAAACTTCCTTGTTTAGAATCTTTAATGGGTTTTTGACCTGTAATCATTAAAAACGGCATACCTCCTAACTGCGCATATGCTGCTGCTGTAACAAAATTTGTTGCACCAGGGCCAAGTGTTGAAAGAGCAACACCTGGTGTTCCTGTTAATCTTCCATATGTTGCAGCCATAAAACCTGCTGCTTGTTCATGCCTTGTTACAATTAACTTAATTTTAGATTTTCTAATACTTTCTAATAAATCTAAATTTTCCTCACCAGGAACTGCAAAAATATATTCTACTCCTTCTTTCTCTAATTGTTTAACAAATAAATCTGATGCTTTCATTTTTATCCCTCATACACATTCACAGATTTAATATTTGTAAATTCTCTAATTCCAAATCTAGATAATTCTCTACCAAAACCACTATTTTTTATTCCTCCAACAGGAAGATTTGGATGTGTCTTAGAAATTGAATTAATAAAAACAGATCCTGCTTCTATTTTTGAAGCAAAATTTTTACCTTTTTCTAAATCTTTTGTCCAAATAGATGCACTTAATCCAAACTCGGAATTGTTAGCAATTACAATTGCTTCTTCATTTGAATCTGCAATTATAATTGGAGCTACAGGACCAAAAGTTTCTAAACATACGGCATCCATTTCCGGTGTTGTTGAATCAAGAATTGTAGGTTCAAAGAAAAATCCTTCTCTCTTTAATCTCTTTCCACCAGTTAAAATTCTTGCGCCCAAATTTACAGCATTTTCAACAAAATTTTCCATATCTTTTACAGCATTTTCATTTGCAAGTGGGCCTATATCTGTATTATAATCAAGTGGATCACCAATTTTAAGTTTCTTCATTTCTTCAACAAACTCTTTTTTAAATTCTTCTTCAATGTTTTTATGAACAATTATTCTTTTTGAAGCAATACAAACTTGACCTCCATTCAAAGTTCTTCCTAAAACAGCACCTTTTGCTGCTTTTTTAAT
>JABHMJ010000048.1 GCA_018693795.1 Candidatus Woesearchaeota archaeon | reverse complement strand
TGTAAGAACTTCTCACAATACATATTATGCGAACTATGCCGTTTTTAGGGGTGATTTCTACAATTTTGAGTGAAATAACAAAAAATTTATTAAAATTTGATTTATTGCAGAAAGGTTGACTAAGTGAAATCCGATAAACCATATCAAGATTTTAGAAAAATTGAGCTGTTTAAATTTTGGACAGCCCGAAAAATATGTAAGAATACACCCAAAAATCAAAAAAATTTATTTAAACATTTTATTTAAACATACCAATTACAAAATTTATCGAGGGTAAATTTAAAATTAGTGCAATATCTGATTACTGCATGTTATTTACCATGGGCACAGAAATACTTGCTTAGAATTGCTTTAAATGGCTCTATATTTGGCTGGTTGTCCAAAAACCAATTGAAAAATTTAGATTGTAATCTCAGCAAAATTGAATGGCTATAGGATAAATAGTCTTTAGACTTGTGCATAAAACTTTAATTTCTAGGGTGGTTATTGATCTCCTACTAGTTCTATACTCGAATAAGTAACCATGCCAAGAATTGTGTTTGTGCCTGTGTAACCCATATTGGATAAACTATATTAAATAATTTTTATCGAAAATTTCACTAAGATTACCAATGTGAAAATTAAATATATCAGTTATTTTTCTTCCTTGTAGAGAAATGTAGAGCCGTAAATGAAATTATAAATGTCAATATTATAACTATGAAATAAGTCTCTAACATAGAGGAGGTGTATCCGAAAAAGAATGTTTTTAGATCAATTAACTTCATCAAGTCTGGGCTTAATCTACACATTTCCCATGAGTATATTGGGTTTGGAACATTCGCACCTTTTTGACATGGAATAATCGGAAGAATTAAAGATATCACATGCGTGACAGATGAGATGATCCATGAATATATCATTTTTTTCTTGAAATTCATATAATAAACCAGTGTTCCAACTTTATAAGTATTTTGAACAAACACCTAGTTGAACGCAAACACCCATTGTTTGTTTAATCACCATTGATTGGACACATTTGGACGGGTGTTTGGACGGGTGTTTGCATCATTAACTCAGCTCATTTTAGCGAGGGGAAACTATGTTATTCCATAAATATCAAATTATTTTAACACAAACAGTGGTATAAACGGCTGTTTAGGGGGTGTTTGCTGTTTGGACAGACGCAAACATTTATAAAGAAAGATGCTTAAAAAAATATAAGATGTTAGGATTATTCAATACACAAAAAAGAGTTGACAAATTAAGAAAAGAGGTCCAAGATTCCTTTGAAAATGTTAAAGATGATATAAGTAAAGTAGGTGATTGGATCAAACATATCGACGTGAAATCAGAAGATTATCAAAAAAAGGTTAAAGAACTAGCAGATAATTTTGAAGAGCTAAAAAACGTTGTTGAAGAGCTAAAAAGTCAAATTTCTTTTGTAAATCCGGCACTAAATCAAACAATGTCCAAGGCTGTTCAAAACACAACCCAACAGCAAACAAACAACCTTGCTGTGCAAACAGCTGTCCAAACGGCTGTTCAAACAGGCAATTTAGACCATTTAACCATGATGGAAAGAGCGATTGTGTTTATTCTGTTGAATAATGAGGACAAACTAAGCTATGAAGACATTAGTACTATGCTAGGTAAGGACAAAAGTACAGTTAGAGGGCAGATAAATAGCATAAAACAGAAGAATAAGGGCCTTATATCTGAGTTTAGAGAGCTAAATGGGAAGAAAAGACTGTATATTGATGAAGGTAATAAGCAAATATTGCTCAAAAGCGTAAAAGTGAGAGTTAAAAACGATAAAAAATCACTAAAAAGTTAGAATTGTGAGAGTTAAACAGTTTAATTTTTTATAATTTAATGGATTAGTGAGTATTGTTAAAAAATTGGGAAAAAGAGAGGATTAACCCTTAAGGTGAGGTGTTATGAAATTCGAAAAACCAATAATAAAGTTTTTGTCGTCGACAAAAATAGAAAACAAGCCTAAATAAAGATAGATTTAGGGTTAGATAAGAGAAGAGTATAATTATTCGTTAAACCGAATATCTATAATAGAAAAACAGGCTTAATTTGATGACCTGAGAGCTATTATCGACGATAAATTGATCGTTTTTTTAAGAGAATCGGAGACAGAAAGCAGAATCAACTTATTGTTAACCTTTTCTTTAATAATTGGGACTTCTTTCCGTATTAAACGGTTGGTATAGTCCCTTATAGAAGACTCACTAAGCTTTAGTTTGTTAGCTATTGTTTTATACGTTATTTCCCTTTCTTCGTCTTGGAGTGTGTATATAGTGGAAAAAACAAGCATTTCCTGGGGTGTTAATGACTGAAATTTTGATTTTATCTCTAGCTTAAGAGTATTTAGAGAATCTATGGTATTTGCCGCTTCATCAAAAGCATTAGAATTGATAAAGTTAGGATCTGCACTTCGGTTGCTCATTCCAGTTGTATTTTGACTATAATTCACCTGTTGGACTGTTTGATTGTTTGTCTGTTTGTCTGTTGGAACCCCTTCATTTCCTGTGGAAAACACATGATTTGGCGTTTTTAGAGGCTCTAAAGGCATATTTTCAGGTACATGTTCAGAAGAATGTGTTGGAGTGTTTGTCTGTTGGGTTGAAGAAACTGGTTGATATGGTGCTTGTGTTGGAGTGTTGGATTGCGAAATAAGCTTTAATTCTGAACGTAAGGAAGATAATTCTAACTGTAGGTTTAATATGTCCTGTTTTATCTTATCAAAAGCCTCTTTTAATGGATCCATACAAAGAATAAACTGAATTCATTTATAATAATATATGTAGTCTAAAATGATAAACTAGAAAATATACTATAACATTTGGAATATCTATTGGCTTTGGGAATACACCTGGTGAGCCTTGTTAGAGATCCTCCAACGGATTCTTCTTTGATATTTAATACCTTCAGAATTTCTCTCTATTTTAACAACTAGTGAACTAACATTCATTTCTTGTAAAATTCTCTTTGTGAATTCCTCATCTCTTGCGATTTCTCTTGCTACATCCACTGTAAATGGCTGCTTTGGGAATTGTGCGTATAGGTAAAATAATATTTGCTCTTTAATTTTATTTTGCTTTACCTGAGAGATTACTGGCATAAAAAGATAAAGTTATTCGGTTTTAAATAAGTTGCGTGGGTAATTATTGTTCACCATATTGTGGCTCACATTTCCTACTATATGTTGGATTCTCTAATGAACAACATAAATAATTTCTACCACATCTGTGGTCCTCAAAGATACACATTCTAGATTCAATGGATTGCGAATGTATTTCCATATTTTTAACCTTGTTCTCTTGAATTGCACTCGCCATCCTTTCTCTTCTCTTTCTTGCATGGGATCGGCTTATTCCCGCTGCGGTTGATGTAGATGACTTCATTATAGTTATTTATACTATTCTTTGCCTATAAGGATTTATCTACTCTAATGGTACTAAAACTATTTCTTTACTGACTTCTTTGGCTTTATTTGGCCTTCTGTATAGCCTTTTTTCTTTAGGCTTTCAATTTTATGAGCGAATTCTCTATTTTCAGGTCTAATCATTCTTCCTGCAGTAGTTTGTGTGGAATGGATTTTCTTTGATTTAACTGAAGCAACATATGAATATTTTTTTAATGGGTCATTATTAACTGTTATAGGGGGTGTAATTATCTTTTTTACAACTGGCTTTTCGATATATTTTATTGTTTCTACTGGTTTTTCGATTATTCTAGTGATTGGCCTTTCTACAACTTTAATTGTTGGTTTTTCTACGTGTTTAATTCTCTCTTTTTCAATTGTTTTTTGAACTGGTGGATTTAATAAGAAATAAAGAGATATCGAATATAATACAACCGTTATTAATAGAATAATTAATGAAATCACAGCATTTGCATTAAGGACGTATATTAAAGTTAAATCAATAATTAATAAAGCAAATCCAATGAACAATGCCAATTGTATATTTTTTAAACTCCATAATTTTTCACTAGTTGCACTAATTACTGTTGGATCATTATTTTCAGGAAATGGTTTGGAATTCTTAATAGCTGCTCCTGGTTTTTGAGTTGGTTTTGAAGATCTCATTAATGGTTTTTTAAGAAGAGGTTTTGGATTATTATTAACACCTTTTGTTTGCATAAATAAAATAGATAAGAATGGTTTAAATAACTTATTGTTTAGGTGATAATTGAGGTAACCTAATATGTATTGGCAACCCTAATTCATCTTCAATTTCAAAAGCTCTAAGAGAAGCTTTTTGAATAATCATATTCATAATTGCTACTTGTTCTGCCGAATCGAATTTCTTTGCTTCATATTCGGATAAAATAGCTTTTAACGTCTTAGAATCTGCTCCAACAAATAAAATACCTTCCACCTCTACTTTTCCCAAATCTCCATAATCAATCTCAAAAGAATAATTAGCCTTCAAAGATTCCATTTTAGAGTCCTTTGGTTTGAACTTTTCCATTGTTTTAACCTTAATATTTTGATTCATAGTTATTTTCCCAGAAAAGTCCACATTTCTCTCTCCGTTAACCTTTGTTAATCTTGAACTCAATAATTTTAATCCTTGTTCCATAAAATTATTTATTAATTAGGCTTTAAAAGGTTTATTGTG
>JABHMJ010000047.1 GCA_018693795.1 Candidatus Woesearchaeota archaeon | reverse complement strand
TTGTGAAAATAAATTGTTGATAGCTAAACTAATCAATTTTTTGCTAATTTACCAGGTATATATCAAATAATAAATAATTTAAATAATATTTTATTTTTTACAGGTGAGTGGAGGGGTGGTATTAGGGACGTGAACATATAAATAGTAGATAATGCTACTTTTGCGCTCAATAAGGTTCATTTTGGCTATTTCCAACGTTGGAATTAATTATACACAAAATGATAATGCGCCCACTTTCAACCATTTATCAATTTTCCACCGGTGGAATTTAATCTTCCCATTACAATCCAAGGCATTAATTAATTTAACTCTCCACACTTTTTCATGAAGAAAAATAAAGATAATCAAAAATCCTTTCTCTGAGTACTCATATAACCGTATAACTATTTCTTCACTTAATCTTTAATTCTATTACTCATTGTCCCAGGGATCATGGTGAACAATATAATATGTCTATTCACATCAATTCCTAAGGCGGAAATTTAACCAAGCATTCTTATGTTCCCCTCTACTGTTCTCTCTGTAGCTTTTATCCCACCATCAGGCTGCCAATTGTTCTTTATTCCGTCGCACTAGTTGCCTTCTATTTCCACCGGTGGAAATAGTTATATAAGGGAGTCGTTTTCAATAATTCCATTGATAGAATTATTAGACAAACATTGGTATACTGTTTACTTAGGCGACTAAAACAGGGCTGAAATTAAGTAAAATTTTTCAAATTCTAATTGAGAAAAATAAAAATGCCGCCTAAATCTAAAAAACCGAACACAATTAAAATAAATTCAAATCAAGATATTATTTTAATTGGGAATAATAAATACAGTTTTGCTGAGTGGGAAAACGGATCTATTGAGTTAATTCATTTCATAAACAGTTCTTATCTATACAATGATTACATCAAAGACTTGCCAGATATTATAAAAATTGCAAGGCAAATACCAGAGATATTTGGAACAACTTTTAGGAATGACCCTAAAAGTTATGTAGCATATTATTATTTATTAAAAGAGAAGCCCGAAGTAAGAATCTATATTCCAAATTATAGCTTTTTGGACATTACCATTGATATTAATTATGATGCTTTAGCCTGTTTATGTTTTTATAAAGATGAAATTACTATCAGAAAAGATAAATATATTTCAAAAGAAGTCTTAAAAAAATATTATTATCAATTTAATGTTGGGAAAAAGAAGGATTTCGATTCTTGGCTGAACGATCATTTGGATTTGATTAAAAAGGGGCAAATTGCTTGGAATCCCCACACTGGACCAATAACTAAGGAAAAAATAATTGAGGCCATTAAAAATTTTGAGAAAAAAATTAAAAAGAAAAACATTAAAATTATTGATGATTTTATTCCTGAGGTAAAATTTAATAAAATTTTATTGAGTAAACACAATTATTATCAAATTGCTAATTTTAGAATAAAAAATCAATACCCGAAATATTGGAAAGATAATAGTTGGAAATTTCTTAACTTAATGGATCGATATAAAATTTTAGAAAATTTGTAAATATTAGTTGTATTTTTACAATTTTATTAATTTAATTTATAAATTACCATGCTTCAAAATCTAATTTTGGAGCATTTAATGTTAAAAACAAAATTTACAGTTCTACTATCAACAAGAGAAAGAGTCTATCTAAACAGATTGGCAAAATTTATGGATATTAGCCAATCAGCGATCCTTCGAATTGGCTTGAACAATCTTATTGATAAAAATCTTGATTCGCTAAAGGCAAAGGATAACAAAGGGGGTGATAAAGGAATTTAAATCTAAATATTATTTCTCTTGTTATTGATTGGAACCAACTTCAATCAAAATCTTAATAATTCTCAAAATAATTCATTCAGGGACATAGAAATCATTACAAACATAATTCTCAAATAAGAATTTTATGAAAAAAATTATTGATTTACAACAAAATTATTGCCACACATCTACTAATGCAAATCCAATCAATTCTTACATGAGATGCTCAGAAAATAGGCAAACTGAGCAATAAAAAACACCCTCTGGGTATTAGAGGGTGAACCCGATATCTGTCAACAGAATGAATCAAAGATAAAGGAGTTTAGCAATGACTAATTATACATCAAGTATGGAAGATATAAATAATTCGCCCGTTCTCTCTATCAAACAAATAATGGAAGCAGATTTTCCAGAAATTCAATGGGTTATCGACAAACTTTTAGCTCCAGGATTAACTTTATTAGCAGGACCTCCTAAAGTAGGGAAATCTTGGCTTGCACTCCAAATTGCTCAAGCCGTTGGGTCTGGAAAACCGATATTAGGTAGAAACACTAAGCAAGGTCCATGTCTTTATTTTGCTCTTGAAGACTCTCCACAACGGATCAGAACCAGAGTTGATTTACAGAAATGGGATAAGAATTCGCCAGTGAAAGTTGTTACCATCGGTAAGCTAAATTTTTTATATAACAAATATCAATTTGATAGTTTTGGAGAAGGATTAGTAAATGATATCAAACAAAACAAATACCGAGTAGTAATTATTGATACTTTAAGTAGATTAAACTCCACAATTGATCAAAATAAAATCGATGAAATAACTTCTTTCCTATCCCCCCTCCAAAAAATTGGTCATGACAAAAATTGTTCAATAATATTAATAGATCATCACAAGAAAACCAATGATTATTTTGATAAAAATGTAATCTCGGACGTTTTAGGTAGTGTGGGTAAAGGCGCAGTTCCCGACACCATTATTGGGTTCTATCGGAATAAAAATAAAAAAACAGCAGAATTAATTATTACTGGAAGAGATATTGAAGATAATGAATTTCCCTTGAAATTTGATTCGAATAGTGGGATATGGGAAATAGATATAGATGCAAAGGAAAATGAACTCCCGTTACAAATGTCAGTGGTAATTAACTTTATTTCAACAAATGGTGAAGTTAAGGAAAAGGATATTGTAGAACATCTAAAAAAGGATAAAGGAAACGTTCATAAATTATTGTCCAAAATGGTGAAAGAAAATCTGCTCACCAAGAAAAAATCGGGAAAATCTAATATTTATAGTATTCCCCAATAACTAATACAACCATACAACATATACAACCTCTTTATATAAGGAGTGGGCTTTACCCAGTTAA
>JABHMJ010000046.1 GCA_018693795.1 Candidatus Woesearchaeota archaeon | reverse complement strand
TGGAGATTTATGGTTTATCAAAAATATTTAATGAGTGCTGGAGTGGCTTCTTGTAAAGTTGGAAGCAAAAAAGGATTTGTAGATTATGAACGTTCTAAAAAAATATTAAAATTGTGGATGGCAAAGATGAAATATGGAAAAAGAAATTCCATTTCTGAAAAAATATCTGAAAAATGCCATTTATCTAAGAAAAAATCTGTCAAAGATGTATTTCCCTATATTAAATTAGCATTGAATTCTGAAAGAGATTATCTAGATTTGGGTGAAGAAGAGATTAATTGGATTACAAGGTAAAAGAAAGTTTTCTTAATCTTTTTACTCTATCAGAAGTTGCAGGATGTGTTGATAATAAATTTATGAATTTTCCTCCAGAAAAAGGATTGATTATGAATAAACTTGCTGCAGCTTTATTACCAATATTTGTTTTTGGTGAAGTTTCTATTTTTACTAGCGCATCAGCTAATGCTTCTGGATCTTTTATTAATTTTGCACCAGTTTCATCTGCTACATATTCTCTTGATCTAGAAATTGCCAACCTTAATATTGATGCCGCAATTGGTGCAACTATTGAAAGTACTATTATTTCTAGTATGCTTCCTTCTTCATCTCTTGAGTTCCCGAATATCATTGCCCATCTTGCCATCACAGCCAAATAGGCTATTGCACTTGCCAATATTACTGAAACTGTAGAAATTAGTAAATCTTTATTTTTTATGTGTGCAATTTCATGAGCCAATACTCCTTTTAGTTCTCTTCTGTCTAATTTTTCTAATAATCCTGTTGTAACTGCAATTGAGGCTTTTTTATCATTTCTTCCTGTTGCAAATGCATTAGGACTTGAAGAATTAATTATGTATATTTTTGGTTTTTTTATTGAGGCCCTTGTAGATATATCTTTTACCATGTCATGCAATTCTTCAAACATTTTATGTTCTGCTAATTTTGCTTTGTGCATTTTTAGAACTAATTTATCAGAATACCAATATGATAGTATGTTCATTGTTGCTGCTAGGATTAAAGCTATTGTTAATCCGCTTGTTCCGCCTACTGCAAAACCAAATACTAATAATAGAAAGGTTAATCCT
Source organism: Candidatus Woesearchaeota archaeon (assembly GCA_018693795.1). Lineage (GTDB taxonomy): Archaea > Nanobdellota > Nanobdellia > SCGC-AAA011-G17 > PNOQ01 > JABJPM01. The sequence continues at coordinate 2,315 of JABHMJ010000046.1, read as the reverse complement.
GCCAATAATATTGTAGTTTTAATTTGATCTATGAACATTGTCTTTCACTTGAAACGTGAAGGGTTTATAAGTTTTTGTGTGGTATTTTGAAAGTTAAAGTAAAAATAGAAAAAATTCTAAATTAAGATATTTCTTTATTGTTTATTTCCTTTATGTATCTCTCATAAAATCTTGATAATTCTTCTGTAGATAAAGGATATCTTGTTTCACTTAAATGTTCTGTATCTTTAACTTTTTTTATTGATGTTAATGTTTTTACTTCATTTAAATCTCTTCTAAGTCCCGCATATAGTATTGCAAGTTCTTCTAAACTATTTGTCCCAATAGACCTACTAACTAATTTTCTTTTTTTCCCATTTTCTTCGAAGATATCGCACTTAAATTCATAATGGTTCAAACAATCTAATTTATCAATAAATCCAGAACCATAAACAATTGCAGTCAACATAGGATTGAGAATTATAAAAGATATATAAAACTATTGAAATTATTAACAAAAGATATTTTAATGGAGTTGCATTCCCCTTTTTATGGCAGGAAAAACATGGATCTTTGATTTGGACGATACTTTGATGCCAAATCATCATGATTATTCATATGCACAGTTAGATTTCTTAGAGTGGATTGGAGAGAAAATTTATCTTTGTGAAGATTTACGTTCTAAGGCGCAAATAGATTTTACAAGATGGATCATAGATAATATTGGACATAGAGCCCCTGATGCACAATCTATATTGGATCTTCAGGTTAGGATGGAAGGCATGGCAAGAAGAAGAATGGATTCTCAAGAGGGAGTTTTATCTAGTTCTTTTCTTTGTACATATAATTCAATTTGTAAAACAATGGGAATTTCCCCAGATCAAGAAAGTCATAAAAAATTAATTGAAATGGGAGGAATAGGAGGCTATTTGCGCCCTGAATGGGATGCCCATTCTATACTTACAAGACAAGTAGAGATAGATAGTGCTGGAGCTGAAGCGAGAGGATTTGGAAAAGAAAGGTTTCCCACTTCAGTAAGAGAAACATATAAAGTAATTTTTGAAGATATTGGATTAGAAGTTAATAATGAAGATTTACAACATGCATATAATATTGGAATGGGTGTTTTTGATAAAGTAAGATATGAACAGAATGGATTATTATCTGGGGCAGAAGAAACATTAGACTTTCTTATCTCTAAGGGAGATAGATTAGTTTTGATTACAAAAGGAGATTTAGAAATTCAAGAAGCAAAAATAGATGCAAATCGTTTAGAAGGTTGGTTTGGAGAAGATCTTTTTGTTGTTAATAAAAAAAGTGAATGGACTATGCAAAGATTAATTAGAGGAAATTTGAATGAAGAAGATCCAGAAAATATGATTCATGTCGGAAATTCTATTAGAAGTGATCTTTATCCTGCTTTAAATGCTGGGATAAAATTTGGTTATGTCCCTTGTGAAACTTGGGCGTTTGAGAGAAATCATGGAGGGGCCCCAGAACATCAAAAATTATTTACATTTGATAGTATCGATGAAATAATAGATAATTATAATTCATTGTGAGATTATACAAAGATATATAAATATTATTTTTCTTTTGTGATTATGCCTCATAATATTGTTATTGGAAGGGTTGCTAAAGATAGAAAAAAGTTTGGTGAAAAAGCTACTATTTTTTTAGGAAGACATTATGTAAAGATGGAACAGACTGTTTCTCTAAGTAGTAATATTCTCATGGATGTAGCTAGAACTCATGTTGTTTTAGTAGATGGAAAGAGAGGTTCTGGGAAATCATATACTTTAGGAGTTATTGCAGAAGAAATGACTAATCTTCCAGAAGAGGTTGCCGAAAATTTATCTATTTTAATTTTTGATACTATGGGGATTTTTTGGACAATGAAACATCCTAACCAAAGAGAAGAAACTTTACTATCTGGATGGAAATTAAAACCAGAAAAATTAGAAAATATTGATGTTTATATTCCGGAAGGACATTTTAAAGAATATAAAAAAAGAGGAATTTTAGCAGATTATTCTTTGTCTATAAAAACTTCAGAATTGGATGCAGGAGATTGGGCGGACGTTTTTGGAGTTGATTTGATGGAACCAATTGGAGTAGCAATAGAAAAGGGATTAAGTTCATTAGAAGAGTCTAAGAAAAGTTTTGGAATTTTAGACATTATTAATGAAATAAATTCGGACAAGAGTATTGAGAAAAATGTTAAGGATGCTGCAATAAATAGATTCTTGGCAGCAGAAACTTGGGGTTTGTTTAGTAAAAAAGGTACAGAGATAAAAGATTTAGTTCGTGGTGGGAGAGTTAGTGTTGTTGATATT
>JABHMJ010000045.1 GCA_018693795.1 Candidatus Woesearchaeota archaeon | reverse complement strand
TTTTAAAAAAATCTTCATTACCTGTAAACATATTGATGTTATTTTTATCTTTAAGAATAACTTTAAATCAATTAGATTTCAATGTTGCAGATAGTATTATTTTGGTTGTTAATAGATTAATATTGTCTGTTATTGTTTTGACTGTTGGATATTTTTTGTATATGATTTCAGATTTATTGATTGGAAGAGCGTTTAGAAAATTTGCAAGAAAAACTGAATCTAAGCTAGATGATAGTTTACTTTCATTAGTACATAGTGTTTTGAAAATTGCTTTGATTGTTGTTATTGCTCTGTATTTATTGGGGGTTTGGGGAGTTGAAATCCTGCCATTATTAGGTGCATTGGGTGTTGCTGGAATTGCGATTGCGTTAGCTTTACAACCTGTTTTGTCTAATATTTTCTCTGGTGCTTCTATGATTTTAGATAAGTCTATTGAAAAAGGAGATTTAGTTTATTTGGATGCTCAAACTAAAGGAAAAATATTGAAAGTTGGAATGCGAAGTACAAGAATGTTGACTTTTGATAATGAATTAGTTATTGTTCCTAATACCAAATTAGCTGAAAGCATTATACAAAATGTGGCTTTGCCAGAACCCAAAACAAGGGTTGTTGTGCCATTTGGAGTTGCTTATGGTTCAGATGTTGATAAGGTTAAGAAAATTATAATTAAAGAAATGGAACATATACATGGTATTTTGTTAGATAATGATCATAAACCTGTTGTTAGATTTTTAGAGATGGCAGAATCTTCTTTAAATTTTAAAGCATATTTTTATGTCCCTTCTTTTGAAAATCGGGCCAGTGCATTGGATGAGGCGAATACTAGAATATATAATATTTTAAGGAAAAATAAAATTGAAATTCCTTTCCCGCAAATGGATGTTCATTTAAAGAAATAGTTTTTTAAAGAATGTATTCTTAATTTATTTATGAAAAGTATGGTGATATTTGTAGTTCTACTTGTCTTAATTAGTAATATTACTTTTGCTAAAGATGTTGTTATTCCGGAACTAAATATTATGTAATGCATGGTACAGGACTCGAACCTGCGTAGGCACTAAGCCAATGGATTTTGAGTCCATCCCGTTTGACCACTCCGGCAACCATGCAAAGTAGTTTTATTGCTGCTATTTTATTTAAAAAGATTTTGGAAAGGTTTTTATTGATGGTTTTTATTGTAATCTTATGCCAACTAATGTTACTTATGAATATGAGAACGCAGAAAAAGAATATTTGAGTGCAAGTAGTTTTCCAGATAAAATAAAATGTTTGCAAAAAATGTTGACTGCGGTACCAAAACATAAAGGTACTGAAAATTTGCGTAATGATATTAAAAGAAGAATTTCTAAATATAAATCATTAGTTGAACGAGAAAAAAAATTATCTAAATCTGGTGGAAGAGGATTATCTATAAAGAAAGATGGTGCTGCAAGAATTATTTTAATTGGCATTACCAATTCTGGTAAATCTACTTTGTTAAAAAATATAACTAATGCTAAACCTGAAATTGCCGAATATGATTTTACAACTAAAAAACCAGAAATAGGAACATTGGATTATGATGGAATTATTCTTCAAGTAATTGAAATTCCTGCAATTACCAAAAATTATTTAGAAAAAGAAAAAGGGCCAGCATATATGGGAATTGTTAGAGATTCTGATTTAATAGTGATTGTTTCTAGAGATAAAAAAGATGTTGATCTAGTTAAAAAAGAATTGGATGATGCTGGAATAAAATTTAATGGAATTGTTTTGAATTCTGAAGATGTCAAGGCTAAAGAAAAAATTTGGAAAAAATTGAGATTAGTTTATGTTTATACAAAGTCTCCTGGAAAAGATAAAGATTATCCTCCAATTGCTTTAAGAAAAAAATCTAATGTTCGAGATTTAGCAAGTAAAGTGCATCGAGATTTTATTAAAAAATTTGATTATGCTAGGGTATGGGGCAATGGTGCAAAGTTTGATGGCCAAAGGGTTGGTCTTGGACACATATTAAAAGAGAAAGATATTGTCGAATTGCATTTGAAATAGAAAGTATTTAAAGAGAGTATTCTTAGTTTATTTCTATGAAAGGTATGGTGATATTTGTAGTTCTACTTATCTTATTTAGTAATATTGCTTTTGCTAAAGATGTTGTTATTCTAGAGACTTTTGAAAAGGATGTTGTTTTAGAAGATGGTTCTGGTGAAACTACTTATTTCTATGCTGGTTCGAAATTAGTTGCTTCTAAAAATGATGATATTGTTAAATATCATTATCAAGATAGATTGGGAAGTGATGTTGATTCAAAATCATTGCCATTTGGTCAATTATTAAAAGAAGGTGAAAGGTTTAGTTTTACTGGAAAAGAATTAGATTCTGATTTATATTATTTTAATGCAAGATATTATGATAGTAATTTAGGAAGGTTTACTTCTGTAGATCCAGTTCCTAGTGAACCTGCTTATCAATATGTTGGAAATAATCCAATAATGTTTGTTGATCCTACTGGGACTGTTTTTGATGAACCGTTAGGTCAACGTGAAAAAGACCAACGAATATTGGACAGGGCCACGGTTAGTTCAATTCCAAAAGGAGAGGTTGGGATGCCCTATCCTCCTATTTTGTTAGGATATAATAATGAGGGAGAAGGATTAATTCCTGGTTCTAAAGATTATTCTAGGGCGGTTGCTTTTTATTCTACTGGATATATAGGACTTTCTAATGAAGATGTTGAGGGTGCTTTTTCCAATACAATGGCTACTACATTTTTATTAATTGGGGCTTCACAAGCTTATGTTGCTCATGGTTTGAAAGGAGTTGTTGGAGAAGTTGTTGCAGAAGGAACCGGATTGCCCCTTAATCCAATTGAAATCCGAGGTAGTATGGGGAGAATTTTTAAATATTTTCAAAAAAATCCATCTAGAAATAAGAATATGATAAGAGTTATCTTTGAATTAGATGGTTCAACTCCAAATGAACGTAAATTTGATTTGGCTCTTATTAAACAAGAGGGGATTGGTCCCGATCGTAGATTGATACCTTATGATTTAGAAGTTCCTTTAGATAGAAATTTAGTTGTTTTAGAAGTTCCGATAGATCAAGTTAGACATTTGAAAAGAGATGTTCTTATTCCGGGGGGTTCAGGGGATATTTTTAATTTAAATGGGGGCATGACTACTAAAGGAAGATTGCCTTGGATAGAATCAAAAGATTTTGAGATTATTTATGATCCTTCTAAAAATAATGTGGTTAATTTACTTGACCATAGATAATAAAACATTTTTCATTTAATTTTAAAAAATATTGTCGAGTTGCATTTGAAATAGAAAGTATTAAATCTTAGTGATTCTTTAAATTACTATGATAGAATTGGGTGGAAATATTAGTTTAGAAGGTTTCGAAGGTGTTGATCCTGGAAAATTAATTGTTATAAAAAAAATATTGGGCAATTATGTTAAGAATATTTCTGAAACAGTAGATAATTTTGAGAGTATTTTAATTTCTTTAAAATGTGATAAAGATAATATAATTGATACGAAATTAATATGTGGAAAAACAGAAATAATAACTAATTCAAGTGATAAAAATATATTCTTTGCCCTCAATAATGTTCTTGAAGAGTTAAATAAGAAACTATAGTAATAAAAACATTTATAAATGGATTAATTCTTCGATTTAACTGAGGTAGTCAAAATGCAAAGAACTGGCGGATTTAGAAGAAAAACTAGAAGTAAGTTAAGGAAAAACGTAAGATCTAAAGGTAAGATCTCTATCAGAAAGTTCCTTCAAAAATTTGATGAAGGAGAGAGAGTAAACTTAGTTGCAGAGTCTGGAATTCAAGGTGGAATGTATAATCCAAGATATCATGGAAAATCTGGGGTTATTGGAAAAAAACAAGGAAGTAATTATTATGTTAAAATAAAGGATGGAAATAAATTTAAATCATTATTAGTACATCCTATTCACTTAAAAAAAGGATAAAATGGAAATAGTTGAAAAAAAATCAGTTAGTTTGCCTGAAATGGAAAAACATGTACAAGAAATGAAGAAAAGAGATAAAGAGTTAAATTTCAGAGCTAAAAAAGTAGAAGAATATTTAAAGAATGTTCCTAAAGCAAAGGAATACGAAAAATTAATGAAAGAACTTGAAGAAGTTGGAATTTCAAGATTAAATGAAAAACACATAGCACTAATAGTCAATATATTGCCTGTAGATCTTGACAGTTTAAGAACTGTTTTGTCTGGGGAAAATATTACACTTAAAGACGACGACTTGAAAAAAATAGTGGAAACAGTGATCAAGTATGTTTGAGAAAAAAAATGATGAAACAAACTGCGAAGGAGGAAGTAGCAATAGTAATGGATTTTCTTCCGCATGGGTATCCTTTCGATACGAGACCTATGCACCAGAAGACAGCAATAGCACAAGCTATAGGAAAAAATTTTTTCACGCTGTTGGAATTGGTTCCAAAAAAAGGAGAATTTCTCCAACCCCATGAAGAAGTATATATAGGGGAAGGAAAAAGGGATAAGATTCACCATATTGTTGGTAAATTGCCTCTTTCGAAGTTGACTCAGACCGCGAAGATGGAATTGGATTTCGTCATCGAAAAAATGGTTGATGCAAATGAAGAAAAGTTTATAGCTTTCTTCAATAAAGCAGGACCAATAAACATGAGAGTGCACCAGCTAGAACTTTTGCCTGGTATAGGTAAAAAACACACTTTGATGATATTGGAAGAACGAGAAGAAAAACCATTTGAAAACTTTGATGATTTGAAGGAACGAGTAAAATTAGTTCCGGATCCAAAGAAAACAATAATAAGGAGGATCTATGCTGAATTAGATGATGGGGACAAACACAAATTATTTGTTCGATCGTAGGCAAAACCTTTTTAAATAGGTCCATAACACAAATATGAGAATGGAAGAGAAAAAAATAAAGCATATTATTCGTATATTTGCCGCTGACTTAGATGGTCATAAAGCTATAAAACATGGCCTGACAAAAGTTAAGGGCATTAGTTTTTCTATGGCAAATGCTATCTGTCATTTATCTGGAATTGATATTAATAAAAAAGCAGGTTATTTAGATGAAAATGAAGTAAAAAAAATAGAAGAAACTTTAAAAGATTTGAGCAAATTTCCAACTTGGATGTTAAATAGAAGAAATGACTATGATGAAGGTACTGATAATCATTTATTAAATGTTGATTTAAAATTAAGAACAGAATTTGATGTTAAAAGATTAAAGAAAATAAAGAGTTATCGTGGAATGAGACATTCTGCTGGATTGCCAGTTAGAGGTCAAAGAACAAAAGGACATTTCAGAGCTAAAGGTAAATCTCTTGGTGTAAAGAGGAAGAAGAAGTAAAATGGGTCAAATAAAAAAATTAAGAAAAAAATATGAAACTCCTATGCACCCTTGGCAAAAGGATAGAATTATTGAAGAGAAAGAATATATTCTTAATTATGGTTTTAAAAATAAAAAAGAAATTTGGAAAGAAATTGCTAAATTAAAAAAAGCAAGATCTCAAGCTAAAAGAATTATTGCTAATAAATTATCAGAACAAGCACAAAAAGAGAAAGAACAATTATTAAGTAGATTAATTAAATTTGGTGTTTTGACTAAGGAATCTACTATTGAGGATGTATTGGGATTAAAAGCCACTAATTTTTTTGAAAGAAGATTACAAACTGTTGTTATGAGAAAAGGTCTAGCTAGATCTGCAAAACAAGCAAGACAATTTATTATTCATGGGCATATTTTAATTGGTGATCAAAAAATTAGTTCACCTTCATTTATGGTTTCTTTAGAAGATGAGTCTAAACTTATTTTTAATTCAAGTTCAACTTTATCAAAAGAAGATCATCCTGAAAGAGCTATTTTAACTAAAAAAGATAAAGCAATTTTAGAAGAAATAAAAGCTAAAAAGAAAGAATCTAAAGAAGAAGTAAAGAAAGAAGAAGTTAAGAAAGAAGAAGTTAAGAAAGAAGAAGTTAAGAAAGAAGAAGTTAAGAAAGAAGAAGTAAAAGAAGT
>JABHMJ010000044.1 GCA_018693795.1 Candidatus Woesearchaeota archaeon | reverse complement strand
AATACCATGTCAGAACCTTTTAAAGATTCTTTAATATCATTCATTTGCTCTTGAGCAGATTCAGTTCCTCGTTCAGGGAAACCACCACAACCAAGTCCTCTTGTAGTTTCGCGTCCGATTAAGAATTTTCTATCAGCTTCAGTGACACTTAAATGTTGCATATCAGTATTACATGCAATAATTTCTGCGCCTTTGACGCCTTTTTGGTAAAGCCAGTTTACCATGTTGTTACCAGCGCCACCAGCACCAATTACTTTAATTGTTGCTTGGTGGACTTCCATTCCATCAAAATTTTGATCCGAATTTTTTAATGCGTTGTCCACAACGAAATCCATTTTTTCTATACCCCCCAATGTTAATTGGTCTTTGCGTGTAGAGCATTATATGTATACTAAAGCATATAGTTTAAACAAGATAAATCTTTAAATACTTGTTTAAAGGTTACTCTACATTAGAATTAGCCGTTCGAAATCGTTTAGCCGACGATATTGTTCTTATTTTAGTCTATTAATAGTTGAAGCAATTATTAGCCGTAAAAACCCCAATACGTACATAAACTGTTTTCTAGTATTTAAACATAATTATATTGAGAAATATATTTTGTAGAATATAGTAAAAAATATTTTCTAAAGATTTATTCTTTTTTTCTCTTCTGAATAATATCTTTTGCAGCGTTTACAACACCACCAATAAGTCCACCAACTTTGTCAAATATAAGTGGGTTTTGCATAACTCTAGCGACGTTAGAGATCTTGTTTCCATATTGCTCGAAGAAGGTTACATTTTCCATTGTGAAATGTGAAGGAGCAGGAACAATTTCATCAGGATATCCTATAGGAAGTACAGCTTGAGGTCTAACATGCCCAGGCATTCCAAGTATTCTTTTAAGCACATCTTCATCAAATGCTCCAACCCAGCAGCTTGCCATTCCAAGTGAATGAGTTGTTAAAAGCATATTTTGAATTGAAGCAGATACATTTTGAACTGAGAAAAACATTTCTCCTCTTTTACCATAGAATCTTTTGATTTTTTCTGTATCACTACAAACAACAAGAAATACAGGTGCTTCAGCCATCCAAAGTTGCTGTTGACATACTTCTGCAATCTTTTTTCTAGCATCAGGATTTTTAACAATAATCATTCGCCAATTTTGTAAGTTTCCAGACGAGGGAGCATATCTTCCAGCGTCAATAATTACACCTAAAAGTTCCATAGGAATATCTTGAGAGGTGAACTTTCTGACAGATCGACGAGTAGCTATAGCTTCAAAGACAGTCATCTTAATTTGATCTGATAGACTCTTATCTTTAGGCTTTTTGTCTTGATCCATAAAAAGTTCTTAGTCTATCTCCTTTAAATATTTTGTTATGGTCTTTATGTTTCAAAAATGAAACAGTGTTTCAAAAATGAAAAGATTTATATATTTCTCCTCTAATTAAAAAGAATTATGGAACCTTCTCAAATTCTTGAAAATCTTTTTGACAATAAGATCTTAAAAATCATTAAACACTTTTTAAAAAACGAGGATAAAGAATATTATTTAAGAGAAGTTTCTAGACATACGAGGGTTTCCCCAGCATCAACATATAGAATTCTAAACAAACTTTATGCTATGGATTTACTTCTAATGCGTGAAATTAAAACAATGAAATTGTATAAATTAAATATTAACAAAAATGTTGAATTTATCAAATCAATTATGGAAATAGATGTTTTGCAATACTTTATTGAAAATATTTTAAGAATTCCAAATATTGAAGAAATACTTTTACTAGGCCAAAAAGGTAAATCAAAATCAAATGTTTTGTTACTTGGAACTAATATTGATGTTGCAAGTTTAAAATTAATTATTGCAGAGATTAAACAAAAGTATGATTATACAATCAATCAAATGTCTCTTTCTAAGGAACAATATGAACAAATGAGTTCAATGGGACTTTATCCAGGAAGTAAGAAAGTTTTGTATAAACGGGTTTAATTCATGAGCTCAAGTATTTCATCTACTGTACCTTTGAATGGGCCAGAACTTTGAAGAGATTTTGAAGCAACGTGCTGCAAATTTTCCCCTATTCTCAAGATCTTTATAATGTTGTTGTTCGGCAGCAATATAACCAGCCATATAACTGTCACCAGCACCAATTGGATTAATTACTTCTACGGGAAAAGCAGGAACTTGTATTTTTTGAGAATTTGTATAAATTAGTGATCCTTTTTGACCTTGTGTTACAATAATTGTTTTAGCGCCAGAATCTAACAATTTTGCTGCACCTTTGTCAGTTTGTTGTTTGCCAGAAATTATCACTAATTCATTAGCATCTAAAAAAACATTATCAACATATGGTAATATTTCATATACGTCTTGATTAAATTTTCTTATAAATTCTCCAGATTGAGGGTATGTGTTTTGCCCTTCAATATATCTAATCATTCCTTGAGGCGCAAGAGAAACAGGAGTTCCGTTTAATTTTTTAACTAATTCTAATCCGATTTGACTATGAAACATTGGTCCGAGAACAATATGGTCAAGATCATCTAAATCTGAAGTAGAAATATCTTGAGGTAGTATTGAATTATCATAAACAATTGCTTGGTCATATCTTTTATCAGGCTCATTTTCAGGAGTAATATTTGTGTGAGTTGTTGTTCCCTGTTTTAATAAGTGAATTATGTTTCCTTTAAAAGATTCTGGAAACTCAGGTACAGTTTCTCCACAAGATCCAAAGATTGTTACATCAACACCTAAAGAATCTAAAGCACATCCAGAATAAAACGTAACTCCTCCAGCTTGTTCTATTTTTTGATTTCCATAAATATTTACATCTTGGATAATTGGACCAATAACTCCTACTTTCATAAATTTGCAGTTAGAATTTAATTTATTAACTTATCTCTAAACTTCACTTTTGACAATTTTAATCATTTCATTGACATAAAGTAATGTCTCCATAATAATTCTATGAGATTTTTCAATATCTCCTAAAATTACACCAAATGATTCAATTTGAATTAGATCTTCTTTAACTAATTCTTCAATTTCAGTTAAATTTTCTTCTTCAGGCCAAAATTTGTTCATTATTCTTTTAATGAGTTTTTCTAGTTCTTCAAAATGGGCCAAGCTATCAACTTTATGTTCTTCTCTAAGTAACGATGGGTGAAGCATTTTTTTTGCTTTAATATGTTCATCAACAATTGATTTAGAAACTTCTTTAAATTTATGAAATGAAAAATATAATTT
>JABHMJ010000043.1 GCA_018693795.1 Candidatus Woesearchaeota archaeon | reverse complement strand
TTTTTTATTTATCAATTTTTTTAATTGTTCATATTCTTGGGAATTTTCTATTGGAGGACAATAGGTAAAAGATGATTCAAGAGTATGATTTCCACCATCTGAATCGCCTGCATGACCAAAATAATATTTATATTTCATTTTCCCTTCCAAAATATTTCCTTTGCTAGAGAATCCAACCTCAAGTATCCTGCCATTTGATATATGTGTGTGATCAGTTTGAATTTCGAGATGAGGGAAATTTGATTTCAAATCTCTATCTAAATTTCTTATAATGCTATCTGCCCTATGTCTGGGCCTAATAAGCATATGTTTTCTTTCATTAATTTCCTGATATTCGTCCATTTTTAATTATTATCTCCTTTTGAATCTTCAATTAAATTTTCAATTGTGTTGTTTGTTTCTTGTTGTTTTAAGTATGGTTGAACGAAATAATGCTCATATATTCCTGAAATTGAGTTGGTAATGAATGGAATGAATAATGCAGGAAATAAGACATTATCTGGAAGTTTAGAAGAATTTAATATTAAGCCTAATGAAGGGACAATTGTTAATCCATTAACCATAAATCCAGCAAATGATCCAGCAAGACTAGCTGCACCCACTTCCCCTATATCATTTTTTGAATAAAATAGATTTGGGTTGTTGGTTCTTTTTTGCTTTTCATCGTTTTTTCTGAAATAAGTTGGAGCAGCATAACCGAAACTATATGCTTTTTTTATACCTTTTGAAATATCGTTTAATATTTTTTCAAATCCATAGTCTATATTGGAATCTTTCATATAAAGGATAATTTTTAAGTTATTTATAAATCTTTCTAATTGTTACCACTTAAGAAAAGTTATCCCGTCACCCGGATTTGAACCGGGGACCTTGCGGGTTCAGCTGACTATTTTTCATACCTAGTCTTTACGACATAGTCTAATAGTATCTACAGCCACACGCTCTACCGCTGAGCTATGACGGGACATAGAAATTAGAACTTTATATTATTTATAAAATTAACTATCTATGGACAAAGTCATATATGTCATTTAAGAAATTTCTTTTAATTTTTATATTATCTGTCCAACTTGATTTTGGCATTTCTTTTCCTGTTTCTCTTTTAAATATTAATCTATCTAATTGTTTTTGTTTTCTTTTATTATCTTGATCCATTCTTAATTCTACAGCAGCTCTTTCTACTGTTCCTTCTGCAAATAGATCTAAAGCTATATCTAATCTCAAACTTATTGGAATATTTCTTTCAACTTTTTCTAACCTAAATATCCCTCTGTACCATTTAACATTGTCAAAACCAACATCAACATGATAATATTTTTCTTCTATTCCTCCTGGCACTTCTTCATTCATTCTTACTAATGTCATTTCAGTCCAATAACCACGTAAGGCTTCTATTCTAGTTGCCCCGCCATCCATATATGAATTTACATAGTAATCTTTAGCTAATTCAAATGCAGTATTCCTGAATTCTGTATTAGATGCAAATCCAGGGTAAACTGAAAAACTTCTTTCTCCACTTGTGGTTTCAAATGATACTTCTCCATAGGCCATATTTACTATTTTATCTGCATGTCTTCTTATTTCTGGTTTGAAATATTTTTTTAGATATGATTTAAATTCATCAAATGAGGTTTCTACAGTTTGTCTGCCGTCAGGGTCTATTAGATTCATTGGATTATTTTTTACATATTGATAAGGGGGTTCTGATTTTACTGGATCTACTGAAGTAAATCTGCCAATCTTTGGATCGTAATATCTTGCTCCAAAATAATAAAGGCTCTCATCTAGTTCTTTTCCAGTAAATGAAAATCTTTTTTGATTATTTATTTCTTGTCCGAATGGAAGTGATTTAGAATTAATGTCTGAATTTAATCTATTTTGATAATGATAAGTTATTCCTGAAGAATCTTTAGATGCAAGTAATTTATCTCCTGTGTAAAAATAAGTAGTTTCTTCTGTTAAACCTTTTTCAGTTTCAAAAACTTTAGGAATATCAACATCTTTTGCTATAGAAACAGGAATAATTAATAGAATTACTAATGCCACCCAAATTTTCATTATAATAAAAAAGAAATGAAATTTAAAAAGTTAACTAAAAACTATTGAAATATCTTGATATACTTTTTAGCAAATATCCAAAATTAATTGGTTTTCTGTATAATCTTGTTCTTTCTGTACGTGCTGCTCTTTCTATTTCTCTTGGTGTAGGGATTCTTGGTTTCCATTTACTATTTTGAATTGCTTCAAGAATATCCTCTGGCATTTTTTCATTAACTGTGTATTCTAATGTATTTATCATAAAGAATGTAGACAATGTTTAGTTTATAAAATTAATTAAAAAAAGAAAAAAAATTAATAACCACAACCTGCGGCTGCGCTATTTGCTTGTGCTGTTGTATCCCAACCAAATCCAGGGGTTGGCGATCCAGCTTCAAATTCTGTTGTTGTACATGCTTCTGGTTCATTGTTAAATGCACCACAAACTGTTTTTAGCAAAGATATTGAATCTCTTCCAGAACTTGCAGTTTTTCCGTTAATAACTAACGTTGGAGATCCACCTACACCATATTTTTCATTATCTGCTTTATCAGTATTAAATAGTGGGAATTTTCCGCTCAACCATGAAGCTTTATCTTCTAGGCTACTAGTTATTCCGAATTCTGCGTCTGCTGTTGTTACACAAGTTTCTAATTTTGTAGTATCAATGTTTGTTTCTGCTAAACATCTTTCTCCATCACCATCTTCAAGGAAACAATATAGATAATCTAATAATTTATCTTCTTGTTCTTCTCTAATACAGTATTGGTTTAATTGTTCTTCAACTTCACCTTGAGTTGGATGCATTGCATAATAAACAAATTTCAAATTAAAGTCAATATCATCTTCTAAGACTTTTACTACCGGTAACAATCCTTTTTCCATTTGAGTTCCGTATGGGCAGTGAGACATTATGAATAAGTCTACAACTGGTTTATCAGATTTTGGAACATCTACTGGTGGTTGAGTAGTTGGAGAATTTTGTGTTGGTGTTGTTGTTGCTGCTGTTGCCGCCCCAGTTATTGGAACTGCTTGCAAAAACATTAATTTTCCATCATTTGAAATATAGATTGGAGTTGCTTGTCCTTCAACGTTAATTGTTGCTTTAATTAATCCATTTTCTTTAGTTACGTCTTCTAATGTTGCTGTTGTTTGTCCTTGTAACATTTCATTATTTATGAAATCAACAGCATCTATTGCCGCAGCATTTCCAGAAATTGATAATAATCCTGTGCTAGAAATGATGCTAACTACAAGTAGAATTCCTAGTACGAAACTAGCTATTTTCCAATTGTTTTTTTTAGTTTGTTTTACAACTGGAGTGTTTTCTTCTTGTTTATTTTCGATGTTCATATTTTCTTCCAAATTTTATCCCTCCGTATAATTAGAATATTTTAGATATTGTTAAATGCTATTTAAATGTTACGTAGGATTTGCTATTTTTCTTAACATAATTATTGATAGTATTATTAATGGTATTGAAATTATTTGTCCATAAGTTAAGTTAAATAATGTTGGCATGTCTTTTAAGAATTCTACCGAAAATCTTAGTATTGAGTAAAATAAAATAAATAACCAGAATATTGTTCCTCTTTTTAATTTTTTAAATATGAATAGTTTTAATGTTATTCCGAAGATTAGTAAATTTTTTAGTGATTCATAAATTTGTGAAGGATGTCTTTTTTGTTCTATATTGTCGAAGAAAACTCCCCAAGGTAATGAAGTTGGTTTGCCGTAAAATTCTTGATTTATAAAATTACCAATTCTTCCCAATGCAAGTCCTAGTGCTGTAGGAATTACTATTATATCTGCAAGATCATAAAAATTTAAATTTCTTTTTTTTGCAAAATAATGTGTTGCTATAACTGCTCCAGCTATTCCCCCATGAACTGCCATTCCTCCATGCCAAACTGCAAAAATTTCTAAAGGATTACTTATGTAATTTTGGTAGTTTAATATTACTGCCCAGAGTCTTGCCCCAATTATTGAAGAAATTATAAAGTACATAAAATAATCAGACATATCTTGTTTTGATATGTTTCTGTATTTTGCTAGTTTTTGAGAAATGAAATAAGCTAATAAAAATCCAAATGCCATTATTATTCCATACCAACGTATTTGAATTGTTCCTAATGTTATAGCTACTGGATCTATCATAGATTTTTAGATTTATTATTAGTATTTAATTATTATGGAAATAGAATAATTTATATATGGGATATTTTAGCTAATTTTTCGGTTTTAAAATGAATAGAAAGAAAGAATTTGATGAATATGTAAAAAGGATAATTAATCCTGGATTGCCATATGGATATAGATTGAAACCTTGTATTATTGAGAGAGATAGTATTATTACTACTGGTGGAATTGAAAGTGTTTTAACTTTTGATGGTGTGGGGACACATACAGTTAATAGTCCAATTCCTTTTGGGCATTATATTGAAAAATTATGTGATTTGTATTTAGAAGGGCATCCTGAAATAAATGAAATTAAATATGGGTTTGAGATGAGATAATTTTATATAGTTTTTTAATTTTTAATTCTTATGAAAAAAATATTAACCTCCCTTTTGATTGCAGGCAATTTGGTTTTGTCTTCTTCTTCTTTGGCAGGTAATCTTGGCAGAGATGGAGAACTTTTTTTAAAATATTCATATGATGGAAATAAAATCAATATTAGGTCTCATAGTCTTATTAGAGAGGGAGATAATTTAACTAAGATTGCCAATAAATTAGAAAAATATTATGGCCATAAAATCTCCCCTTATGAGATTGCTGAACAAAATGATTTAGAAAATCCAGATTTAATTCATCCTGGAATGAGACTTGTTTATTTTGATGAACATACAAGTAAATAGATTTATATATTCTTTTCAAGTATTATTTTTATGAATAATGTTTATTTTGGACATCCAGTAAGTTTGTATGGTACTGTTGCGGAAGAACGTTTAGTTTATGAAATAGAAAAAGAATTTCCTGGTTGCCACATTGAAAATCCTAATACTTCTACACATTATATGGGTTACCAAAGATATAAATTTGAAAAAGGAATCGGAATGTTATATTTTTTTGAAGAAGTTTTGCCATCAATGGATGTTGGTGTTTTTTTAGCTTTCCAAGATGGGATGTTTGGAGCTGGAGTTTATAGGGAGGCTGAATTTTTAGAGGACTCTGGAAAACCAATATTTGAAATTAATATTAGTGGAGAAATTTCTGATTTAATTTTGGATGAATCAAGATTTTTATCTATTGAAGAAACAAAAGAAAGAGTGTAAAAAAAGATTAAACCTACAGAAATCTTTTTAAACTAAAGTTTTTTTGTTTTGTAAGTATGATATGTTTACTAAGTTTGATAGTGTTTGGAGTATTGGCTATTTTTTCAGCTAGTTATAGGCCATTAGTTAAGGAAGCATTTGATTGTGTTTTTAGAAGAGTTACTTTAAGGAAATGTCAATCTGGATTAGATGTTAAGGTAAAAAGTAAAATTGTTGGTAAATTAATGGGCAAATCTACTAAATTAGCTAGAGGGGTACACAAATATTTTGAAGTTGTATCTTGGTTATTTGTTGTATTGTTTTTTGTTAGTTTATTTTTTAGTGGACAAGCTTTGTATAATACTATAGTTTATGATAATTGTAATGGCCCTATTGGTGAAGATGGAGAGAATCCTTTTTGTATTTTAACTGGTGAGGGCGGAGATGTTGTTGAACAAGAAGTTTTAGATTGCGGAGACCCATTATGTGAAGATGGACAGTGTGAAACTTGTGGTTCGTCTTGTGAATGTGGTTCGTGTGAAGGGTAAGTTTTATAAATAATTTTTAATTCCTTTTTTTATGAATTTAAGGAAATATATTCCAAGGTTTGAACGTATTAAAAAGCCACATTTTAATGATTTAGAAATAAAAATTAGAAATAGATTGGGAGAAACTCAAGCTAGTACTACTCAATTATGTGCTGATTTGCTTATAAATGAGCCGATTAAAGTTATTGAAGCCTGTAGAAGAATGGATGAATTAGGATATATTGAGGGGAATCCCATAGATGGAATAAATTTGGACGGATATGAAAATCCATTTGAAGGTTATGAATGGAGATGGAAATCAGTTCCAACAATAAATATTACTTTTGAAAATTAATTATACAAAACTTTTATTAATGAATTGTTGTTTGTTCTTGAGATGAATGTTGAAAAGATTCGGGAGGATTTTCCGGTATTGAAGAAGAAAGCAATTTATTTTGATAATGCTTGTATGACATTAAGACCAAAACAAGTTGTTGATAAGGTTGTTGAATATTATAATGAGTATCCTGCTTGTGCTGGAAGGAGCATACATAGTTTTGGAAATAAAGTAAATGATGAAGTAAATAGTGCTAGAAAGTTAGTTAAAGATTTTATTGGAGCAAAAAAAGAGAGTGAAATTATATTTACTAAAAATACCACTGAAAGTATTAATTTATTAGCTAATTCTTTTAATGGAGAAAGAGTTTTATTAACAGATAGAGAACATAATTCCAATTTAATCCCTTGGCAAAGATTTAAACAAGGAATTCTTAGGTCAAATTTAGATTTTACTTTTAATTTAGAGAGATTTTCTGAAATTGTTAAAAATTATGAGTTGATTAGTTTTGTTGCAACTTCAAATTTGGATGGATACACATTACCAATAAAAGAAATAATAAAAATTGCACATGAAAATAATGTTAAAGTTCATTTAGATGGGGCGCAGTTTGTTCCACATAATGAAATTAATGTAAAAAAATTAGATTTAGATTATTTATCTTTTTCTGGACATAAAATGTTAGGTCCAACTGGAACTGGAGTGTTTTATGCAAAAGAAGAATTGTTGAAAGGTATGAAGCAATTTATTATTGGTGGTGAAACTGTAATTAATAGTACATATAATGATTTTGTTATGGAAAAATCCCCACATAAATTTGAAGGTGGCTTACAAAATTATGCTGGGATTATTGGTCTTGGTGCTGCTGTTAAATATTTAAGTAAAATTGGTTTAAGTGAGATTAAAGACCATGAAATTAGGTTGAGAAGAGCTGTTGATGTTTCTGGTTTGAAATTAATTGGTAAAAATTCTGGTGGAATTGTTAATTTTAATGTTCCTGGAGTAAATTTCCATGAGGTTGCTACTATTTTAGATACTTCTGATAATATTATGATTAGAAGTGGTCAACATTGCATGCATTCTTGGTTTAATGCAAATAATATTGAGGGTTCAGCTAGAGCTAGTTTTTATTTGTATAATAGTATGGATGAAATTAAAGTTCTTAATGAAGCTTTGAATAAATTGAAGAAGTTAGGGTGAATCTATATTCTAAAAAGATCTACAGTTCTTTTATACATTTCTTGATCTAGAAAGAACATAAATCCTTTATTTAATTCAAACCAACCTTTTATTCTTGCTTCTTCTGGATTTTCTAAGGATTCTTGTAATAATGTTGGCTCTTTTAATTTTAATTTATCTTCATTATTATTCAATCTTTGGATTAAACCTTTAACTTTTCTTTTTTGATCTTTTTCACAAATATAATGAATTGGGCTAGATAATTCTATTATTCCAGAAGATCCTTTTCCTTCTGAAGAGTATTTTATTATTTTTTCTATTCCTCTGTTTATTACACTATATCTAAATTCGTCATTATTCATAAAATCAAATGTGCAGATTGAGCTTAAATTTCCAAATATACCATAAGATATGCCACCATTTGATCCATTTTTAAAATTTGATTCTCTAATATCCTTCGTTGGGTCTCTTAACCTTTGAATTAAATATGATTCTAACATAAATTTGATAATCTTAGTTTATTTAAAAATGCTCCTAAAATCAAATAAATAGTATTTATTATTAAAAAAATATTTCTGAAGTAAGTTAATGGATAAGTTTGTATTAGTTTTGATGTTGATGGTAAAAGCCAATTGTTGTTGTTGAAGAAAAGCAAATGGAAGTTATGGAAGAATTGTTGGAAAAATATTGCTGCTACGTAAAGGAATAATGAAGTTATTATTAGATATTTGCCTACTTTTTTGTAGTTTGTAGTTTTTTTTATTAGGAATGTTAAGAATAGTAGTGCGTTTATTGTTATTGATGTATTGATTAAATCTTTTACATCTTGCATATGTGTTTTTTCTTTATTTGAGTAATCTTCTGAAAGTTCTTGGTTATTGTAGTAAAAATTGTTTAAATCTTCATTTTTTGAAATTTCTGTTAAAAAAGTTAGGTTTAGAATTGTTAGAATGATTAGTATTGTTATTAAGATGTTTTTCATAGTTATTTATTTTAGGAAATGTATTTAAATGTATTTTGTTTACCATATTTATGACTTGGTTAAAAGATTATGGCAAGTGTTTAGAACAATATAAACAAGAAATTGTGCCTTTAATTGAAGATGGAAATTATCATTTGGCTTTATCTGAACTTGAAAGTGTTATATCTAGAATAGAAACTATTCAAATAGAAAATGAAAGGGAAATGCCACCTTCAGTAAAAATGCATAGTCCTTCATTTGTTTATGGACTTGAAAAATTGAAAGATAAATTGAAAGATGGGGACGAACTAGATATACTTTTTGTTCAAGAACACAATATAAATAGTAAATTGGGTATGCTTTCTTGGATTATTGGCAATCCTAAATAAAATTTCTTAGAAACCTATTTAAATGTATTTTGTTAAAAATTGATTATGGTTAAAGTTTCAGTTAGTAAAAAGAAATGTATTGGTTGTAAGGCATGTGTTGAAGTATGTGATAATTTTAAGATGGTTGGAGATAAGTCTGAACCAATTGATAAGAATCCTAAAGAAGTTGGTTGTAATGAAAAAGCTGCTAAAGAATGTCCTACTTCTGCTATAACAGTTAAGTAGATTCTAGTGTTTTTCTTTTTTCTTTGTAGATTATACCAACTGGAATTTTTCCTTTAGCAGAATTGTAATCCCATTTGTTTGCTAATTGTAATGCTTTTTTCATATTTGTTTTATTATTTACTTTGTATGTGTATTTAGTTAGATTATCCATTTCTTTATTGAATATTACACAAGTTTGAATTATTTCTACAAATGAGAATCCTTCATGTTTTATTGCTTGTTCCATTATTTTTGCAGTGTGATTTATATCTTTAGAATTGCATCTTGCTACGAATGTTGCACCTGATGCTAAAGCTAGTTTTAATGGATCTAGGGGTTTGTTTATGTTTCCTAAAGGTTCTGCTTTAGATTTAAACCCTTGTTGTGAAGTTGGAGTAACTTGTCCTGTTGTTAATGAAAAAGATTGATTATCATGTACAAATAGTGTTATGTTTGAATTGTATCTTCCTGCACTTATGAAATGTGAAAGACCTTCTGAATATGTATCTCCATCTCCGGCGAAACCAATTACATTTAGTTTTGGATTTCCAAGTTTTATTCCTAGCATTGTTGGGAGAACTCTTCCGTGTAATCCATAGAATCCTGAAAGATTAAGATAGTCAAATATTTTTGCGTGGCAACCTATTCCTGTGACCATTGCAAAATCTTTTTGATTGAATTTTTTTATTGTTTTTTTTATTGAATTTAGAATCATGAAATTATAACAACCAGGACACCAAGTGTTTTCACATTTTGTTTCTATTTTCATTTTAGTTTTTTCCTTATTTCTTTTCTTAGTTCATCACATAAAAATGGTCTTGAATCGTAACGTAATATTCTATTTTTAATTTCAATTCCAGTTTTTTCTCTAATTATTCTTCCTAATTGTCCAGTAAGATTATTTTCAACTAAAACTACTTTGTTTGCTTTTTGTATTTCTTTTTTTATTTGATCTGACATTGGTTTCATATATAATACTTGTAAGAATTTGTAATCAGTATCTTTTATTGCATCTAGAATTACTCCTTTTGTTGAACCCCAACCAATTATTAATTTTTTAGAATTTTTCTTACCATAAATTTTAATCATTTCGAATTTTTTAGATTCTTTTTTTATGTTGTTGTATTTCTTTAATCTATTTTCTTGATTTTGTTTTACTATTTTTGGATCTTCTGTAGTGTTTCCATATTTATCATGTTCATAACTAGATACTTTTACTATTGATTTCCCAGGAAGTTTCCCTTTTCTAGTTATTTTTAGGGGTTTGTGTGGTTTTTTGTTTGTACTAAATTCTGATTCTGCTAAATGTTTATCTCCTAATAGTATGCTTAGACAATTGAATTTATTTGCTAAATAGAATGCTTCATTTGTTTTTTCAATGGCCTCTTTTGGATCTCCAGGTGCAATTACAACTCTTGGAAATTCGCCATGTCCTGCTCTTAAGGCAATATTTAAATCTCCTTGAGTTGAATATGTTGGAACGCCAGTTCCAGGTCCGGGTCTTGAAGCTAAATATGTTACTAGTGGAAGTTCTGTTATTCCTTGTAGACTTAATCCTTCCGACATTAAATCAAATCCTCCACCAGAAGTACCTATCATAGTTTTTGCACCTGCAAATGATGCTCCCAATGCTGCATTTACTACTGCTATTTCATTTTCTGGTTGGAATACTAGATTCTTATTTTTTGCTAATTCATGCATTACTCCTGTTGCTGGAGTCATTGGGTATGCAAAATATTTATCTATTTTAGAATTGATTGCTCCTTTAGCAATAGCTTGTGAGCCACTCATTATTGTAATTTTATTTTTTAATTGTTTTAGATTTAATTTTGTTTTTTGTGAGTTAAAACCTTGTTCTGCAGCTTTTATTGATTCTTTAAAATTTAAAGTTCTTTTAATTTCAGTTATTAAGGTTGTTTTATTTATTCCTAAAATTTTTATGAATGCACCAGCTAGTGCTACGTTAATATTTATTCCTAAGTCTTTAAATTGTTCATTTGATATTATTATTCCACCTTTTCTTAGTTCTTTTTTATGTAGTTTTATTGTATTATTATCCATTGCTATTATGAAATCAATTTTACTTTCGTGACTTCCAATTCTTTTATCTGAAATTGTTAGAACGTTGAAATTATGTCCTCCCCTTATTATTGAAGGATAATCTCTGTAATTGAAAGTGTAGTAACCTCTCTTTGTCATTATTTTGGAGATTATTTGAGAAATTTTATTAATACCTTGACCTGCTTTACCACCAATTAGAACACTCAACCTCATTTTTAGTTAAATTCGGGAATTCTTCTATATAAGTTTTACGCATAGGAAATTATTTAAATTGGTTATTATTGCTGATTTATATGTTAATGGGAGGAAATTAAGATGAGTGAAGTAAAAAATTTTGGTGCCGGCTTACTCTTAGGATTAGGATTTAGTTTTGCAGTGCATACATGTTATGGCCCTGTGATTAATGATGTTAGTTTTTATGAATCACCGAATGGACCGAATATAAAGTATGTGGATGTTGTATGGGGGAGAGACCAAGCACTTGTGCAAAACCCAGATGGAAAATATACATCTCTTCAATGGTATTTGGATAATTCTGTAGATAAGGAAGATAGAGCTGTTGAAAAAGCAAGCATAGAAAGATTGATTAAAAAGGAAAGAGAATAATTTTTCTTTTTCAAAACTTATTTAAACTCAAAATCTAAAATTTAAGTTAATGATAATATCAATAGCTTTTGTTGTTTCTATATTGTTTTTAGTAGTTTTTAATTTTTGGATTTCTAAGAAAAGTTCAGGAAGTAAAGCTATGAAAGACTTTTCTTTGAAAATTAGAGAGGGTTCTAAGGCTTTTTTGAGAGAAGAATACAAAATTTTGTTTGTTTTGATTTTAGTTTTAACTTTAGTTATTTTATATTTTAGTTCTGCTTTTGCTATTACTTTTTTTAGTGGTGCGTTTTTTTCATTGATTGCTGGAAGAGTTGGAATGAATGCTGCTACCAAAGCAAATGTTTTTACAACTGAAGCATGTAAGAAAAGTGTTAATTCTGGATTAAAGATTGCTTATTTATCTGGATTGAAAGCAAGTATTTTTGCAATGGTTTTAGGTTTATTTGCTATTATTGTTTTACAAAGTGTATTTGGTGATCCTAAAATATTGTATGGATTTGCATTTGGAGCTTCTTTGGTTGCATTGTTTATGAGAGTTGGTGGAGGGATATTTACTAAGTCTGCTGATTTGAGTGCTGATTTAACTGGGAAAATAGAGAAAGGTTTGCCAGAAGATTCTCCTAAAAATCCTGCAGTTATTGCAGATTTAGTTGGAGATAATGTTGGTGATGTTGCTGGAATGTCTTCTGATTTATTTGAGAGTTATGTTGCTTCTATTATTGCAACAATGGTTATGTTGTTTGCTTTAGGTTTGGATTTAAATGTTCCATTAATATTAGTTAGTATTGGGATTATTTCTTGTTTAGTTTCTATTTTAGTTGTTCAACATAAAAATTCTAATGTTGCAATTTTAGGTTCTTTATTAGTTTCTGGAGTGTTTATTTTAGGTTTATCTTATTTGTTATTGTTTTCATATATTTTACCTATTTTGTATGGTTTAGTTGGAGGGATATTAATCGGGTTTAGTGTATTTTATTTTACTTCTTCTAAGTTTTCTCCTACTAGAAATATAGCTAAAGCTGCTGAGAGTGGGGCTGCATTGAATGTTTTGGCAGGATTATCTAATGGATTATTATCTACTGTTATCCCTATTATTGTTATTAGTTTAGTTATGGTTTTATCTTATTCTTCCTTAGAATTATTGGGGATTGCTATATCTGCTGTTAGTATGTTAAGTATTATGGGTGTTGTTTTAGCATCTACCATATTTGGTTCAATAACTGATAATGCTTCTGGTATTGCTGAATTGTCTAAGAAATCTAAAGTTAATTGTTCTAAGTTGGATTCATTAGGTAATACAACTGCTGCTATTGGAAAAGGATTTACTATATCTTCTGCTGCTTTGACAGTTTTAACATTATTAGCTAGTTTTATTTTAATCGCGGAAGTTGATGTTATTGATTTATTGAATGTTAAGAATATGGCTGCATTGTTTGTTGGTGGATTTATTCCGTTTTTCTTTTCGTCTTTAGTTATTAGTGCAGTTGGTAAGACTTCTTCTAAGATTGTTACTAATGTTCGTTCTCAGTTTCGTTCTAAGAAGTTAGATTATTTAACTCCGGTTAGAATTGCAACTAAAAGTTCTATTTATTATATGATGATTTCTGTATCTTTTGTTGTTGTATTGGTTGTTTTAGTTGGGTTGTTATTGGGTGTTAGTGTTTTAGGTAGTTTGATTGCTGGTGCTGTTGTTTCGTCTTTTTTACTTTCTATCTTTATGGCTAATGCTGGTGGTTCTTTGGATAATGCTAAGAAATTGGTTGAGGTTGATCGTTATGGTACTAAGGTTCATAAGAATTCGGTTGTTGGTGATGGAGTGGGAGATCCTTTGAAAGATTGTTCTGGTCCTGCTTTGAATATTTTGATTAAGTTGATTGCTATAATTTCTCTTTTGTTTGTTATTTTTGGTTGAATATTGTTAAATTACAAAAATGTTTGCAAAACATATTTAAACATACAAAACAAAAGTAAATTAATTGAAAAATTTCGTAACAAAAAAAGGAAATAAGTATTGGCCAAGTCAAGAAATGAAAAGTATAGCTTGGATTAAAGACGACAAAATCTACAAAAAAGATAAAATTAAATTCTGGGAAGAACAAGCTAAGAACCTCCAATGGATAAAACCTTGGAAAACAGCGTACGAAGAAAAACTTCCTTATTTTAAATGGTTTAAAGAAGGGAAAATAAATGCTTCAGTAAATTGTATTGATAGGCATGTAAATAAAAACAAAACAGCGATAGTATGGATTCCAGAACCTCATAATCAAAAGAAAGTAGAAATTTCTTACAAAGAACTACAAGAAGAAGTTTCAAGATTCGCCAACCTACTAAAAAAATTAAAAGTTAAGAAAGGTGATGTTGTAACTATTTACCTTCCAATGATTCCAGAAGTTATTTTTGCAATGTTAGCTTGTGCAAGAATTGGAGCAATACATTCTATTGTTTTTTCAGCTTTTTCAGAAGAGGCTTTGAAATCAAGAATAATTGATGGGAAATCAAAAGTATTAATCACTGCAAATGGACATTATAGGAAAGGAGAGGAAGTTTATTTATTAGATAAAGTAAAAATTGCAATTGAAGGAACTAAATTAAAGAAAGTTATTGTAATACCTAGATTAGCAAAAAGAATACCAAGTGATTTTATTAATTACAAAAAAGAAATAAGAAAAGAAAGCTCAGAATGTAAACCAGAAGTGATGAATTCTGAAGATCCTTTATTTATTTTATACACGAGTGGAACTACAGGAAAACCAAAAGGTATTATTCATGATACTGGAGGATATCTAACACAAGCTTATACAACAAGCAAATTTAATTTTAATTTACACGAAAATGATTTAATGTGGTGTACAGCTGATGTTGGTTGGATTACAGGACATACTTATTCATGTTATGGTCCTTTATCTTTAGGGAACACACTATTAATTTATGAAGGTTCCCCAGATTATCCTAATTTTGGGAGATGGTGGGAAATTATTCAAGATAATAAAGTAAATGTTTTTTACACCGCTCCAACTGCAATTAGATTGTTTATGAAATATGGAGATAAATATGTTAAGAAATATAATTTAGATTCATTAGAAATTTTAGGTACTGTTGGTGAACCAATTGATGAAGATGCGTGGAATTGGTATTTTAAAAATATTGGGAAATCAAAACTACCAATAATAGATACTTGGTGGCAAACTGAAACGGGAGCAAATGTAATTAATGCTCTGCCTGGAGTTGGACCATTTATTCCAAGTTATGCTGGAAAAGCTTTTCCTGGGATAAATATGGCTATTGTTAATGATAAAGGTAATAAAGTAAAAACTGGAAAAACTGGACATTTAGTTCAATTATCTCCTTTTGCTCCTGGAATGTTAAGGGGAGTTTTTAGAAACGAAAAAAGATACAAAGAAACTTATTGGTCTAAATTTAAAGATAAATATGATACTAGTGATGGTGCATTTATGGATAAAGATGGGAATATTAGATTAGTTGGAAGAGTTGATGATGTGATTAAAGTTGCTGGACATAGATTAAGTACAGCTGAAATGGAAAATGCATTGGATGATGATGAATATGTAAATGAAGCTGCTGTGGTTCCAGTTCCAGATAAAATTCGTGGGGAAGTTCCGGTTGCTTTTGTTGTTTTGGAAAAAGGAAAACCTAGTGATGAACTAAAAAAGAATTTAATTCAAGATGTTAGAAAAAGAATTGGACCAATTGCTACCTTGAAAGAAATTTATTTTGTTGAAGATTTGCCAAAAACTAGATCTGGAAAAATAATGAGAAGAATTTTGAAAGGTTTGTTATCTGGAAAAGAAATAAAAAATGTTAGTACATTAGTTAATCCTGATTCTGTTAAAAAAATTAAAGAAAATTTGGCATAATTTATTAGTGATTTTCGAGAATAGAAAAGTTTATATATGCGAGATATATGATAAGTGTGTACTTGATTTGAGTTGTCTTTCGGGATTTCTCTTGTCTTGTGCACGTACTTTCACTTGGTTAAGCTTTCGGGTTTTTCCTTGTGTTCGTACACCTAATATTTCTAATGAAATTAAGAAATGACAAATTATTATGTAAAAAGAAAAACTTATATATTCATTTTTTTATGTTGGGTATGCACTTTTTTCATTGATTTTGCTCTTCGGAGTAACTTCTTTGTGGATTGTGTGTTGTGTCAGCGCTTTTGATTCATCTTTCGGGATTTTTCTATGGCGTTGGCACTTTAATTTTCAAATATATATTTTATGAAATTTATTTTTTATCTTGTTAATGTTTTTATATTCTTTAGTTGTTTAGATTTAGATGTCAAATATTATTCTTGTTGAAGGTACAGATGGATCAGGAAAAGAAACGCAATCTAAATTATTAGAAAGTAGACTTAATTTTGCTAGAATCCCTGCTGAAAGAATAAATATTCCTGCTTATGATACTCCTACTGGAAAAATTGTTGGCCAGTGTTATTTAGGAAAAGATTTAGGTCTTGGAGAAAATGCTACGGCAATATTAGGAGACGCAGATAAAGTAGATCCTAAATTAGCTTGTTTATATTATGCTGCAGATAGATTTGCTTCTGCCTCTAGAATTGAAAATATGGTCGAAGAAGGAAAAATTCCTATATTGGATAGATGGGTTGAATCGAATATGGGGCACCAGGGTGGAAAAATTTGGGATTCTGCTGAAAGATATGAAATGTTTGATTGGATTAGTAATTTAGAATATGAAATGCTAAATTTGCCAAAACCAAATATAAAATTATTTTTATATATGCCAATGGGAGTTTCTATGCAACTTAGAGATCTTAGGGCTAATGCAAATGGAGAAAAACTAGATGGACATGAAAGTAATTTGGGACATATGGAACGTGCAGAATTATCTTATTTACATATGTTAGAATCATATCCAGAAGGATGGCATAGAATTGATTGTGCACCAGATGGAACAATTGATAGTCTTAGAACTCCTGAAAATATTTCTGATGAGGTTTATAGTATTGTTAGTGCTTTAATCAAATAATGTTTCTAATTTTGATATGAATTCGTTATGTTCTCTACTTTTTTTCCCAGGTTTTACTCCAAATACTTCCCTAACTTCTGGGCTATTTTTATCATAATTTCCAGTTACAATAAGATTTAATGCTTCTTTATCCATTCTAGATAAGTGCATTGAATTTAAAGAATAATCATTAAAAGCTTCCCAAGTATGTGGAACCCATTTGCTAACAATTTCTTCACCAATTACTGTGGCATATTCTCTAATTTCTTTTTGAGCGTGAGAATCCATTCTTAATCTAAGAAAATTTAATAAATTGTGTAAATCCATTTTCCAATATGCTTCTGTGTAAGTGCAAAGGGGTAAATCTTTTCTTGCTTGCTCTTTAGCTACTCCAGCATCTATTTTTTCGTTATAAGAATCAAAAAGAATTTTATGTATATCTTCTTCTTCGGCTGAAAATTTTTTCCCTAAATCTTCTGGGAGATAATCTCCACTTCCTTGTTTGTTATCTTTTGCTTGTGATCTCCATTCATTTGGATTTGTTGTTTGAGTAGAATCTGTTACTATGGAATACCTTGATGACGTTTCATTAACTGATGCAGTCCTATGCCTTATCCATTGTCTCCAAGCATCCATTGGAACTCTTACATGTAGTTTTAAATCTGCCATTTCAAATGGAGTGGTGTGTCTATGTTTTAGCAAATACCTTATTAATCCTCTATCTTCTGATACTTTTTTCGTTCCAGCCCCATAACTTACTCTTGCAGCTTGTACAATTGAAGAGTCTCCACCCATATAATCTACTACTCGAATAAATCCATCATTTAAAATGTTGAATTTTTTCCCTAAAATTTCTTCTAATGCTGGAACTGTCACTCTTTCTACTTTTTCATAATTTTGACTCATTAGTTTTTTGATTCTATCTCACTTTATAATCATTTACCTAAGAAAAAATATAGTTTGCATTTTCAGTAGTTATCCATCCAAACATTTATAAATGGATTAATTGTTAAAAAAGCATAACAATACCGACATTAGGAGGCAAAAATGGAAGGAACAGTAAAATGGTATAACATCAGGAAAGGGTACGGATTCGTAAAAGGCGAAGACGGAGAAGATTATTTCTTACATCATACAGCTCTAGACAAAAGAGTATTTTTGAGAGAAAATGATCAAGTTTCATTTGAGGCAACAGAAACAGACAAAGGAAAACAAGCCGTAAATGTACAATTACTTAAAAAAGGCAGTGAAAGAACTGATTTAGAAGAAGCAAACGAAGAAGTTGCTGAAACTAAAGTAGAAGAATTCGGTGGAGAAGAAGATGCTCCTAATGAAGAAGAAACTTCTGAAGATGCTGAAGAAAAACCAGCTAAAGAAGAAGAAACTTCTGAAGAAGAAGCAACTGAAGAAACTGAAGAACCGGCTGAAGAAACTAAAGAGGCTCCTGAAGAAGAAGCAACTGAAGAACCAGCTGAAAAAGCTGCTGAGGAAGAAAAAGAAGAATAATTTCTTCTTATTTTTTTTATTATGAATAATATAACTGAAGAAAAACTTTTGAAATATTTCTCTGTTAGTGAAGAGGCTTTAAAATTAGCTAAAGATAATAAAGGTTCTAATTATGAATATTTTAATGATTTTATTGATATGATTTCTAGATATATTAGTGATGCTAAGCATTTTTATGAAAAGAAAGATTTTGTGAATGCATTTGCTGCTTTAAATTATGCACATGGTTGGTTGGATGCTGGTGCGAGAAGTAATGTTTTTGATGTTCATGATAGTAGATTATTTACTGTTGATGATTAATCAATTTTATGAAATGGATGCCACAAATAAATTCCTGTTTCTAAATCGGCACCATAATATTTTAAAAACCAAGATGAACCCCGATCTTTTGCATTGTATTCTTTAATAAGTTGTTCTCTTTGAGCTACAAGATCATTTAGTGGCCCATTTTTTGAATTTAAAACTTCGGTTGGAATTGGAATTCCATATTCTTCAACAACTTCTTCACAAATTTGCCTAAATTCATTTTCTAAAGGATTTATTTTTTCTTTGTATAATTCTACATTTTTTACAATTGTTCCAGCAACATAAGCTGTTCCTAACAATGCCCATAATGTTTTTCCTACTTTATTCATTTTCCATTATTGTATCGATGTATTTTCTTGTTTCTTTAGGTAATCTTTCTGTTCTTAATTCATAATTATGCCAAGTCCAATTGTAATGAGTTTTTCCATTAACAGGTTTTCCCCCATATAATGGTATTTTTTCTAATTTTCCAGATTTTGGTTTTAATGCCTTTATTACATGTCTTTGACCAACATTATATGCTGCTAAACCTTGTTCATGGTCTCCACCAAATTTATCTGTTAACCATCTTAAATGTTGTAATCCTGCTTCTAAATTTTCTTCAGGATTATTTGGATTATTAACCTTGTATCTATCTATGTTTTTTGGCATTAATTGTACTAACCCTATTGCTCCTGCTTTTGAAACTGCAGTTGAATCTCCTCTTGATTCTTGCCATATAATTCTTGCAACGTAATCTGCTTCAAAACCATATTTCTCAGATTTTTCTTTTATTAAATCTCTATAAATTTCTAATTTTGGATTTACTTCAATAGTTGGAATTAATGGAAATTGTATTACTTTCTGTTCATTCTCAGAGAAAATTAATGGTTCTTCTGGAATTTCATATTGTATTTCTGGATAAGGAATTGTTTGTTCTTGAGGTTGCATATGAGGGGGCATTGTAACTAATGCTATTAAAGATAAAGCCGCCATTGCCCCTCTTTTATTTCTTCTAGTATTCCTTTTAGTAGCCATTATTGTCATTTTTCTAATATAAATTCTCAATAATTAGTTTATAAATCTTTCTATTTGTAACTATTGCCCGGTAGTATAGAATTAATTTGATCATATAATGCTTCTAAAGTTGAATTATTGTTTATTTTTATATCTGATAAATCTCTTACTTTGTGTAATTGTTGTTTTGTTTCATCATTTGATTCTTCTATTTTTTCTTTTTCTTTTAATTCTTCTATTGTTTTTGGGTCTTCTTCACGATTTCTTGTTTTTACTCTCTCAAATCTTTGCTCAATTGGGCCGTCTAAGCTAATTAATTTGAAATTTTCTAATTTTTTTAGTTCTAATGCTTCAGATGGATTTCTTATTGAGGTTAGAATATAATTTTTATCTTGTTCTAGTTTATTTGATAAGATTTTAGCAATTACACTAGGGCCATGTTCCTTTCTAAGTTCATTCCCTAAATAAATTAAATTCTCTCTTGTTATTTCCATTCCTCTTTTATTTAATTCAAACCTTATTTCATCAGAAAGAGAGTGGTGTATAAATCCTTTTGATTCTAGATATTTTGCAACTGCATCTTTTCCAGATCCATAATAACCAGTAATTCCAAAAATCATAACGTTTTATACATTATATATTTTAAAAATATTTATATAGTTTTTAGATTGTTTTTCATTATGAAAGTTTGGGTGATATTTATAATTTTGTTAATTATTCCTTTAGTTAATTCTAAAGATGTTGTTATCCAAGAAGTTTTTGAAACTCCAGATAAAGTTATTTCTGGTGAAACTACTTATTTTTATGCTGGTTCTAAATTACTTGCATCTAAAAATGATGACATTGTAACTTATCACTATCAAGATCGTTTAGGTTCGGATATAAATTCTAAATCTTTGCCATTTGGCCAATCGTTGAAAGTTCTAGAAAGATTTTCTTTTACTGGGAAAGAATTGGATGAAGAGTTGTATTATTTTAATGCAAGATATTATGATCCAAATTTAGGGAGGTTTACTTCTGTAGATCCTGTTAAAGATAATTTACCTTATGTATATGTTAATAATAATCCTATGAATTTTATTGATCCTACTGGTATGGATGAAAGATATGTTAAAGTTCAAAATATGGTTGTAGGTGACATTAATAGATATGAAGATGCAATAAAGTATATTTCAGATAGGTATGAGGTAGATCCCAAAGTAATGGCTTCAATAATTTATGTTGAAAGGGTACAATATGAATTTGATACAATGAGAAAATTGAAGGCTGATTTGGCAAAAATAGATGTTATAAAATGGTTTATGACAGAAGTTGATCTTTCTGTTGGCTTTACACATTTAAAATATAGTGCAAGATCAAATTCTAAGGACTTGGCCTCTGGCCACCCTATCGAAGTTACTTCTACTTCTAATGCATTATATCCTGATACAACTAGAACTATTACTGCAGGAATGGAAAGGAATTCAGATTTAGTATATAATGTTGCTGCTGATGAATTTTTTGAATCTACTGGTTGG
Organism: Candidatus Woesearchaeota archaeon; assembly: GCA_018693795.1. Lineage (GTDB taxonomy): Archaea > Nanobdellota > Nanobdellia > SCGC-AAA011-G17 > PNOQ01 > JABJPM01. Next base: position 29,105 of record JABHMJ010000043.1, on the reverse strand, counting down.
GAAAGATGGGAAAAACAAGATCAACAAAATATAGTTAGTATTGGTGAAACCGCTGTTATTTTGAAAGTATTGGAAAATATTTATTCTCATGTTGGCCACGATATTTCAGATTCTCCTAATTTACTTGGGACTGTGTACAATATAGGAATAAGAAATGTATTCCCAGATCCAAATAGACAACCAAGGGCCGGAGGCACTACCTTTCCGTATGTATTAAATGGAAAACATATCAAAGGAGATTCATTTGGAAAAAAAGTTCAAGACGTTTACGATTCAAATTTATTTTCTGATTATTAAACACAACTTTTAAATAATGTTATTTTTAAATTAACTATTATGAAAAAAGTTGTGATTTCATTAGGTGGTTCGATTATTATTCCTGATAAAGTTGATTATGGATATTTAAAGAAATTTTCTAAGTTTATCAAGAAATTCTCTAAGAAAAATAAAGTAGTTATTGTTACTGGCGGTGGAAGTACTGCAAGAAAATATATTGATGGAATGAAACATATTAATTCTAATCCAGATATGTTAAGTATTGTGGGTATTGCTTCTACTAGATTAAATGCTAGATTAGTTTCTGGAGTTTTTGATATTAAAGATGAAATTCCTGAAAAATTATTAGATGTTAAAAAGTTTCTAAGAAAAAGGAATTTAGTTATTTGTGGTGCCTTGGGCATGCAAAAGAATATGACCTCTGATGGAAATGCTGCTGAGGTTGCTGAATTGATTAAAGCAGATTATTTGATTAATATGACTAATGTGAAAGGATTATATGATAAAAATCCTAAAACAAATAAAAGTGCTAAATTTATTCCTGAAATTTCTTTCAAAGATTTTATGACTAGAATTAATAAAATTAAATTTAAGGCTGGACAACATTTTGTTTTAGATCAAAGTGCAGCTAAAATAATTAGTAGAAGTAAAATTAAAACTTGTATTGTAAATAATGATTTGAAAAATTTAAATAAATTGTTGAATGAGAAAAAATTTGTTGGAACTGTGATTGGGGATGTATAAAGATAAAAAAATTGCGGACGATACTGGAACGCACTATAAGTTAGAAGGAGATAATTTTTGGTATGAAAGAGTTTATGGCCCTGGAGAAGATATTCCTTTAATTAATATTGGTCCTGGCCCTCATCCTGATCCAAGAGTAATTGGGCCAAAAAAAGATGAATCTCTTACTGGATTATTAAAAAAATTAAAAGAATAAATTTAAATATTAGTTTTTATTGATTTTACTATGAAAAGAGGAATATTATTTTTAGTTATGTTGGTTTTATTTGTTTCTAGTGTTAGTGCTATTGTTGAATTTCCGGGAAGCGCTACAGAAAGAAGTACATTAGCTTATCCAAGATGGAAAGTTTTTATGGATGATAGTAATAGTGATAATTTATGGTCTATTGTTGCTGGTGATGATGATAATTGGTATTATTCTACTAATGGTGGTTTAAATTGGTACGGAGGATTTGATGTTCATGGTTCAAGTACTACAATGTTAGATCAACATGTTTCTCTAGATGGAGATTCAGATGGATTATATTATACTTATCCAACATATTATGCTGATGAAGGAAATGGAGGAATTTATGTGAATAAAGTTTCTTTTCCGGGAACAAGTACGGGAGATATTGGAACTCCAGTTCAAGTTTTTCCAGTAGATGGAAATAAAAGAAGAACAAATATTCAAGTTACTGATGATTATGTTTGGGTTTTTCTAAGGGATGAATCAAGTAGCGATAATGTAATGTACAGAAGATATGATAAAAATTTGAACCCAGTTGATTCTAGTTTCAATCTTGTTCATCAAACTGATTCTATTGTTAGAATTGGTTCTACTGAATATCAAGGGAACCCAATAGTTGTTGTCCATGATACAAATGATAGAAATGCTGGGCAAGCAAAATTAGAATATTTTATTTGGAATTCTGGAAGTTTTGAACAAAGATCTAATTCTGCAATATGGAATTATGGTGATTTTGGTTGTGTTGTTAGTACCTCAAGTGATAGAACTAGAGAATATTCTGCAGTAGTTGCTGGAGATTTACTTCATGTTACTTGGTCTTGTGATATTGATAATGTTAAACATGCGTGGTTGGATTTAAGCATTCCTGGAGATAGTTGGAATTATAATGATTTAATTAATGGGTATAGTGGTGGAGATACAGCTTGGTATTTTACTCCAACATTAACTAGTCATGGTGATGATGTTTATGTTGTTTATGCAGTTGGTGGCGCTATTAATAGTCATACTTCTTCTGCTGGAATCAATGAAATATATTATAATAAATGGGATTCTGTAAATGGTTGGAATTGGGAACACAATCCTAATCAACATCATTTAAGTTGGGATGTTGGAAGAGATTTTAATACAAATACATTGATGAATGTTAATTTAGGTTCAGATTTTATTCCAGTTATTTGGACTCATAAAACTAGCTCCTATGCACATAAAGTTTGGTCTGAAAGATTAGATATTGTTCCTGCAGTTGATCTTTGCGGAGATGGCGTTTGTGATGTTGTTGGTGGAGAAACTTGTGCCAATTGTGCCTTAGATTGTGATAATTTGCAAGCTGATTGTAATGTAGGATTTATTTGTGATGCAGGAGATTGTGTTGAAGACGTTTCATTTTGTTTGGATGGTTCCCTTCCTAACTCGTGCTCAAATAGTGTTGAATATGGAAAACCATGGTTTTGTAATGGAGATAGTGAATTGATTAGAGATTGTCCTAGATGTGGGTGTACTGTTGAAAAACCTTCTTGTGATAGAAATACTGGTATTTGTGGTGTTAAAGTTCCTCAAAATTATTTTCCAAGAGAAATTGGAATGCCTTTAAGATCTATTGATAAACCAGTATGGTTAACTATCTATGATTTTTTGAAAGAGTTAATTTTTTAAACTTCTTTTATTTTTTTAGTTTATGAAAACAATAGTTGTTAGTGGATCAGTTGGAAGTGGAAAAACTATTTTATCTAAGAAATTAAGTAAGGCTTTAAATTATGAATATGTGGATGTTTCTAAATTAATTAAAAAAAATAAATTATCTTCTGGTTATGATAAAGAAAATGAGTGTGAAATTATTGATGTAAAAAAATTAAACAAGTTTTTGATTTCTTTAATTGGAAAGAAAAATTTAATTATTGATTCTCATTTAAGTCATTATTTACCCAAAAAATATGTTGATCTATGTATTGTGACAACATGTGATATTAATATTTTAAAAGATAGATTGAAAAAAAGAAAATATAATGCTAAAAAAATAAGAGATAATGTTGAGGCAGAAATATTTGATACAATTGTTATTGAAGCAAAAGAAAAAAAACATCATTTATTTGTTCTTAGTACTACGCACGGTTATAAAATAAAAGATATAGTTAATTTTATTAATGAAAGTTAACTCCTTTTATTATGGTTGAACTTATTCATATGTACGCATTCAAATATACTTCTTCTAATTCTAGAGAAGTTATACTATATCCCGAAACCTCATTTCATTATTGTTCAGAAGAATTACAAAACTTAGAAGGGCTAATATTTACTAAAACTAAAATTGAAAAAGATGATTTGAGATTCTCTATAATTCAAAAAAGAGAAATTTTAAGCAAGTATGATGGAATAATAAGACCTTTTCAAAGAAACTAATTTTATTCAAAATCAAGTTTAATAACAACAGGGCGATGATCTGAAAGTATTGTGTAATATTCTGACCAAGAATCTTCTAAAAGATCTTCAATTTTTAGTGTTTTAGTTTCTTGTTCATTTTGAAATAATTCATTTGTTATTAATATGTGGTCAATATGACTTGGATATCTTGGGTATGACCATTGGGATTGATCTAGAGAAATTTCATAATCTGCAAATTTATACTCTTCTGGAGAATTTATGAAATTTTGAAAGAATTCTAAATCATCGTTCAAATCTCCCAATACAATCACATTTTTATCTGATAAATTTTCTTGGATGTAATCTTCTAATAACTCACTTGCTTGGGTTCTTCTATTTTCATTTTCTTCTCCTCCACAACATTTAAAGTGATTATTGATTATTGTTATTGGGATTGAATTATATTCTGCCTCTATTATTAATGGTGAACGTGGGAATGCATACCAATTACTTTGAAAAATTTCATAAGTATTGTTTATAGTTATTATTTCTGGGTTGTATAAAAAAGCTAAATCTAAACTATAACTTGCAGAATTTGGTTTTATTCCTTCATACCCGGGAAGATTGTCTAATAATGTTTGAAAAGATGATTGCATTTCTTGTAAAGCAATTATGTCTATATCTAAATTAGGAATTATTTGGGATAAATAAGGAATTGTATCTTCATGTTTTGGGAAAGTTTGTAGATTCCAAGTTAAAACTTCTAATGTTTCTGGAGTTCCATAAACTAGTTCTTGTATTCCTGTATCTGGGATTGGTTCTGGATTTCTAGTTATTGATTGCCCGCACCCTCCAATTATTAATGTTGCAAGAATTATTGATTTTAAGTCAATTTTCATTAGATTTTTAAATGGTTTGTACTATTTATTTGTTATGGAACAGTTAAGTTTTGTTCAGGATAAAGAAATTGAGAAATATTTGGGAATTAAAACTGAATTAATTAGAGTTATTGATGTTCCTTTAAAAGAATTAAGAAAAGAAATTATGAATAAAAAAGGATTAGTTATTGTTCAGGGTGGAGACTTAGATATTAATAGATTTGCTGTTGAAAATAAACAAGTTGATATTTTATTAAGTCCTGAGAAAAATACCAGGAAAGATTTAATGTTTTCTAGAAGATCTGGATTGAATCAAGTTTTATGTAAGTTAGCTGCTAAAAATGGGGTAGCAATTGGTTTTGATTTTTCATATTTATTGCATTCTTCTGATAAACAAAGGGCCAGAATTTTGGGTAGAATGAAACAAAATGTAAAGTTTTGTAAAAAATATAAAGTGAAAATGGTATTCTCTTCTTTTGCCAAGAACAAGTATGAATTAAGAAGTGAGGATTTTTTGAAAGTTTTTGCTAGAATCTTGGGAAAGTTTTAAATAGATGCTTAGAAATTATAGGTATCAGATGGATGAAGTTATAAAAGTAAATTTTATGAGGCCAATGTTGGTTTTAAAGATTAGAGAAACGTATAAGGCACCGTATCATAAAAATAAATATTTGAGAGTTAATATAGCAGATTGTAAGTCTGCACCAACTTTTAAGAAATTTATGCACCAGTTTACTGGAAATTGGTCTTCTGGACCGTATGATGTTCAATTTGTTATAAAAGAGGGCGGATTCATGAATCAACCAGCTTATTATACATTAGTTAGAGTTGAAATTTTAGATGGAAAAATTGTAAAAATGGTAAAAGATTCTCCATATAGCAAAAAAACATATCCGATTTGGGGATTATTTGCTGATGCAAGAAAAAAAGCTAAAGAATTAAAAGAAAAAGAAGCAAAAAAGGCCGCTAGAAAGAAAACTGCTAAAAAGAAAGTTGTAAAGAAGAAATCTACTAAAAAGAAAGTAATTAAGAAAAAGAAATAATTTTAACAATTCCAATTAAATTCTGAAGGATTATCTGATTTTAAATTACATTTATCTATATTTTCACATGAGTTGCAAATGCATAGATAGTTGTTTGACCCTTTGAAAGATTCTGCTTGTTTACATTTATCTCCTGCCCAACAAACTTCACTACAAGGAGCATGAATTAATCCAGTGTTAGAACTTAATTTTGGGGCATTTTCTTGTATTGCCGGAGATAATCTTGGTTCATCTTGTACACTGGTGAATAATGTTGCTAAAATAACTAATGTTAATACTCCAAATAATATATCAATCTTTTTTCTCATATTGTTTATTTATTTTAATTTTTTATAAATCTTTTTATTACGGTAGATTTAAATAATAATATAATTAAAATTAGTTTATGAAGCATTGGGTTACATTTTTGTGGGTTTTTCTGATTATTGTATTCTTTATTGTTGCTTATTCTATCTCAAATGATCCTTATTCTAGGGTTTTAAGAGATGATGATTTCCTTGGCGAAGATAATGCAAGTATAATAATTGTTGAATTTGGAGATTATTTAGATCCGGTTTCTAGACAAAGTGAAAATAGTATGAAGAGATTAAGAATGGATTATGATGTTAAGTTTATTTACAAGCATTTTGTTAAATCTAACCAATCAAAATTGGCAGCAATTGGATCTGAATGTGCAAATAATCAAAAATATTTTGAAGAAATGCACAACAGACTTTATTCATTTAATGGAAATTTTGGGAAAAATAGTTTATATGAAATGGCTGATGAAATAATTGGATTAAGAATTGAAGAATTTAAACAATGTGTTGAAACAAATATATTTGAAATTGAAATTGAAAAAGATTTTGGATTAGGAGAAAAATTAGAAGTTTCTTATTTACCTGTTGTTTTTATTAATGGGAAAAAATTTGAAGGATTACAAGGTTATGCTGCTTATCAAAATGCAATTAGAAACGCTTAAAAACAAACTTTTTTCTTAGAAATTTAGTATGGCATGCAAAAAATGTAAAGAAAAACCGGTAATTACACTTCCAAATAATAATATTTCTTTGTGTAAAAGTTGTTTTATTAAATACTTTGAAGCAAAAGTTAGAAAAACAGTTAGACAATATAATTTATTTGAGAAGGGCGAGAGTATTGCTGTAGGAGTTTCCGGTGGAAAAGATTCTTTAACTACATTACATGTTTTGAATGATATTATTAGCAAACAAAGAACTACAAAAATTATTGGGATATTAATTGATGAAGGAATTCATGGATATAGAGATGAATCAATAAAAACTGCTCAAAAATATTGTGATGAAAATAATATTAAATTACATATTTATAGTTTCGAAGATGAATTTGGATATAAATTAGGTAAAGCTTTGAAAATTTTAGATATCAATTCTTGTAGTATTTGTGGGGTTTTTAGAAGATATTTAATGAATAAAGCTGCTAGAGAGTTAAAAGTTGATAGAATTGCTACTGGACATAATTTAGATGATGAATCACAATCAATTGTTATGAATACTTTTAGGAATACTATGGAAACTTCTGCTAGATTAGGGCCAATTACTGGAATACAGGATGATAAGAAATTTATTAAAAGAATAAAACCATTATATTTTTTAACTGAAAAAGAAATTATGACTTATGCATTTATTAAGGGTTTAACTGATAATTTCAATGAATGCCCATACGCAAAAGGATCTTTAAGAAGTGAGGTTAGAACTATGATTAATGACTTTGATAAAAAATATCCATCCACTAAATATTCAATTGTAAATTCTTTTTTAGAGATATTGCCTTCTTTGAAAGAAAAATATGCAGGATCTAGCATTAAAATCTGTAAATGTGGTGAGCCCGCTTCAAATGAAACTTGTCAGGCATGTGAATATGTTAAGAGGTTAAAAAATGGTTAAAGTTTATGTAGATAGAATTGGAGATAAAGGAAATATTGATGTTAAGAGTGTTAAAGAATTAGTTGACTTACTTGGTATTAATTTAGAAGAATATATTATTGTTAAGAATGGTGAATTAGTTAATCAAGATGTTGGTTTTGAATCTAGTGATGAAGTTAAATTTTTAAGTGTTGTTTCAGGAGGTTGATTTAGGTTTTAAACCAATTCCAGATAATTCACATTTGTATTTTTTTTGCACATATGATTTTACAATAGAATTATCGTAATGTGGGCTGACTATAAATTCTACCCCTCGGGAATCCATTTGTTTACAAATATCAATTATGCATCTATTTTCAGCACGGTGTTTATCTATAGATGATTGTGAAGTTTCTAATCGAATTATTTTATACTGTCTAATTGTTTTTCCATTTAAATATGCTTCAAGATTTCCATGTATCCTTGATCTAAGATCATGTGCTTTTTCTTGCTCACCAACTGATCTTGCATAATCTACAAAGGCAGCTATGCCTATTGATGCTCCAACTAATGAGACTCCAATTATAATTCCTGGTCCATCCATATTCTACAGCATATATGTTCCATTTATAAATGTTACCAAAAGCTTTTTAATTGATTAATTTATTTTAAAGATATGAAAATATTAATTTTATTTGGATTAATGTTGTTAATTTCTGGGTGCGCAACAACTAGTGGACCTAGTGAGCATGATGATTTTGCACAATATTTAACTTCTGAAGGTATTGCAATGGCAGGAACAGATTGGTGTAGCCATTGTAAAGATCAAAAAGCATTGTTTGGAGATTCTTTCCAATATGTAGATTTTAAAAATTGTGATAATGAACAGAGTTGGTGTGTAGATCATGGTGTTCAAGGTTATCCAACATGGGTTTTCCCAGATGGACAATTATATCCAGGTACAAGAAGTATAGAAGAATTGAAGAGTCTTTCTAATTACGATGGATAGATACAATAGGCAAATAATAACCATTGGAAAAAAATCTCAAAAAAAGTTAGAAAATTCTTTTGTTACTATAGTTGGAGTGGGAGCATTAGGGAGTTTATGTGCTGATCTTTTAACAAGATCTGGTGTTGGTAAAATAAAAATTATTGATTATGATACTGTAAACTTAGATAATTTACAAAGACAACATATCTATACTGAAAAAGATGTGGGAAAATATAAAGTAAAAGTTGCTAAAAAATATCTTGAAAAAGTTAATTCTGAAGTTGAAATAATTGATATTAAAGATGCCATAGATGAAACTAATTTAGATCTTTTAAAATCTGATTTGGTTTTAGATTGTGCTGATAATTTTGAAGCAAGCTATCCTGTTAGTGATTATTGTAAAAAAATTCCTTTAGTTTTTGGTTCTGCTATTAGATTAGAAGGATATGTGTTTAATCAAGTTCCAAAAGGAAAAACAGTTAGAGATATATTTAATAATGCCCCAACTTTTGAAAGATGTAAAGTTGTTGGAGTTTTGAATACTATTACTTCTTTGATAGCTTCTGTACAAGCAAACGAAGCTATAAAAATTTTAACTGGTGAAAAGTTTGAAAAGAATTTATTAAGATTTAATTTAGCTAAGAATGAATTTATGAAAATAAAAGTTTAAAGATTATCGAATTCTTCCATTACTAGTTTTGATTCTAGTTTACCTATTTCTGCTGGAGAAGGTCTTGATCTATTTGTGCCATAAGGAGAATAATGTACATCTGTTGTCCCATATAATTTGTAATATGTTAATCTTAGATTGTTTGGTCTAGTAGAAGGTTTTACAATTTCACTTGCATCTATTATTCTTATTTCTGCCATTTTGAGATAATGGGCCCGCCCAGATTTGAACTGGGGACCTACTCGGTGTAAACGAGTTGCGCTACCAGACTACGCCACGAGCCCATATAACAATTTAGGTTTGATTTTGTTTTAAAAAGGTTTTGATTTAAGTAAACGAAAGCTTTATAAAAATAATAAAGGCATTTAAAAGAAATATGGAACAACCAATTACTCCTCAGATGCCTAGTTTTACTCCAGAACAAATAAAAGAAATGGAGAAAAAGCAAGAAGAAATAAAGTTAATTCTAGACAAATTTCAAAAAAAGGCTTTGAAAGAAAATAAAAAACATATTTTGGGGATGTGTTTATTGCCTCCAAAGAAAGATGAAAAAGATAAATTTAATGTTTTTGTTGCTTTAGATGATTCAAAATCAAAAATTATTCCGGATTACAAAATGAAGGATAAAGTTTTTCCTGAGTTGATTGAATTAGCTAAGAAAACTGATGAAAAAATAGTTATTGAAGCTATGTTGGTTTCAGAGATAAAAGAATCTATGTATGATGCTAAATATGAATTATTACAATTAATTGCTATGTCTGCCATTATATATGATCCCATGGACTTTTTAGGTGCATTGAAAATTTCTGAAGTTCATAAATCTATGACTATTAAGAAATTTGAGAAATATGTTGTAAGTTATGTTGCTGCAGGTTCTATTTTTAGAGGAGAACCTTCTCATGATATTGATGTTTATGTTATTATTGATGACACTGATGTAAAAAGAATGTCTCGAGCAGAATTAAGAGATAAATTACGTGGATTGATTGTTGAACAAGGTTTTCATGCTGAACAAATTACTGGAATAAAAAAACAGTTCCATGTACAAGTTTATATTTTAACTGATTTTTGGGAGTCTATAAAAGATGCACATCCAGTTATATTCACTTTGTTAAGAGATGGAGTTCCCCTTTATGATAAAGGAGTTTTTAACCCTTGGAGATTATTATTAAAAATGGGGAGAATAAAACCTTCTCCAGAAGCAATTGATATGTTTATGGATACTGGACATAGATTATTAGATGCTGCTAAGAGAAAAATGTTAATGATTGCTGGACAAGATATTTTTTATGCTGTGATAAATCCTGCCCAGGCAGCTTTAATGTTATATGGATTAAGCCCACCAACTCCTAAAGAAACTTCAAGATTATTAGAAGAAGTTTTTGTTAAAAAAGAGAAGATTTTAGAGCAAAAATATGTGGATACTTTAGAAAGAGTGAGAATTTTCTTTAAAAAAATTGAACATGGTAAAGTAAAAGAAGTTACTGGTGCTGAAGTTGATAAATTAATCGCAGATAGTGAAGATTTTTTGAAGAGAATTAATAAATTATTTGTTCAAATTGTTGGTAAAAAAGAAAAAGAGAGTTTTGATCAAGTAAATAAAGAAATAACAGCTATGATTCAAGATTTATTGGTTGATTCTGGAATTAAATCTACTTCATTAGAATTAGGATTTAAGAAATATTGTATGAAAGAAGGAATTCCTGAAAAATTGGTTAGTGAATTAAAATCTTTCAATAAATCATATAAAGATTTTAAAGCTAAAAAATTGACTAAAGCTGAGTCTGATAAAATTAAGAGAGAAGTTAGAACATTTATGAGAGTTTTAGAAGACCATATTCAACGTAAGAAATTTATGGGCGTTGAGAGAGCCAAAGTTAAATTCAAACATGGTGGCAAGTTTGGAGAAATATTATTATTGAAAGATGTTGCGTTTATTGTTAAAGATGTTCAAGCGAAAGCTAAAAAAATAGTTAAAGTTGATATCAATAAAAAAGGACATTTAGTTAATGTTCAAAATAGTGATTTGATTGAAATGGATAAAGTTTTGGTTAATACTGAAATTCCTAAAGTTTTATCAGTAAAAGAAATTTTGTTTGAAGATCTTAAGAAAATAATTGGAAAGAATATAGAGATAGTTTTTTAGGCCGAAAAGTTTATAAACCAACATTTAGTGCAGATATAACTATGGAAGGCATAATTATGAATTATCGGGGAAGCCATAAAACCCAAAATACCAATCAAATGATTATAAAGGTAGATGGCGTTGATAATAGAGAAAAAGCTTCTGAATTATTGAACAAATCTTTAACATGGGTTACACAAACTGGAAAAGAGATAAAAGGTACTGTTTTGGCTGAACATGGCAATAATGGGGCTTTAAGAGTTAAATTTGAAAGAGGATTACCTGGCCAAGCTATTGGAACTAAGGTAAAAATTGAATAAAAATGGCAACATTAAGAAAAGCATGTGCATATAGAAAAGTTGTAAGAGCTTATACTAGAAAGTCAAAATATAAGAGAAAGGGTTTTATTAAAGCAATCCCAACTTCTAAAATTGTTAGATTTCATATGGGAGATTTAAAGAAAGATTTTCCTAAAACTGTAAAACTTATTGCTACAGAAAAATTTCAAATTAGACATAACGCCTTAGAATCATGTAGAATTTTGGTTAATAGACAATTACAAAACAAATTTGGAAATAAAGGTTATCATTTTTATATTAATATTTATCCACATCATATTTTGAGAAACAATAAAATGCTTTCGGGTGCTGGGGCTGATAGAATGCAGACAGGTATGAAACAATCTTTCGGTAAAGTCGAAGGCATGGCAGCCCAAGTAAAGAATGGAACTACTATTTTTACTGCCGAGGTTTCAGAAGATGGTGCCAATTTTGCTAGGGAAATGTTAATGAAAACTAAGACTAGAATTCCTGGTAGAACAACAATTGAGATAATTTAGTTACTTTTTGCAAGTAGTTACTTAATAGAAAGACTTATAAATTACTTTATTTTTGATAAATTATTGAAAAATGGGAAATCAAATATTAACTAATAAAACATTGTATCATATTGTTACTAGTAATGAGGCTGCAGAAATAGAAAAAACTGGATTTATTACACCTGTGGAGCCTATGGCGTATATGTCTATAAATCAATATGGATATTTTGATTTTTCTAGTGCTGCAAACCTTATTGGAAAAAGTGATGAAGAAAAAAGAAATTCATATATTGTTGGAAGAAGTGATATGCCAAACATATTTTTTTCAGATTCATTAGAAGTTCAAATGCCATTAAGAGGAACTGCCGAAAATTTAACTCATGTATATACATTTACAGTTAGAGATATTTTAAAGCAGGCTTTGCAAGTTTTTAAAAATCCTAGTGATGAATTTCCAACATTGTATAATGTCCCATGTAGGGATGGAAAAGGGTTGAAAGTTGCTGATAGAAAGATTGGAGTTATGCATGCCCCAGAAACTATTACTGAATTGTTAAAAAGAGGAACTTTATAACAACAAAAAGTTTATAAAACTATTACAGTTATATTCTTATTAAGAGGTGTTTATGATATGACTAATATTATTTGGTTTAAAGATATTTCTAAAGAAGATGTGGGAAAAGTTGGTGGAAAAGGCGCTAATTTAGGAGAGATGTTTAATGCTCAGTTTCCTATTCCAAATGGATTTGTTGTAACAGCACAAGCATATAAATTATTTTTAGAACAAACTGGAATTCAATCTCACATTGGAGAAATATTAAGAAATACGGATGTAGAAAATAATGATCAATTACAAAGTGCCTCAAAAAAAATTCAAGATTTGATTTTAAAAACAGAAATGTCTGCTGAAATTGCGAGTGATATAAAAAAAGCTTATGAAAATATGAATGTTAGTTTAGATTTAGCAAATGTTTCTAAACAAGCTTTAGATTTTATTCAAACTGGAAGAGATAATCCTTTTGTGGCTGTCCGTTCAAGTGCAACTGCAGAGGATTTACCAGAATTTTCTTTTGCTGGACAACAAGCAACTTATTTGAATGTGAAAAAATCTGATCATGTTTCTCAAGCAGTTCATCAATGTTGGGCTTCGTTATATACTGCAAGAGCAATTTATTATAGAGAAAAAAATAATTTTGATCATAATAAAGTTTTCATTGCTGTTGTCGTTCAAAGAATGGTGGATTCTGAAAAAGCTGGAGTAATGTTTAGTATTAATCCGGCTACAAACAATGAAGATGAGATTATAATTGAAGCTGGATTTGGATTTGGTGATTCTGTAGTTTCTGGTGCTATTTCTCCAGATAATTATGTTGTTGATAAACATACTTTTGAAATAAAAAATAAAACTATCAATAATAAAGAATTTATGTTTTATAGAGATCCCAATACTGGAAGAACAAATAAAAGAATTTTGTGTCATGAAAAAGCTAATATGCAAGTTTTGAATGAAAGTGAAATTATACAAATTGCAAAGTTAGCTAAAAAATCAGAAGACTATTATAATAATCCTCAAGATATGGAATTTGCTATTGCTGGAAATAAAGTTTTTATGGTTCAAACAAGAGCTATAACAACACAAGCTAAAGTTTCTGAAGCTGTTTCTAAAAAAGTTGAAGAAATTGATGGAAAAGAAATTTTAAATGGAATTTCTGCCTCTCCAGGTGTTGGAAAAGGAAAAGTTAAGATAATTAATAATGCAGATGAATTAAGTAAAATTACTGAAGGAGATGTGTTAGTTGCTAAAATGACTAACCCTGATTATGTTTCTGCTATGCAAAAAGCTAGTGCAATTGTTACTGATGAGGGGGGAGCTACTTGTCATGCTGCAATTGTTTCTAGAGAAATGGGAATTCCTTCTGTTGTTGGAACTCAGAAAGCAACTGAAGTTTTGAAAGAAGGACAAGAAATTACTGTTGATGGGACTAATGGAAAAATTTATTCTGGAGATAAAAAAATTGAAGCTTCCAAAGATGATGTTAGCTCTGAAGAGATTGTTAAATACCAACATGAACATACTGCTACTGAAATAAAAGTTATTGTAGATATGCCAGATTTGGCTGAAAAGGCAGCAAATACTGATGCGGATGGAATTGGATTATTAAGGGCAGAGTTTATGATTTTGGGCCAAAAGGAACATCCTGTTAAATTAATTAATGAGGGAAGAAAAGAAGAATTAGTTAATAGATTAGAAGAAGATTTAACAAAAATAGTTACACCATTTAAAGAAAAAAGAGTTTGGTATAGAACTTTAGATGCTCCTACAGATGAATTTAGACATTTGTCTGGGGGAGAAGATGAACCTAAAGAGGATAATCCCATGATGGGCTGGAGATCTATAAGGAGAGATTTAGATCAGCCCGAATTACTTAGGGCACAATTAGAGGCCATAAAAAAAGTGCGTTCAAAAGGTTTCGATAAGTTAGGATTGATGATCCCATTAGTTAGCCATGTTGAACAAATAAAATTGGTTAAAGCAGTATTAAAAGAATTAGAGATGGAAGATATCGAATTTGGAATAATGGTTGAAACTCCTGCATCTGTTCAAATGATTGAAGAATTTTGTCAAGAAGGCATAAATTTTGCTTCAATTGGTTCAAATGATTTAACTCAATTTACTTTAGCTGTTGACAGAAATAATGCTAAAATTCAAAAATTATATAATGCGATGCATCCTGCTGTTTTGAAAGAAATTTCCCAAGTTATTAAAATTTGTAAAAGATATAAAGTTGAATCTAGTTTGTGTGGTCAAGCAGGATCTGATCCTGATATGGCTAGATTTTTAGTTGAAAAGGGGATCGATTCTATAGCGGTTAATATTGATGCTGTTGGGAAAGTGAGACATGCTGTTGCAGAGAAAGAGAAAAAAATGTTGTTGGATGTGGCCAGAGGATGAAAGAAAAACATAATTGCCCAGAATGTGGAGATGCATTGCATGAAGGACAACATAGGTTTGAGGATGGATTATTTCTAGTAAAATATTGTAAAAAATGTGGTTTTCGTGCTGAAAAACCTGAATGATTAATTTTAAATACTATTATTGGGTCGCTTATTTAATTAAAATGGATATAGAGAAAAATATTAAAGATATGGGCCTGGGCGGGTTAGTTAAGGCTATGTGTATTGTTCATACAGATATCAATGATGGTACATTAAACAAAAATTCTCCTTTTCCAAGGGATTATCCGCTTGCCCAATTTATAGACACAGATAGATATTCTATAGTCGGCACTTATATCCAGGAAATTGTTTGTGAACTAGATAGAAGGGAACAGGATTATTTAATAAATAAACCTGAATAGAAAGCTTTATATATGGGTGTTACTCTTGTAAAGTAATAAAATTATGGGGTAAATAATATGACATTTAATTTCGAAAAATATAAGGAAGAAGCAGGAAAACTGCGATATTTAGATGAAGCATCTCGAAGATTTGCAGAAAATCCAGATACTCAAGAAACAAGAGATATGGCTAGTGTTGCTTTGTTTAATAGACCAACACAAGAAGTTTATAATTGGAATGCACCAAAAGTTGGACATTTGTTATCCGATAAAGAAAACACAATATTATTCACAGGTAATCCTGATGAAGAAATAGTCCCTTTTGTAGATAATACTTTTGATAATTTAGATGATCTTTTAAATGGAACTATCGCACCTTCGTGGGGCTCTAGTTTAGAAGCAGGATTTGGTTTTTTAATGAACATGCCTGCTATTGAAACTGATAAATATGAATCAGTGAACAAAGCACATTTATCTTATGCACAAGCTCAAACTAATTTATCAACACAAAATATTGGTGCTTTAGTTGGTGACATTGCAAATGATTATATGGTAAGTGTTCAGGGCGTTTTAAGTTCTGAAGAAATTGCAAGATTATATGATGAAACCGTTATACCTGCAAGACAATTTTCATTTGTTCAAGAAATTGCTACAGGCGAAAAGAAAGATAAGTTAGATGTGGATAAAACAAAACATTATGCATGGAACTTAGTCGAAAATGCTTATGAAGTAGATGGCGAAGGAAGTTATACAAATCTACAGAATGTATCTAAAGCAGCAAAGGCAGTAGCTTATAGTGCTTTACAAGCAAATAATTAATTTTAATTTATTTCTTCTTTTATTATTTTTTCTTTATGAATTAATTGGGCTGTTATATCTCTAAATTTCTTTTCAAATTCAACTGTTCTAGCCATTAATACATCAATGTCTTTTCCTGTTAAATGTTTTACATTTCCATGAATAATATCATGTGCCAGAGCATACATTTCGTTATACCATTTAATGTATTTTTTATCTAGTGTTTTATTGAACACTTCATCTAACATTTCTCCCACATGTTCAGGAGATGGCGGAATTTGATTTTTAGCCATTAGCGCAGAGTGTGCAGAATCTACCATTGCCCAATATAAATGTTCTATTGAATTTATGATATCAAATTTTGCTCTAGAAATGTGTAACGGTGCTCTTCTTAATGTCGTAAATATTGCTTCTGGAGTTGGGCGTATTCTTCCTTTTGCTAATAATGATTTTAATGGATCAAAAAATCCTCCAAAATCAATTAATGTTTGTCCGTATCTAATTATGTTTATTGCTGCCGGTTCTCCTTCTCTTACATCTTCCCAGAATGTTGATAGAGTAACGGTATTTATGTGAAGTCTTTCTGAATGTTTTTCAACTATTTTTCCCATTTCTTCCCTATACCAAGCAATTAATTCTTGATCCCATTGAATTGAACAATCATCTACAATTACTAAAATATCTATATCACTTCCTTTTGTTGTACTTTTTTTAGAAACACTTCCAAACAGAACTATTGATTTAATTGCTTCTTGAAATTTTTTATAAGCTTTAGTAGCAAAATCCATTGCTATATCTTGATCTGTTTTTTGTTTAGAAATTTTTTTCTTAATTACTTTCTTTTTTACTGTTTTTTTCTTTACCATTGTTTAGAATTTTAATTTAATTATTTAAAAGATTATTGGTTATTGACTTAATTAGAAATACTTAAAAAGTTTAAATTTGAAATATAATTTATTATGAAATTAAGTTTGGTGATATTTGTAATTTTATTAGTTATCCCTTTAGTTAATTCAAAAGATATTTCTATACCTGAAGTTTTTGAAACTAAAGATAAAGTTATTCCCGGTGGAGAGACTACTTACTTTTATGCTGGTTCTAAGTTAGTTGCTTCTAAAAATGATGACACTATTACTTATCATTATCAAGATCGTTTAGGATCAGATGTTGAGTCTAAATCATTACCCTTTGGTCAATCGTTGAAAATTGGTAAAAGATTTAGTTTTACTGGAAAAGAATTAGATTCTGATTTATATTATTTTAATGCAAGATATTATGATTCTTCATTAGGAAGATTTACTTCTGTTGATCCAATAAAAGATAATCATGCTTACAATTATGTTTCTAATAATCCTATGAATTATATTGATCCTAGTGGGATGGATGAAGATGAAGTACAATATGTGTGGGGACCTCCTGAAACTGGACCTGAAGTTGAATATTATAATGTTTATATCGAATACTATAATCCTGAAAGTGGAGATTATGGGGAAATATTTAAAATAAAGGAAGCTACAGGTGAATCTGCTTTTGTTAGTTTTACCTCCGGAGTTAATTATTGGTTTAGAATTTATGTTTCTGGTGTTGATTTTGACGGAGATGAAGGCCCTAGAAGTCCTCCATCTGAATTCTTTGATGCATATAATCAAGTTTCCATTGAAGACATTGAAGACCCAAATAATCCTGGAGAAATAATACAAGTTAATTATGGTATAACTAATTTATATCCCAACCCATCAAATCCTCAGTCTGGGACTACCATAGATTATTCAGGATATGGCCAGGCAAGAATAACTATATCTGATTTAAAAGGAAGAATGTTAAGAACAGAAGATATTTTTGCAGAAATTGGGGAAAGCAATTCCTATTTTTGGAATCAAAAAGATAGCTCAGGTAGGAATTTACCTTCTGGAGCATATTTTGTCAATATAAATTTTAAAGAATTGGATATAAAACAAAAACCAAAGAAATTAACAATATTAAAATAAAAAAATTATTGGTTTTCTTGGAGTTGATTAACAAAATTCATCTTTCTTCTAGGATGAATAAATAATTTTAAAAAAAAGGAAATTTGGCTATTTGTTATAAAATGAGAAAAGAACGAGAAGAACAGTATATTGAAAGAATTGAAAGGTGTTTAACTGATCAGGTAGATCAAAGCAGAGATAGTAGTTCTAAGGTTATTGTGAAGGGAAACTTGAGTTTAGATCAACAAAAGTTATTGAGAACCTATTACATGGCCCTTAGGACAGGCAATACAGTGACTAAGTCTAGTAAGAAGGCTAGAAGCTATGCAACTTTTTATGAGTATATAAGGCATTTACGGAGATTTGGCGTGTATATTAACAAAGAGTATTTAGAGGCCAATTTATCTGATGCAGAAGGATTTATTGAGCGATATTCTTCTTGTAGTCAATCAGTGTTGAATTCTATTGCAAAAACTCTGAAATGTTTTTATGCTTGGCTAGCAAAACGTGAAAAATTGGATTTTAATGAAATTGTTGAAACTTTGGAGAATATGAAATTTGATAAGTGCATGATTGAGAGATTGGATCAAAATAAGTTGTTGGATGATTCTGATATTTTGAAACTAATTAATTCAGCAGATTTGGCTAGAGATAAAGCATTGATATCTATTCTAGCAGAAAGTGGGTGTAGAGTTGGAGAATTAATTGATTTGAATGTTGGAAATATTAGTTTTGATAGTTATGGTGCTTTTATTGATATACAAGAGAGTAAGACTAAAAAAAGAAAGATTAGATTGATTATTAGTGAACCTTATTTGAGGCGTTATAAGAACCAACATGTATACAAGAAAAATTCTGAAGCTCCTTTATTTTATTGTCTTGGTACTCGTGATTATGGAAAAAGACTTACTTTAGCTGGAATTCGTGGATTGTTGGTTAAATATGCTAAACGTTCTGGAATAACTAAAAGAGTTAATCCGCATGCTTTTAGACATGCTGCTTTGGATAAATTGGGTAGATTAGGTTGGTCTGAGAGGGATTTGTCTGTTAGGGCGGGATGGAGTGAAGGATCTCAAATGGCGAAGATTTATTTGCATTACTCTGAAGACCATGTTAATAACAAATATGCTGAAATGTATGGAATTGTTAGTTCTGAAGGGAGTAATGAAAAGGTTATGCAGTTAATTACTTGCCCCAGGTGTGATAGAAAGAATCCAATTGATGCAATGCATTGTAATTGCGGAATGATTTTAAATGAAAAGGAGTTATTGAAAGTTGAGAGGTTAAGTAAAGAGATTGATTCCTTTTGTTTAGATGTACAGAAAGCTCCTGTTGTTTCTTGCGCTTCTGGTAATACTTATGATTTAAATTTTGAAACTGTTATGAATACTCCTGCTTTGAAAAGTAAGTTTTTTGAATTGTATTCAGAATTTAGGAAAATGGTCAAGCAATAAACCGAGTCTTTAGACATGTTAAGCAATAGGCCTTTGAAATAATTGGAGGTCTAAATGGAAATAAATGAAATATTTTTGGAATTGGTGGAAAGGTATGAAGAGATGGGAGACACTTTTGTTAGTAGTTAACTAAATAAAACCTTTTAAAGAGATTTTAGTTAGTTTTTTTATGAAAATAAAAGATTTGCCTTCATTTAACAAACCTTCTTCTAAATTACTAAAACAGGGTGCTTCTTCATTAGATACTGCAGAGTTATTATCAATAATATTTGGGAAAGGGGATAAAAAAGAGAGTGCTTTAGAAATAAGTAACAGATTATTAAAAAAATATAATTTACACAAATTTGAAGAACTTGGTTTTACTGAGTTGTTGAAAGAATGTAATAATGATATTGGAAAAGCATTTAGAATACAAGCTTTAATTGAGTTGAGTAAAAGATATAATAAATTGGTTAATCATGGTTATAAACGAAAGATTACTTCTGCCAAAGATGTTTATGATTATTTTGTTGATTCTTATGGTAAACGTAAAAAAGAGTATTTTCTTTGTTTGTATTTAGATACTAAAAATTTTATTATTAAAGATTCTGTTGTTTCTGTTGGTACCTTAAATAGTTCTCTGGTTCATCCACGTGAGGTTTTTAAGAGTGCTATTAAAGAGAGTGCAAATTCCATAATATTAGTTCATAATCATCCTTCAGGTGATTGTAGTCCTAGTTCTGAGGATGAGAGAGTTACTGAAATTTTTAGAGAAGCGGGAGAATTATTGGGTATTTCTGTTTTGGATCATGTTATTGTTGGGAAGTGTGATTATTGGAGTTGGAAGGAGAATAACTAAAATATTATTTATTATATATCTCTTGAATTAAAGTTGCTATTTTCCTATCACTAAATTGTGTTTTGAATTTTATTTTTATAGTATCCCCAAAGAATTTTTCTGCATGTTTAATCTTTTGTATTTCTTCTTTTCTTAGGCTTTCTTCATCAGTATTTTTTGTTTCAACAATAAAATACAATTTCTTTTTGCCATCCTCAAAATTTAAGACATAAGCAAAATCGGGAGAATAGCTTTTACCTCCTGCAACAGGTATCCTAATTGAATTTTTAGGTATCTTAGTAAAAACAATCACTTCACTTACTTTTGTTTTTATATTTTCTTTTTCTAATTCTGAATCATAAAATAATTCCTCAAAAAAATAATTGTTTGCTACAAGGTCATCCGAATAAAGTAACCCTACATCAGAAGCGTCAATTTCATCTTTAACTTTGCCATCAACATTTGTAAATTTTGTTGGATGAATGGAACCTGTTACTTTTTTATATTCAATTGTAAATTTGTTCAAAGCCTCATACATCAAGTAATCATTAAATTTTTTTTGGAAAAATCTAATAGTAGATTGATTTTGATATTTATCTATTTCTATTTTTGTTTCAACAAAACACTGATGCAAAGTTTTTAAATTAATATGTAAAATTTTAGATAGTTGTTTCAAAAATTCATCATATCTCATTGTTGAGATAGGTTTTATTTTATTTCCATAGATTGCAACTTCTTCTTTTAAGGTAGCTTGTTTTTTTTCAAAGGTTATTTTTGCTATTTTCTCTTTTACCCCTTCAATTGAAAAAGAAGGGTTGTTTTTTAAAAAATCTATAAAAAGTTCTTTAAATTTGTTTTCATTTTCTATTTTATATTCTAATACAACTTTTTCATTAAGTTTTTCCCACAAATCTTTTAATTCTGCGTATTTTTTAACCCTTATCCCCAGTTTCTTTTTGGTATCTGCGACTCTTCTAACTTTGTTTGAATTTATCCCTTCAAAAATAAGCGGATAATTTGTTTTTATATACTCAAATCCATCTGTTTTAAAATCATTATTCCTTTTGATAACACTTGCACCATCTAGCTTTTCTAACAATTTTTCTTCCTGGATATTATATTTTTCAACTATTTGTTTAATTATTTCACCTGTAAGTTTTTTGGGGGTATCTTCTATTGAAATTGCCCCTGATTTTTCGTTTATTTCATTTACCAATTGTTCTACAAAATCATTCTCAGTAAAATCTACAAAATAATTTAAGAAAAATTGTTCATTTTTTACACGATTTCCATATTGATTTACTGGCAAACGAAGCCCACGACCTACCTCTTGTAATTTTGAAATCTCTGATCCACTACTTCTTAATTTACAAATCTGAAAAATATTTGGATTGTCCCACCCTTCCCTTAATGTCCATTTAGAAAAAATAAATCTTCTTGGATTTTCTAAATCTAGTATTTCTTGTTTATCGTGCAAAATTTCATTTACTTCTTTTTCAATTGCCTCATCTTTTTCACTATTATCTTTAGAAAAATAACCTCCGTGAGTTTTTGAAATATCTTGCAAAGTTTTTTCTAAGTATTCTTTATAGAATTTATCTTTTTCTGTTTTTAACAATTTCTTAACTTCTACTTTTATATATTTTTCAACAGTTTTTTTTAGATACCCTTCTTTATTTCTATATTCTTCAATATTATCAATAAAAAACAGAGTTAGTGGCTTTATTTTGACTACCCTTGTAAGATATTTCTTTTCTTGTTCAAAATGATGTTTAATCGCTTTTTGAATCATTGTTTCTTGCAATGTTTCTGCATAAGAATATGGATTTATTTTATCTCCTTTTTTTAATTCTAATCCATTAGACAAAATAATTGTGGTTTTGTTTAAATTTTCAATATACAAATCTGCCATTGCATTATGCATTTTTTCTAAACTTTCTTTTGCAATAATCTTAAATGATTTCTTTTTATCATTTTCTATTAAATCTAAACTTGCTTCTTTGCCATCAGAATTTACAAATTTTATTATTGCATTTTTCCCAGTTTCAAATTCTGTAATGTGGCCAATAACTCCCTTTACTAGATTTCTATTAAAGGAATCAACAGCAGTTAAGTTATAAATTAGATTTTCATTTTCTTTAAAGGTTGCACCATATCTAAGAATAAATTGGGGATCCATTTTCTGAATATTTTGCCATGTTGTATTTTCTTTAGTAAACTTATGGGGCTCATCAATAATCATAAAAGGTTTTGTTGCAGAGATAGCTTCAAAAGGGATTGTATGTTTATCTAATAAAGTTCTATCAAACTTTTCTTGCATGGTTTTGGAATTAACCATCCCCGCATTTATTATTAATACTTGAATTTTATTTTTTTCAAAACTTCCCGCATTGACAAAACTATTTATGGCAGGAGGCATATAAGATTTTTTATTTTTCCTACCATTTTTACTTTCTACAATATGGATTTTTATTGTTTTACCGTATTGTTCCTTAAAATGTTCTCTCGCGCTATCTGAATTTAAAAAATCAATTGTCCCTGCTTTAATGGGTAATGTGGGCACCACAATTACAAACTTAAAGATTCCATATAATTTATTGAGTTCAAAAATAGTTTTGGTGTAAGCATAAGTTTTTCCTGTTCCGGTTTCCATCATAATATCAAGAATATTGCTCCTACCTTTTACACTTCTTTCGATACTATTTTGTTCTTGAATATTCCCTATATTTTTCACATATTTAAAACTTGTATCTTTAATCAAGAAGGGATTGGTGAATTCTTTTTCTATCCCTTTTGGTTTTGTTATTTCTACACTATCAAAAACACCCACCGTAGAGTTTACTGCCTGACTTTGATGTTCTAAGTTTTTTTCAAAATTAAATCCCGCCATTTTAATATCTTGTTACAAAATCAACTCCCATATTTTTTTTATTAGAATAGTTTTTTATATTTTCTGCAATTTCTCTTAAAACTTTACTTTCAAAATTATAACCAAATACAATAACAATTGCAGGATTAAACTCTTTGTTTTCATCAATTTCAGTTAATAATTTTTTAAGATTTTTTGTTTTAAATCCTTTATCTATCAAGTATAATTTATTGTCAAAGTAATATCCAGTATATCCATCTAAATTTATTTCTTTTAAATCTTGTGTAAGCGGAATTCCATCATAAGTTTTCCAAGTTGTTAGAAGAATTTGTAAGTCCTCTTTTCTTAAATTACTTTCATTGAAAAGTTTTGTTTGTGAACTAAACTCTTCCGTATCAAAATTATAATCTTCCCAAATAGGTATTGTTTCAAATATTTTAAATCCAAAATCTATGTCTGTTGTTTTTTCTTTATCTTCTTTTATCTTTTTGGCTGACCTATATAATCTTTCTTTTGTTATATCAAAAATTGTGGGGTTTTTTATTTTTAATTCTTTTTTAACAAAATCATATGAGATTTTGTCTTTCTGAGGATTTATTTCTTCAGGAAGTTGAACTAGAATATATTTTCTATTCCCCTTTGTATCAGAATTTAACTGCATTACTGCTTCTCCTGTTGTTCCAGATCCAGCGAAGAAATCGAGGATGACATCTTCATTTGAGGAAAAATAGTCAATAATTTTCTCAATTAAATTCACTGGTTTTGGATTATTAAAAGGAATATTCAATTTTTCAACATCTTTTAAACCGGAATTGCCACAGTCATCCAAAATGGAGCTTATAATTTTTGTATTTCTCTCTTTTTTAAAATAGGGTATTCCTGTTTTTTTGAAATATACTTCAAGCCATTTTTGACCTTTAAAATCATAAACTTCACCATCATTTTTAAAAAATTTAATCATTTGATTTTTATACGGAAATGCGGCCTCTAGGATTATGTCATGTTTTAGGCGTCCATTTTCAAAAATCATTTTTCTATTATTATTAATAATGTCAATTCTGCCTGTTTTCCCTCCCACAGAATTTTCAAAAAGAGTGTTGTCTACTTCTTCTATTTTTATGCCCTTTGGAAATAAAACTTGAGATGTAGGATTTTTTAGAGTTCTTTTAATTTGGAGTCTTTCATTAATAATATCTAATTCATCTATATGGTTTTTACCATAAAAACTTTTAACCAAACTTGCGTTTTTTCCATAAGCCAGAATATATTCGTGGTTTTTTACAATTTTATTAAACCCCTTTGTACTGCCCTTGTTGACCCATATCAAAGTTCCCCTATCGAGAGAATTTTCTTCTCCAAAAATTTCATCCATTAAAAGTCTTAATTGCGCAACCTCATTATCATCAATTGAAATAAAAATAACCCCTTCATCTTTTAAAAGTTGTTTTGCAATATACAACCTTGGATACATAAAAGTAAGCCACGCACTGTGAGAATTGCTTTTACTTTGAGTAAACTCTAAAATTCTTTTTGCTTTTTCTTCATCTATCCCTGCGAGTTTTGATAATTCTTTTACTGTAAATTTTCTATCATCTTGATATACAAATCCATCACTTCCAGTGTTATAAGGAGGATCAATATATATAATTTTTATTTTTTCATAGTAATTGTTTGAAAGATGTTTTAATACTTCTAGATTATCCCCTTTTATAAGCAAGTTTTTGGAATCTTTATTTTCATCTTTTTTATTCCAATCTTTATTTCCTTTTAGAAGGGTTGTAGCATTATCACTTGCAATTAATCTAGCGTAATTTTTCCCTAACCAATCAATCCCATAACCCTCTTTAGAAAAATCTATTTCATTTTTAGATAGTTCTTTTTTAAACTTTTCAATATCAAAATTTCCTCCTTTATCAAAGCAATTAGAAAAATGTTTTTTGAGAATTTCTAAATCTTTATTGGGAATTGCAATGTTGTTTGTTGTTTGTTGTTTTTTCATTTTAATTGACATTTTAATTAAATAATTTATAAAGTTTAAATTTATAAGTCTTATCCTATCAATTCCCCCAAAGCATCAACAATCCAAACCATACCCAAAGTATCTAATTCACAATATTCTTCTAAATCTTTGAAAACTTTCTCTCTTTCTTCCTCTGAAGCATTTCCATAAGTAGCATTATAAAATTGTAAAAGAGCATCAGAACCATTATTTATCCCCAAATGTGAATAATCTTTGCCAGTTAAAGCAGGTAAAACATATTTCAAAGAAGCTGAACCCTCTTGTTTTGGATTATAATAACTAAAATTTCTAAATGGAATCAATAAATCAACAACACGACCTACAACACTTTCTACCCAATCATTATACTCTGGAAGAAAAGCAGCAGTTTCTCTTAAACGAGAAATTTCAAAACTTTGATTATAAACAATTATATCTCCTGCTTCTCCTAAAACTTTCTTTAAAGAAGAAATAAACTCCTTACGAGGATCTTCCTTTCCTTTATACAAAAAAGAATAATGTTTTGGTTCTGCACCAGGGGAGTCAACAACATGTAAACTATATTGAAAAGGAACTTGTTGGTAAGGTTTTAATCCATCAAATTTTGGAACTGCAGTAGAAAATGTTTCAAAATCCAAGTAATACAATGGATATTTTAAACCTGAAAGAAAATGCTTCAGAGATTCTTTATGTATATGTGGTTTTCCTGTTTTAGCACATTCTTTTTGAATTTGCTGTTTATCATTTAGTTTATATTCATCTGGAATATCTTTTAGAGCATGAATATTCCCATCAATTAATTCAAAAGCTTTGGCACCCCCCCTATATAAGTGAGCAACATGATTTTCTGGTAAAAAACTCCAACATTCCTCTTGAAATGGACAATTATATGGTTTACTACAATGGGACCCAATTTTATTTTCTGGACTTATTGGATCATCCACTGTTTCCTTTATTAATTGAATTTTCTCAGGAACTTGTGGCAATATTTCTTCTACTCTTTCTGTAATATCCTCTTGTATGAATAGTTCTTGGACATCCAAATCTCCATCCCTAACATATTCATTATTTAGATGCATTAAATAACATTTATTTATTTTTAATCCGCATTTCTGATAACAATATTTTTGAAATGCTACATCTTCAACGTTAATATCTTTAACTTTAGAACCGCTTTTGACTTCGATTATGTCCCATCCATTTTCTGTTGGAAGTAAAATATCTCCTCTAGAAAACAATCCATCTTCTGTTAAAAATCCTGGCTCAAATAAAGGTTTTCCTTCATTTAGGGAACCTTTAGTTAATTGAATGTTGCCCAAAAAGTCTTTAGTTGGCAGATCAATTCCGCCAGGGAATAGTTCTTTTACTAGTTCGCCAACTTCATTTCCCTCATCGAATATTTTTTGAGTTGCCGCATCAACTTCTGGAACCTTATCTGGTTCATGAAAATGTACCCAAACCTGTCTAGGGCATTGTAATCCCAGTAAATATTTAGATTTAGTTAGCGTTTTCATTTTTCCTTAGTTTTCCGTATTTTTCCATCGAATTCCTCAATTAATTTCTTCCTTTTTAAATATTTGATAGCTTCTTCCACTTTTTTATGAACTTTATTACCCAAACGATTTATATTATAAATTTTAGTGACATCCTTCATTATTGATTTTCTATCTGTTGAAAAATTATTTTTTAATATTTCAATAAGTGCGCCTGCCAATTCTTCTTTTGGTATGTATATAAAAGGCCTAACCTCTTCATTTGAAATTCTAGGGGGAAAGATACCTGTTATTCTTTTCCAGGATAGGGTTTCTCCATTCTTTTGTATACCCATTTCATTAATTAAACCATCAAAATTTCTTTTAATTCTTGCTCCAACCTTTCTTATCCCAAATGAATTTGCCACCCTCTTATATAGTAGGGATTTTTCTATTGGTTCCTCTATACTTAAAACTTCTCTGATTAATCTTTTTATATACTCTTCATCATATAAGTCTCCATATGAATCATATTCGAGCTTTCTTCTCCTTGTAGGAATATCTGCAAATTCATAACTTTCAAATAAATCCTCTATTTCTTTTTCTTCTAAATGTTCTTCATCTGCATCTAAAAATTGATTATCCTGCTTCTTTTCAAATTTTTTTTTACTTTTCAATAGAGAATTTATTTTGTTTTTTATTTTTTCCAATTCGTGTTCTCGATTATTTAACCAGTCATCAGACCAAATCCTGTGAATTTTCCACCCCAGCCTTTCTAGAACATCTTGTCTGACTTTATCCCGATCTCTCGCATATCTTGATGAATGATACTGGGCACCATCACATTCAACTCCCAAAATATATTCTCCTTTGTTTTTGGGGTGTTTTATTGCTAGGTCTACCTTATAACCTGAACAACCAACTTGGCAACTTACATCGTAACCTTCATTAATTAAACTATCATAAACGGATTCCTCAAAACCAGAATCAAAATTTAAGTGTTCGGTCGAACTAATCAAACCGCCAATATTTTTCTTCCTTGCATAGGTCATATATTGTTTAAGGTTCCTTAGACCCTGAGAATTTATTTTGTCCTCATCCAACATAGTTGGTAAAATACTTGAAAAGATTAGGGTTTTAAATCTAGAACGAGTTATCGCTACGTTTAATCTTTTAAATCCTCCCTCTTTATTTATTGGACCAAAGTTATAACTTAATTTACCATCTGAACTTTTCCCGTAACCAACTGAGATAATGATTATGTCTCTTTCATCTCCTTGAACAGTTTCTAAATTCTTTACAAAAAGGTCTTCTTTTTCAGATCCTATACTTGCATCTAAATCTATTTTTTTTAGTTGGAATTCCTCTCTTATTGCATTTTCTTGAGCTATACTAAAAGCTATTATGCCGAATGATTTAGTGGGATACTTCTTTTTTAGAGAAACATAGCTTTCAACAATTGCTTTTGCTTCTTTTCTATTCTTTCTTGATTTTCCTCTATCATAAACTCCTTCTTTTACATAGATATGTTCTAAACCATTTGAATTAGAAGAATTTGGAAATGTTATTAATCTTCCATCATAGAAAAAATGGTTTGAAAATGCAATAAGAGATTCATCATTGCTCCTATAATGCCAATCTAAACTTTTTTCTCTAAATTTTATGCTAGCTTCACTCAAAAAACTTTCTAAATCCTCAATCTCTTCTTCTACTTCTTCTTCATCCTGTGAACTAAAAAATGTAGTGGGAGGTAGTTGTTGAGTATCTCCCATAATTATTGCTTGTTTGGACCTCATTAGACAGGGAACCGCATCCTGGGGCATAATCTGAGAAGCTTCATCAAAGATTACTACATCAAATTTTATTTTATTTGGATCAATATATTGGCTTACACTCAGTGGACTCATCATAAAACAAGGTTTTAAGCTAAAAGATAAATCAGATGTTTCAGATAATAAATCTCTTATGGGTTTTAATCTTCTCTTCTTTTTTCCTTCCCTTCTGAGTATTGAAACTTCGCTAGATCCAGAGCTGGTTATAGCTAAAGAAGGTTTTTTCATATTTGCAGCACCCATTATTTTAAATCTCCAGTTATCACTAACTTCGAATGCATTTAATCGATATTTTTCAACTAAATCTTTTGGTGGAATAATGTTTCCCTTTTTCAATATGTTTTCTAAAACTTTACTCCAATATAATTTTTTGAAAGTGTCCATTAATCTGTCTTTTTTTTCTAATCCTGAATATTTTATTACAATTTTCTTTATTTCATCATTGAGAGCTTCATATTCCTCTCTAACAAGAAGAATATCATTTAGATTAACGAATGTATCATTTATTTTGTTTAATTCAGTTGAGAAGTTCTCTAAATTTTCTTCTAAGAAAAAATAATTTTTAT
>JABHMJ010000042.1 GCA_018693795.1 Candidatus Woesearchaeota archaeon | reverse complement strand
GCTTGAAAATTTTCAGAATTTATCAGTAAACCATTTGTTTGTTCTTCAAGATTATCTCCAGACAAGTTCTCTTTTAATTTATTCAAATGTCCTTTAATATCATCTATACTAATACCAAAATCTTTTGCAGTAGATATTGTGTTTATGTATCTGTTTGACCAATAAGGTTTAATTTCTAAATATTTATGCATAAAAATCTTAGCATCATCAGGAAGCAATATCTCAAAACCTTCTTGAACGCCAACTAAATGACCTTCTTCTCTTAATATATCTGCACAAAATGCATGAAATGTTTTAACATCAACATCTTCTGTTGAATTAATCTCTTCTTGCATTCCTTTCTTTAGTGAATTAGTTGCTTCATTTGAAAAAGTAAGACAAAGGATTTCTTCAGGATTATACTTTAATTCTTCAACGAGATATTTGGCTTTTTGTTTAATAGTGTAAGATTTACCAGTTCCTGCACCTGCAAGTATCACACATGCTTTATCCACTTGAGTTTTTATTTCGTTTGTCATTTTAACATCTAATGATTAAACCCCAATGCTTTGTAAACTGCATCTATTGGGTCTGAATAAAATGCAATTTGAAATTTACTAAATAATTCCGGAGGTACTGAAGACATTTTTCCTGCAGAAGACATAGGCAATAATATTTTCTTTGCTCCTGCTTCCAAACATATTTGTAATTGATCTGCTAGGTTCTCTATTGAATTAATAGATCCACCTATAGTCATAGTACCTAACACCACTAATTGTTCATCTACTGGCTTATTTAATGATCCAGAGCATAAACTAATGAAGTATGCAAGAGCAATGTCTGAAGTTAGACCAACACCATACTGATCTTGTATGTGTAAGAAATAATCTTTTTCTTTATACTTGATCATTTGGCTAATGTTTTTAGCATTTGCTTTAAAATAATTTATTGCAGTATTTGCGGCTTCTTTTGCTTTGGCATTAGAGTTTAAACCAGATTTTTCAAATTTTCCTGTTCCATTAACTACTTGTAATTCAAGTTTATAGACACCTATTTTTGTACCATTAGCATATCCTACTGTGAATATATGTCCTGGATTCATAACTCCTTCAGGAATTAATTTGTTTCCTCCTGATTCAGGCACACTTACAAAATGTTCTTCTAAAGTTTCATTATCTATATATGAAAAATTAACATCAAAGAATTCCATCCCTCCCATTCTCTTTAGTTGTTCTTTCACTCTTCTTCTCCCTTCAAGTGAATATTCAAGAACTTGTTGTATTTCTTCTTTAGTTGCTTTTTGATTAGGATACAATAATTTCATTAATCCAGAGAATGTTTTTGTAACTGCAATTACATCTCTTTGATTTAGGTTATTACCAAGTTTGAAATAGCTACTAATTTGATCACTAAAATTTCTTTTTCTCATTTCCCTTAGAAATTCTGCAAAATAATCAACAATAAATCCATATCTATCTGTGAAATGTTCTGGTTTAAATTTTGGAACTTCCCATCCAGGTAAATAGTAATGAATCCTATCAAAGAAAGCACTATCATTATTCATAGATTCTGGAAATGGTTGAAATAGATGTGCAGTTTTTAACAATGATGAAACGCTTTGATTAATATTACCTACAAATACTATTGAAGCATTAGCATTCTTTTCCTCTTTTCCTCTTGCAAATGATCCTGATGCCATATAATCTTTCATGATTTGAATTCCATCTTTATCTTTAAAGTTCATTCCTGCAACTTCATCAAATGCAACTACATCCCAATAACCCACAAGACCTATTTTTCTAGTGGACATATTATAGAATAGATTTGCAACTGTAGTTTGACCACCAGACATTAAAATAGAATTGGCAGAAAT
Organism: Candidatus Woesearchaeota archaeon; assembly: GCA_018693795.1. Lineage (GTDB taxonomy): Archaea > Nanobdellota > Nanobdellia > SCGC-AAA011-G17 > PNOQ01 > JABJPM01. Next base: position 869 of record JABHMJ010000042.1, on the reverse strand, counting down.
TTCTTTGTAAACATGAGATTTTCCTGTACTTCTTGGGCCAAGTTCTACTAAATTATAATTATTCTCTATTAAAGGTACAAGTCTTTCCAGGATATGCCATTTAGTTTTCTCTTCTAATTGAGTTGGTTCCATCCCTATAGATCTTAAAATAACATCAATCCACTCTTCAGTCTGGAATTTTTCCCTCGCATCTATAAACTCCTGAATTTTCATACTAGCAATTTGAATTGGTTTTAAACTTTCAATAATAAATGGATTTTTAGATTCTTCAGTTGAATAGCTTATTTTAAGAATGCACCAAATACCTCCGCAAAGAAGTTTTTCAAATCTTTTAACATCATTTGGTTCTACTTCAACACCCTTTAATCCCAAATTTGAAAATTCTGCTTCATAAACATCTCGTCTTTCATTTAATTTAACTGTGACTTTATCAATGACAGTATAGTATCCTTTTTCCCTGATATTTGATTTTACTTTTTCAGCTTCATCTGGTCGAACAAAGTTATCTGCTAAAATATTTTTAACTTTTTGTAATCCTTCTTTTATGATATTATCGTCATCAGTTGCACAATATTGCCCTAAAAGATACTCTATTACATATATTGGAACATTTTCACTTTTACCTAAAGTTTTAGTTAAATCTTTCCTCACTACTTTTCCTGCAAATACTTCGTTTAATTTTATATCAGTATCTTGTTCGACCATTTTTTTACCCTCCTAAAAATCATCAAAATCATTTGTCATAGCTAAATCTATATCAAATTGAATTAATTCTTCTTTTTCCTCTTCAACTTTTAATATCCTTAATAGATGTTTTTTATTTTCAACAGATGATTTAAGTGTAAGATTTGTATTGTATTTTCTTCTAT
>JABHMJ010000041.1 GCA_018693795.1 Candidatus Woesearchaeota archaeon | reverse complement strand
TTAAAAAAATTATTTGAAAATGCAAAATATATGCTTTCAGAAAAAGAAGAAATAATTCTAAATTTAAAATCTCAATCTTCATATTCATTATGGGTATCAATGGTTGAAAGATTATTATCAAAAGAAGAAAGAGAAACAAAAGATGAAGAAGGAAAAACAAAATTAAGGACATACGAAGAATTATTATCATTATTCAAATCTAAAGATAAAAAAGTAAGAGATGAAGCAGCAAAAGCATTCAATGACATTTTAGAAAAGAACGTTGATGTTGCAGAAGAAGAAATAAATGCAGTATTAAATAACAAACAAGTAAATGATTCTTTAAGAGGATTAAAACGTCCTGATGAAGCAAGACATGTTTCAGATGACATTGAAACAGAAGTTGTAGATACATTAATTAAAACAGTAGAAGATAACTTTGATATTACAAAAAAATATTATGAATTAAAAGCAAAACTTCTAAATTTAAAAAAATTAGAATATCATGAAAGAGCAATAGAATACGGGGAAATAGATAAAAAATATACTTATGAAGATTCAATTGATTTAGTTTACAAAACATTCAAAAATTTAGATGAAGAATTTGCTGAAATAATACAAAGTTTCATAGAAAATGGACAAGTTGATGCTTTTCCAAAAAAAGGAAAATCTGGAGGAGCATTCTGTGCACATATGTTAAAAACCCAACCAACATTTATTCTACTAAACCATAAAAATAAAATGGATGACGTAAAAACAATGGCCCATGAATTTGGCCATGGAATAAATAATGAATTAATGAAGAAAAAACAACCCGCATTATATTTTGATACTCCAAAATCAACCGCAGAAGTAGCAAGTACATTCATGGAAGACTTTGTAACACAAGAATTATTAAAAGAAGCAAATGATGAAACTAAATTAATATTATTGATGGAAAAATTGAATGCAGAAATCTCTTCTGTCCAAAGACAAATGGCTTGTTATAAATTTGAACAAGAATTACATGAAGAATATAGAAAATCTGGGCACCTATCAAAAACTAAAATTGGAGAAATATTTCAAAAAAATATGTCTGCATATATGGGGGACTTCGTGGAACAATCTCCTGGTTCTGAAAACTGGTGGGTTTATTGGAGCCATATTAGAAGTTTCTTTTACGTATATTCGTACGCTTCTGGATTATTAATTTCAAAAGCAATGCAATCTTTAGTAAAAAAAGATCCAAAAAACATTGAAAAAGTAAAAGAATTTTTAGCTGCAGGGTCTTCAGAATCTCCAAAAGATATATTTATGAAACTAGGAATAGATATAACAAAAAAAGAGTTCTGGGAACAAGGGTTACAAGAAATTAGAGATTTACTAAAAGAAACAGAAGAACTAGCAAAGAAACTAGGTAAAATTTAAATATAATTAGATTTAAACAAAAACATGAATTCAAAATCTAGATGGAAAATGTTCAAAGAAACTGTTAAAATAGCTGCAGCAATAATACTTACATTCTGGCAATACAATCTTTGGAAAGAAAAAAAAGAACTAGAAAAAGATAATGTCTATTATCAAAAAGAATTCTAACTTCTTACTTTATATGCTCTTGTTGCAATATTTTTAGAAAAATTTTCTACAGGAAAAATTCTTTTTTGTTCTTGTAAATAATTAAATACTGGGTCCATATCCTTCCAATTTATATCATAATCTGGAAGTGCTCCTCTTGCTTGATGATATAAAGCACGCGGTAATTGTCCTCTTCTTTCTGAGATTAATCCTTCTACAACATCAGAAATTCCTTCTATTCTTTCTTGGCCGATTTTCATGAAGCTTGCAGTCTTCTTACCCTTTTTAAATATTATGAAAGATAAAAAATATATTTTCAAAGATAAAGATATTTTTAAGTTTAAATCATTTTACATTTTAATGTCAGAAAAACAACAGAAAAACAAACTTGAAATAAATTTAACAGAACATCCATTAGAAAAATTAATGAGGGCATCAATGTTGGAAATTGAAGCTAAAAAGGAAGAATCAGATCTTTCTTGTACTACTTGTAAAGTAAATTTACCTTATAGGCACCCATTTGTTGGGCGTAATGAAGAAGGAAAAATCAATTATTATTGTTCTTTATGCGATGAATATTTCGAAATATAGAAACATTTATATATAGATGCTCTAGCATATACTTTAAGATGAAATTATTAACAAAGGCTAAGGCACAAAGTGCTGATTGTATTCATTGTTAATAGTGCAAACTTTATTTCTAAAAGTAAATTTAATGGCGATAGTCGTATAGTGGTTAGTACGAAGGCCTGTGGCGCCTTAAGCCGGGGTTCAATTCCCCGCTATCGCATTCAAAACATATTTAAACAAAGAGAAGGAGATCAAATATAATGAAATTACAACTACCAAAAGGAATGAGAGATATCAATCCAGAAGATAAGATTCTAAGAGATAGTATAACAAATGAACTCAAAAAAACTTTCGAAGTGTACGGGTTTAATTCTTTAGAAACTCCAATAGTAGAAAGATTTGACATTCTAGCAAATAAATTCGGAGCTGGGGAATCATCAGATGCTATGAAAGAAACATTCAAATTAAAAGATCAAGGTAGTAGAGACTTAGGTTTAAGATTTGATTTAACAGTACCTCTAGCAAGATACATTGCAATGAATCCAAATATAAAATTGCCTTTCAAACGTTATCAAATTGGAGAAGTATTCAGAGATGGTCCAATAAAACTAGGTAGGTATAGAGAATTTTGGCAATGTGATGTAGATGTAGTTGGAACACGAAATATGTTGGCAGATGCAGAATTAATTAAATTATCTTTAGAAGTATTCCAAAAATTAAAACTAAATGCAAGCATGGAAATAAATAATAGAAAATTATTAGAATCTTTAATGAAAAATGCGGGAGTAAAAAAAGAAAAACTCCAAGATACAATAATTATAATAGATAAATTACAAAAATTAGGATTAAAAGGAGTAAAAGAAGAACTCTCTAAAATATTGGATGAAAAAACGTTAGAAGAAATAACTAAAATTCTAAAAATAGAAGGAACTGCACAACAAATTTTTGATCAATTAGAACCATTAATAAAAGGGGCAGACGGAAGAGAAGGAATAGAAGAATTAAAAAAATTATTTTCTTATTTTAATAAAAAACAAAAAGAAAACATAAAATTAAATCTCTCTCTAGCTAGAGGGTTTGGTTATTACACTGGAACTATCTTTGAAGGATTCTTAAATGATTCTCAAGTAACCTCTTCAATTTGTGGTGGAGGAAGATATGATAGAATGATTGGCAATTATGCTGGTTCTGGAGAGTACCCTGCAGTAGGAATCTCTTTTGGACTAGATGTAATCTCAGAAGCAATAAAAATAGAAAATCCAGATCAAATAAAAACAAAAGTAAAAATTTATGTTATCCCAATTAAAACAACAAAAGAAGTAATTCAAAAATCTACAAGTGAAGCAATAAAAGTAATTGATAAACTAAGAAAAGAAGGAATTCCTGTAGATATGGATATAACTTCAAGAGCAATTTCTAAAAATTTAGACTATGTAGATAAATTAGATATACCCTATGCATTAATAATTGGTAAAAAAGAAATTAATCAACATAAGTTTACCTTAAGAAATATGAAATCTGGAAAAGAGAAATTAATATCATACGAAGATTTATTAAGAAAATTAAAATAAAAAAGAAAAAATTAAAGTTTTTTATAGATAGTTGCTAAAGCAGTCATATATGTTACTCCATATATAAAACTTTGAATTCCATCACCAATATCTATAATTCCAAATGCAGGAATTAATCCCAATATTACAGCGATTAAGAATCCATATATTCCAGCTAACAACCATGTTCCGAAAAACTTACCAGAAAATGCCTTTCTCCAAACACTTTTCTTAAATCCATTTTCAAACTTCAAACTACTAGAATAGTTTATCAAAGCTGAACTTCCAACTAAGCTTGCTAAAACAAGAGCAATAATCCCTAATACCAATAAAACTATTACTGGACCAGTAACTCCATTAGCTAATGCAGCTTCAATGCCTGCGCCACCAGAAGCAATAAAGTTAATCGGATCTACAACAAATGTAGCAAAAGCCAAAATCAATAAAACCAATGCAGGAATACTATAAATAAAAACTATAACACTTCCTATAATTCCAGTAATAAATAGTTTACCAAAGTTTTCCCATTTAGGCAACATAAACTTATTAGACATAGCTGTTTTAGCACATTGTATTTGATATCCAATTGCCATAAAATTAACAATAGGAATAATACTAAATATAATACCAATCAATAATTTGCTAAAATTTGTAAACGGTCTTTTTATAGCATTAAATAAATGTTCCATATTTAACCTCCTAAAATATTTTTTTGATTGGATGAACTAATGTAGATAAAAATAAAGATATTAATCCTACAACTTCTGAACCTTTTTTATGTACCTTTTTCATATTTCTACTTTTATTCCTCCAATCCAATTTGATAATGAATTGTATATAAAAATTAAAACCATTCCTAAAATAAAGAAGGATACTGCACCAACAACTGAAGTAGTTAAAATAATATTCCACTCTAATCCAGCTCCACTTCCATTAGGAATTATCTTAGCAAATATAAAATCAATCAAAATACTAATTATACTAAATATTCCCAAAATCTTTGCACTAGATTTTATATCAACCCTCTTTATTTCTCTCATTATTCTCATTTTCTGGTTTTAGCCTTATATAAATGTTTTCAAAATGTTTAGGTTGATTCATATGTATTTTGTTGTGGTTTTCTAAATGTAATAATGGCATAAATGTATAAACTTTATCTGTTTTTTCTGTTCCATCAAGTAAATGTTCAAATGTAATATCACTATTATTTTTTTGGAACCATTCTATTATTGTTCCATGTATATTTTTTATTTTTTCCCCCAAATTAATTTTTCTTTCTGGAATTTTAATATCTTCAGGGATCCTATCAAATCTTCTTTTACGAATTTCCCTTCTTTCATCAACTTCTAATGCTTTTTCTAAAGCTCCAACTAAATCATTTAGAGTAACCTTTCTTTTTCTTGCTTGAGGAGTTTTTATTGTTAATCTAACATTTAGATCATTAGTTCCTTTGTAATAATTTCCAGAATATCCATTATCCTCTTCATCATCTTCATTAGAAAACAATAAACTATCAAAATCAGCAAAATTATTATTTAATAAATTATTAGTTTTTATTTTCAATAACATAGAAGCAGCTAAAACCACTTTCCCAGATACAAAAAAGTTAACTTCTTTCAACTGTTTTACAATGCCTATATACTTTTTAGCTAACAAAGAAATATCTACATCCCAAGGATCAATATCTTCAGATTTAACTAAATCCTTAATAAGGTCCTGCCATGTAATCTCATCTCTTTTTAGCAGCATATCTAATATTTGATCCTGCATACTGTACAAAAACATCTCAGATTAATAAAGATTTCTAAGAATGAAAACTTTTATAAAGCAAAATATATTTTCCAGAATATGTATGTTGGCCCATTAACCTTAGAAAGATTTGAAGAATACTTTAATCAGGAGAGATTAGGAGAGTTATATCTCCCAAATGGAGAGTGTTTAATTGAACCTGCAGAAAGGAAGGTTCCAACAAGATATGGCCCTTTCGGAGTATTATTAGCAGATGTATACAAATCTATAACTGGTTGGGATGAAACTGGGGAAACAAAATTATCTCTAAATAATATTCTTGGAGTAATCGCCTTTGGGGATTCTGTAAGAATTCCAAATGCAAAAAAAAGAAAAAAATATTACGTTGTAGGTCCAGAAATACACACGGATAAACCAGAAACAATATATCCTACCCATTTAGACTTGCTTTTAGTAGCAAAAGAAGGAATAAAATATTCCCCAGAAGATATTGAACCAGAAAGATACGAAGAAAATCCTGCAGAAATAGAACTGGGTGGAATAAGAACTCATATTACAACATACCAAGAATTAGAACATTCCTGTTTTAGAGAAGGGATAGAAGAATATGGAAATCCAGCAATGAATGGAGTGGTTATTTTTTCAGGAGAAAAAGATTTAGACCATTTATTGTTTAAGGATGAGGTGAATCAATTAACAATTGGATGGCGAGAAAATTCAGGAGATAGAATTTTGGATGGACAAATAGATTTTTGAATAACTATCTGATATAATCAATTCCTCTAACTTTTAATTCTTGGACTAAAACATTATATTTAAAAATAAAATCTTTATCTCTATTCATACCAACCCAAAATCTAGAATTATCATTGTTTACTAAATCATCTAGGTAATTTTCAACACTAGAATTATCCATTTCATAAGCTCCAATATCAGAAAAAAATTCTTCTCTTTTTTGAGCATAATCTAACTTGCTTTCACCATATGCAACGCCAGGCAAATTTAATTCTCTATATTTTTTCCTCATTTGTTCTATATTCATGAAAAAAGAAATAATAACATCTTTAAAAAACTTATTAATTTAATCCATATGAATTTTCAAATTCACGAATGACATAATAATCGCTCAAATATTTAAATCCTTTATCTGTTAAACTATATCTTTTTCCGCCTTTTTTATTTATATTAAATTCAACAAACCCTTTAGAAATCAAATCTCCCAAATAATCTTTCAACATTTGATGAGATAAATTAGATTTATACAAAATATGGGTGGGCTTTATTTTATTTCCCTTCTCTTTTATAGCATGCAAAATGTCATGTATAATTTCAAGACGATCTCTTTTTCTTTTCATTTTTTAACAATACTAAATTTAACAAGATAAGCAAATAAGCAAATAATTCTAAAATGTGCCCAGCAAAATAAAATAAAGAGGAATTAAGGGCAAATATAAAATGTAAATGGCTAATAAATAATAAGAAAAATGCAGAAGCAATCATAAACGCATTTGCAGTTTTATGTATAATACAATTTCCAAAGAAGTGCGCCACTAAAAATAATAAATATATGGATGATAACAAGAAGAAGATAAGTAACTTATTCCAACTAAAAAATATTGCGACTAATGAAACTATTAATAATAACCACAAAGGACGTTTCTCTTCTACTTTAAAAGTCATATAAACTAATAAAACTAATCCAATGGTCATAAAGAACATATGAGTATAAATCCCCATTAAATCAAACAATGCAACAGATTTTATTTTAACTGCCTGACAAATAGTTGCATTTAACTTGGTAATTGTCATATAATTAAAAATAGATTCAATAATATATGAAATCCCAATAAATAAAAAAGATAAACTAAAATAAATCAATTGTTTTTGTTCGGTTAATTTGTATGCTCTAAAAGCGAATATAGCAACAGCTAATAAAATTATGGCAAATAAAAATTCTAATGCCACATCATATCCAAAAAACCATTCAGGAGAAAATGTACTAAACGACATAAAAATAAAACAAATTATCTATTTTTAAGCTTTATGTAGGGATAATTCCGAATAGATCATAAATCATTGAACAAGAATCTTCCATTCCTATTCCTATATTTATATCTTCAAAATCAATACCATCTTCAACAAGCGTTTCTATATACACTTTTTTTTCACCAATACAAGTAGTTTCAATAACAATTGGTTTAACTCCAAAAATGTTTCTCAAGGGTTCCATATCATCTACATATGAAAAATGGTGTAATAAAAATCCATCATATTCTTCTATCTTACCATAAATCATATCTTCAAAAACATCTACATCAAAATAATTTCTTAATGTTTTCCTCGGGGACCAAGGATCCCAATCTCTAATAAATAATCTTGGTTTATTCATATAAATGAAACAAATCAAATATTTATATAATTAACTAAACAATTAAATTTAAATAAGCAAAAAATAAATTATTAATATGATATTTAAAGACAAGAAATTATTATCTTTTATTTTAATGTTTGCACTATTCATTTTCTTATTCTATGCAAGTATTCCTTTCCTAAATGCATTCTTTGGCGCATTAATTCTTTTCGTAATATTCAAACCATTAAATAGAAAATTAAAAACTAAATTTAGATTCTCTAAATCATTAGCAGCATGGACAATTTTATTAATTTCTTCAATAATTATTATCATCCCTTTGTTTTTTTTAGTACAAGGGTTAATTTCTCAAATTTCAACATTACCAGAGGTAATAACCTCCATAGATGAATTTGAAAGTTTAGTAAATACAGTGTCTTCATTGAATTTAGAGATAAAAACAGATACAATAATAAATCAAATAATTCCTTTTATAGAGAAATCAGTTTCTTCAATTTTTGAAAATGCAATAATACTAATAACAAATATAGTACTATTTTATTTCTTATTGTATTACATGTTAGTAAATGGAGATGATTTTATAAATAAAATAAAAAAAGCATTACCATTCACCCAAAAAAATAAAGAAAGAATAATCAATAAATTTTCAGATATGACAAAAGCCACAATAATTGGTTCATTATTGATCGCAATATTACAAGGAGCAATGTTATGGGTAGGATTCCATTTCCTAGGAATCCCGGGAGCATTGTTTTGGGGGCTAGTGACTGCTTTAATATCTTTCATACCAATAGTTGGATCTCCAGTAATTTGGGTTCCAGCATCAATAATACTATTATTCTCAGGAAATGTATGGCAGGCGGTGGCTTTACTATTATGGGGATTAATAATTTCTAGCGTAGACAATGTAATACGCCCAATAACAAATAAAAAATTTGGAAAAATTCATCCTCTGATATCTATTATTGGTGTATTCGTTGGAATTTCCCAATTTGGTTTTTTAGGAATATTCATAGGCCCTTTATTGGTAGCATACTTTGTTTTAATTTGGGATATTTATAGAGAAGAACATTTAATATGAAAAAATCAATAAAAAAAGGATTTGGGTTTGGATTAACTTCTGGAATAATAACAACATTAGGAATGATTGTAGGTTTAAATTCCGTTACAGGATCTTCTTTGGCAGTTATAGGTGGAATAATTGTAATATCCATAGCAGATGCAATGTCTGATGCACTAGGAATGCACATCTCAGAAGAAACTACAAGAAAAAAATCAGATAAATTTGTATGGGAATCTACATTTTCAACATTCTTTTTTAAATTCATATTTGCACTATCTTTTATAATTCCATTCCTATTTTTTAATTTATCAATAGCAATTTACATAAGCATAGTTTGGGGATTATTAATATTATCTTTATTTAGTGTTTATTTAGCAAAACAAGAAAAAATAAAACCGTATAAAGTTGTTATAGAACATATTTCAATAGCAATAGTTGTAATAATTATAACAAATTACGTAGGAAAATTAGTAGCTAGTATTTTTTAATTAATTATAACCCTGGGCTAATCCCTTCAAAGAAGGCACGCATAAGCGTCGTTTAAGATCAGCCTGGGGAAAAAGAGGTGATATAAAATTGGTAGGAATGCTTTCATTTATAAAGCTTTCGGTAAGTGCTACTCGGCAATGGTTACAATGAATGGATGTGATTCTGGATATTCAACCCCAAAATATTCTTCAGGGATACCACAAACCCAAATATCTTTTTCAAGGCCATCTCTTTCTTCTAGCCTCATATAAGCTCCATTCTTCCCCTGAAAGCAAGATCTAACTCTATAAGAAGATTCTTCCAAATGTTTTATTGCACTACTCCTGCTCCTTTTTTCAGGATGGTATAAGGCCATTTTTACAACTTCTGCAATACTTCCCGGCAACTCCATAAAAAAGTTAATAGAAATAATTATTTAAGTCTGCTCTTTTGACTTAAATTCAGTATAATGACATTTTCCACAATATAATCTATTTTTATGATCCCCCAAAAATATTCCCGGGCCACATTTTGGACATGTCTTTTTAGAAGTAACCTTATCTCCTTCTATGGTATACTTTTCATACCTTTTACTAGGAACTTTATTCTTCACTTGTTTTTTTGCCATTTTCTCCCTCTACTTTATTTTCTTCTTTAGGTGCTTCTTCAACTTTTGGTTCTTCCGCGGGAATTTCTTCCTTAGGTGATTCTTCAGCAGCTTTTGCTTCTTCTTCAGCTTTTTTATTAGCTTCTAAAGCTTTAGCTTCATTCTCTTTCTCTTTCTTTCCTTTTTTTATAATATCATCCATATCTTCTTTAGAATTATATGCATATGCCTCTATTTTACAAACACCAGAACCATATCCACTATAAATATGTTTTATTAAAATTAATTTTTTATCAACTTTCATTAATTTGCTTAATTCTTCTTTAACTTCTTCATTAGAAGGAGTTCTTTTATTAACATGAGCAATTTCTGCAATTATGTCAATTCTTGGTAACAAATTTGATTTTTCTTGTTTTATTATTTTCATTTTTATACCTTCACTGCGTATTCGCCTTTTATTTTTAATTCTGCCTTTTTGGCAATAATTGATTTTTCTGGATCTGTAATTATAATTCTTCCTTTCCAACTATCTGTAAATTGATTTCCCTTACAAATCGGACAAGTATTTCCTTCAACTAAAATTTTACATTTTTTACATACCTTTTTACTTGCCATCTTTTTTCTCCTTAAGGGCTTTTAATTCTTCTTTGATCCAATTTAAATTTCCTAACCATCCTTGCCTCATAGTTATACCAATTTTTGGGTTTGCAGGATCTTTGAAACTAACTGCAACAATTCTTCCTCTGCATTGATCTCCAATTTTTAATGATCTCTTACTTTCCTTTCCTGTTAATACATTTTCTTTACTAAAAGAAACATAATCATCCATTGTTTGTGAAACATGAATCATTCCATCAACAGGACCAAGATCCAAGAATGCACCGAAATCAGTGATATCTGAAATTTTACCAACTATAACTTCTTGCAATTCTGGTTTAAATACAAATAATCTAAATGTAGTTTCATAAAAAGCAGCACCATCTCCAGGAATTATCGCACCTTCGCCGATTTCACTGACTTCTGAGACCCCAACTACAAATCCCAAATCTTCTGAAACATACCCATCAAATTGATCATTAAGACTCTTTACAACAGATTCTCTAACGTCTGTTCCAAACTTATTTGGAGCTACTCTTACATGATCTTTTATTGTTAATTCATAGAACATTTTCTAGTTTTTGTGAATTTCAACTCTTTATAAAACTTTTCCTTTATTATATTAATTCAGGATGATCTTTTATATGAAATATTCTTTTTGATTTATTTATGGAACGTGCACATGATTGATACACTGCAGGATTATTATCATGTAATCCAGGAAATCTGTGCAAAATTCCGTTCCAGCTAGATATTATGCCTTTATCTCCAGTTAAAAGAGCAGAGTTATATCCTTCTTGGGAAATGGCAATGGTAGTTAAAAGCAAATCATAATCAACCTCACTTAATTCATCTCTAGATTTTAAATCTAAAGAATCTTCCTGAAATATTTTATAGTGTTCATTCTGAGGAGACATAGAAATCACATGGCCATGTTTTCTTAATGTTTTTGCTAATTTCTTACGCTTCAAATCTCCTGTTTTTGTTAACTGGCATACCAAATTATGCTTTTTTTTAGTTTTAAAATGTTTAAAATCTCTTATTTCATTCTCTACACCAGATGTAACATAAATTGGTGCCCCACCTTTTATATCTTGGACAACCTGATTTATAAATTTTATATATCTCCTATTTACATCTAATCTAGCATTACCAAATGAATATCTTGCAATATTTGAAAAGAAACAAGTATCTATTAAAACAATGTCATTCTCTTCTACAATTTCTCTTAAATTTGTCATTTTACCACTTTTCAGAAATAACAACTATTTATAAAATTATCTTTTTTTCAATCTAGCTTCAAAAACAGGAAGGGTTTCTTTTATCTCAGCCATTCTTGATTTATATTTATCTACCTTTATATTATACACTAGGGCAGACATTTTTCCTTCTTTAAATCTTTTAGTTTGAGAATCTTTAATTAAATCATTCAAAACATTATGTTCAACCTTCAATTTTCTAACTTTTTTCTTTAATCGTTGTAAATTAACGGCCTTTATAGAAAAAAACCCACTTGTTCCAAGTAATCCAAGAACTATTATGCTATGTAACCAATATCTTTCAAAGAAATTTCTTGTGCCACTTTGTAAGCTAGATAAAGCAGAACTCTCTCTCTTTTTTTCTTCTATTTTTATTTGTGCTTCTTCCAATAATCTCTGAGCTTCATCATATCTATCTTCATAAAAAGCAGTTTCAGCTTCTTCCAATAACACCACTGCTTCTGAAATATCAATTTCTTTTCCAGTAGAAGGGCTTAACAAAATAGAACTTTTTAATCCTGCAGCAGTTAAAGAGTCATAAACATTATATGCGTCTTTTTTTATTTCATCAATTTCATCAGTAATAATTAAAACATCTTTATAATCAATTTCTTGCCAATTAACAAGCCCAAGCGCCTTTTTTGCTTCAGTTCTATCTCCAATTAGAGAATCTGGATCTCTTAATACATTTGCATATTTTGCTTGTGCAAAAACTAATTTTGCTTCAACTATCATATCTTCAACTTTTTGAGTTGGCAATCCATCCTCAATTAATTTTGCTATTATTCTCTCTGAACCAACTATTGCATCCAAAGCATCATTTTGAGAAATATAAATCTCTTCTCCATTTTCATCAAGATATCTTATTTGATAATAATTAAAATTAGAAGCTTCAGAAAAAGCTAAAAAATCTTTTTGGACTTCTTTTTTTGAGATTTCACTCCCTTCATTGATTAATTTATTTAAACTGGCTAATTTACTCAAAAATAAAACTTCTTCTTCAGAATTTTCTAAAAAATTAATAACAATATCTTTTTTCAGAAAAATATCTTCCTCTAAGTCTCCCATATTCATTGAAGACAAAGAATTAGAATTTAAACTATATGATATAACTCCGATAATCAAGAGAGGAACAATAGAAGAAATTATGAAAAATACAATAATTCGTCTACTTATTGTTCCAAAAAGAAACTTCTTCAAATTAAAATCTTCATTCTCTAAATCACCCATCCTTCAAAAATGAATTCTCCTATTTTTATAATTATCTAAAAAAAAGAAATAAAAATTATTTTTCAATATTTTTACCAAAAGATTCAACACCTTTCAAAAATTTTGCAATTTGCATAGAAGCTAACAATAAAAGTCCCATTCCTACAATAAAACTTAAATCATGAACTATTGAAACTGTGTTTGCTCCCCAAGAACCTTGGAAAAATGTTACTGCTATTAATGAGAAAGTTCCAAAAAGTAAACCTAATGCAAAATATATGAAAGGTTTTTCAAAAATTTCTCCTTTTAGTTTTCTACTATTAATAAAAGTTAATACAACAGTAACTAACCCTAATAAAATCGCAATTTCTAAAAGAATAGATCCATCAAAAGTTAAAGCATTAATCATCTGATTCACCTCCTTTATTTTTTCCTAAAACAATTACTTTATCAACAAACATCTCTGCTTGTTTTATTAATTCATCATTTTCACCAGAAGAGATTGCATAAAATACTGCTTTAGTTTTTGTTCCTTTTATTTTATGTATTAAAGAAGATAAAAATTTTCCAACCGGCGCCCTTTTAGTGTATATTGCCAAATTTGTCAATGAATCAAAAATCATATAATCAAATTCATGTTTTAAAAATTTAGAAACTACCAACGAAATTTCAGTTAAAGCTCCAGGAGAACTCACATAATATACTTGTTTTGATTGATCTGGGGTTTTCTTTATAGTTTTTGAAATAGTATCCACAAAAACAACATTATCGGACTTGACTTTATGTTTTTTACATAACTCACTTAAAGCACTATATGTTTTATTTAAAGTTACATAAAAAACAGAACTAGATGAACTGAAATATTTTAGATTTTTCACAATATCTTCATTATATTCTTTTCCAGGCATTAAGAGCAAGATAACTTGGTTATCTTCTAACTCTTTTTTTAAGTTTACCATTATGCTCCGACAATTTTCTTTACTTTTTTCAATAAATCATCTATATCAAAAGGTTTTTGTATAAAATCAACAATATTTTTTGATACCATAAGATCTTCTTTTTCAGCCTCAGATACACGAACAACACTCAAATATGCAATTTTTGTTCCTTTTATCTTGGGAATAATTTCTCTAACAGGCGTTCCTGGCATCATTATGTCCATCAAAATTAAATCTGGTTTTTCTTTTTTTAATTTCTTCAAACAATCATCTCCATTTTTTGCACTAGTTACTTTATATCCATTTGCCTCTAAAGCAGTTTTTACTGTAGTAATGTTATCTTTTTCATCATCTACCACCATTATATGTTTGCCCATCTTTTTTACTCTCCTTTTCATAAGCTAAATAGAGTACTTCCCTTCTATCTTCGCCATTTTATTAACAACTTTTTTTATTTCTATTGTTTCTTCTTTTCTTATTCAAATAATTACTTCTTTTAAATTTCTAATTTACCAATATATATAATTATCTATCTAACATATTTTTTTTGCCGTATAGTCAAAACTTTTATGTTCTTTTCTTTCAATTTGCGTTTCAATCTTAAATCTTGAGTACAAACAATATCTCCTTCAGATACATAATCTAAAATTAAATCATCTACAATTTTATCCTTTTTAGTTTTTATAATTTTTAAGTTTTTTAATTTAACTAAATGAATTGCGGCACGTGCATTAAGATTATTAACATTTTTTAATTCATCAATTGTTTTATCAATTATCCCAATTTTTTCAGTAGGATAATCATAAATAATCTGAGAAATGACATCCACTTTGTATTTTATACTATTCACTAAAAAATCTGTATCTAATATTATCATAAAAATAACTAAATTTTTGTTTTTTTAAATCTATTTATTATAATCTCTAGCCAATTTTTCTAATTCTTCCATTTTTTCAATCACTAATTCTTTTGCTTTTTCTGCAATTTGGATTCCGCTATATTTTGTATCAACTAAAGAAACAATAGTTTGGGTGTAATTTCTATATGCATTCATATTGGATAAAATATCTTTTACTAGGGGATAATCAGGAATACGCATAACTAAGAGTGGCTTACTAAATGTTTCACCTATGAGGCCAACCATAATTCCAAAATTAATTGCTTCATCCAATTTAATTATTTCTTCTACAGATGCCATAATTATAATAAAAATGCTGCATATATTAACTTTTTCATTTAGAAAACAAAATTATTGTTTAATTGGTTTTAATATTAATTCTAATCCTTCAAGTTCTTTATTAACTAATTCTTTCGGTCCTTCCATTCTAAAAAGTCTTGGATCTCTCCCTTTAAGATGTATTCTTTTATTAGAGAAGATTATACGGACCTGCTCAGTTTTAAATTGTTTTACATAAATTATTCCTACACTGTCATATTGATTTTTATGAGAAGGAAAATAACCCATGGCCTTCAAATATTT
>JABHMJ010000040.1 GCA_018693795.1 Candidatus Woesearchaeota archaeon | reverse complement strand
TCTAACATTCTATCTGCTTCATCTAAAACTAATGTTTTTACATTGTTTAATTTGATTGTTTTTCTCTTAATATGATCTAAAACTCTTCCTGGTGTTCCAACAACTACATCTGCAACTTTTAATCTTCTAAATTGCCTATCCATTGGCATTCCACCATAAACTGCTGAAATTGTCAAAGGTTTGTGTTTTGCAAATTTCTTTATTGATTCTTTAACTTGTTGAGCTAATTCTCTTGTTGGTGTTAAAATTAATGCTTGAATTCCTGCACCTTTTACTGAATTTTGGATTATTCCTGCTCCAAAAGCTAATGTTTTTCCTGAACCTGTTGCAGATCCAGCTAAAATGTCTTTTCCTTGAATTGCAGGAGGGATAGCTTTCTCTTGAATTTCTGTTGGTTCTGTGAAACCTTCTTCTTGCAATGCTTTTAATATTGATTCTTCTATATTTAATTCTTTAAATTTTTCCATTTTAAATTTTGTTAAGAAAAAGTGTGTAAAAATTAATTACTGCTTTTTCTGTCTCTCCATCTATTAATAGTTTGAAGGTTTTTGATGGGTTTATAAGTGTTTGGGTTGCCTGTATAGATCATAAGTATGTTGATATTTGTCCACATATAGTCCGCCGTAGCAAGATTCATCTGTTAAAACCACTAGAGATGCACCTTCCCTTGCTGCAGATTCTCTGAGTACCTCTTTTATTTCTTTGGAAACAAATCCTAATTGTGTTTTTCTCGTTGCTATTTTTTCTAAATTAGAAAGATTGATGCCCAATTTTTTAGTTTCTTCCTCTGTGATTATTAGGGGATGATCAAATATGTCTGAATTCATATTATCGGGAATGATTTGATTTATTTAAAATTATTGAATTAGAAATATGAGCGCCCCGGGCAAGATTTGAACTTGCGACCCCATGGTTAACAGCCATGTGCTCTAACCAGACTGAGCCACCGGGGCATAAAGAAAAAAGGTAAATAGATAATTTAAAAGCTTTTCTATGGAGACATTCTAGTCATTGTTCTTGGGAATGCAATTGCATCTTTTATGTTATCTAAACCACAAATCCAAGAAATAACTCTTTCTACACCCATTCCGAATCCACCATGAGGAACTGAACCATATCTACGCGTATCTAAATAGAATTGATAGTTTTTCAGATCTTCCCCTTCTTTTGTGAGATTAGCTTTTATTACTTCTATATTTTCTTCTCTTTGTGAAGCACCAACTAATTCTCCATATCCTTCTGGACCAATTAAGTCAAAACCTTGTACAGTTTTTTCTTTTTCTGGTTTTCCCATAGTTTCAGGAGATTCTTTCATGTAGAATGCTTTAACTTTTTTTGGATAATCAGTAACTATTACTGGAGTATCGAATAAAGCTGAAAGTTTATCTTCTTCTACTGTTCTAAGATCTTTTCCCCAAGGAATTTTCATATTGGCTTTTTCTTTTAGTAAATCTAAAACTTCAGAATATGTCATTCTAGGGAATTTTTTCTTTGAAGTTGCTTCTAGAGTTTTTAGATCTCTTTTTAATATTTCTAGTTCTTTTTTATTTTCCTTTAGAACTTTATTTACAATGTGTTTTATTAATTCTTCACAATGATCTTGTAAATCTTTGAATTCACACCAAGCAGTTTCCATTTCAGCATGCCAGTATTCAGTTAAATGCCTAGATGTTGAAGATTTTTCTGCCCTGAATGAGGGGGCAATTGTGTATATTTTTTCTAGAGCAAACATCATTGCTTCAGCATGTAACTGCCATGTTTGTGCAAGGTATGTTTTTTTCCCAAAATAATTTACTTCAAAAACTGAAGAACCACTCTCTCCCACTGCACTCAAAAATGTTGGAGATTGGTGTTCGTAGAATCCTTTATTTCTAAAATATTCATGTATTGCTCCAAAGATTGTACTTCTAATTTTCATTATAGCAGTCATTTTTCTAGATCTTAACCATAAATGTCTTTGATCTAATAAAAACTCTGGAGATTGATCTTTACCTATTGGAAAATCTTCTGAATTATGAATTATATTTAAATTATTAATTTCTATTTCATAACCAGTTGGAGCTCTACCTTCTTTGTATATTTTTCCTTCAATTTCTAAAGAACTCTCAACCAATAATTCGTCTGCAGCCTTAACCATGTTTGGGTCTTTGACTACGCATTGGATAACATCTGAAGAATCTCTAAGAACAATGAAAACTTTATCTTTCATTTTTCTGATTCTATGTATCCATCCACGCACTTTTACTGTGCCTTTTTTTCCGAATGTTTTTTCTATTGGTAAATATTCCATTTTAATCAAAAAGAATTATGTATAGAATGTATAAAAAGGTTTCTAAGGTGTTAATCTTTCTGGATCTCTTGGAAGTAGAATTGCTTCTCTGACATTATTTAGTTTTAGTAAACGTTGTACCATCCTATCTAGGCCCAAACCAATTCCACCATGAGGGGGGCAACCAAATTTGAATATTTCTGCGTATGCTTCCATTTCATCTAATTTTATTCCTTTTTCTGTGGCTTGTTTTTTAAGAATATCATATCTGTGCTCTCTTTGAGCGCCAGTTGCAATTTCTACTCCGTTCCAGATTAAATCAAAAGACTTTGTTCCATTTTTATCATCTTTTGGTTTCATATGATAGAAAGGACGAACTTCCCAAGGATAATTTGTAACAAAAACAAATTCTTCATTATATTCTTTTTTTATTATTTCTCCAAGAATTTCTTCAGCTTCTGAATCTAAATCATCATCTTCTGAAAGTGATTTTCCATGTTTTGAAAGTGTTGTTTTTATTTCTTTCATTGATAATCGAGGTATTTTTTTAGGAACTATTGGTTTAATTTCTAGTAATTCTAGTTCTTCTTTGCATACTTTTTTTAGTTCTGTTAAAATATATTTGAATAATTCTTCAACAACATCCATTATATCATGTTCATCTTTTATGAATCCCATTTCCATGTCTACTCCAGTAAATTCTGTTAGATGTCTTGTTGTATTACTTTTTTCTGCCCTAAAAACCGGGGCAATTTCATATACTCTTTCAAATCCTCCAGCAACAAACATTTGTTTGTAAATTTGTGGAGATTGAGATAAGAATGCATTTTTTTTGAAATATTGAATATTGAATAATTCTGCTCCAGATTCTACTCCTGCACTTGTTATTTTTGGAGTTGTTATATTTGTAAAATCTTCTTTATCAAAGAAATCTGCAGTTAATTTGAATATTTTACTTCTTATTCTAAATATTGCATTTATTTTTTCTTCTCTTGTATCTAAAAATCTATGATCTATTCTTTTGTCTATGTTTGAAGTTCCTGCACCAACATCTATTGGGAGAGGAGTTTCTGCTTGATTTAAAATTTGGAAATCTTTTATTTCTAGTTCATTTCCACCAGACTTTTGTTTGCTTTCTTGTATATTTCCTTCAAAAATTAAAGATGATTCTCTTGTAACTTTTGAAAGTTCTTTGAATGTTTTTAGATCTTGCTTTGCAATTAATTGCATTTCACCAGATCTATCTCTTAATGTTATGAAAATTAGTTTTCCCAATGGCTTAATTTGTTTTATCCATCCAGCTATTGCTACTTTTGTAGATGGTTTTTTCTTTAGTGCATCTTTTATTAAAATTCTTTTATCTAACATCGTAAGGATTGATTATAATAATTATTTAAAACTTTCCTATTTATTTAGAATATATCAAATGCTTGATAAGCTATTCCGATGATAAATAACAATATTAATAGTAATCCAATTAGATGTAATTTTCCAAGTTTAAATTCTGGGATTCTGTTTCCGTGTTTTTTTGCTTTCCAGTAAATTAATATTAATAATATTCCTTCTATTCCCCCAACTAGTGAACCAGTTATTGCAACAACTTTGATAAAACTTTTAACTCCAAGCAAGAATATTATTAATGGAACAAAGACTGTTAATGCCCAAGATAACTTAGGCTTCAAATTATAATCAAACATATATATTTCTTTCATTGCTAGTGCTAATGTTAGGAATGAAGTTAACATCGCAAATATAGCAAATAAGGAACCAAGAATAATCATTCCTCCTCCTAAAGATTCTCCTAATCCTAATGTTACTATTTCTGTTGTATTTGCCCCAGTTATTCCCAATGTTGCAAAAGTAAATATTATATAAACAAATAATGGTATTAATGAGCCTAATATTATTGCTTTCTTTAATTTTTTTCTATCCTTTGTTAAATATTCTTTCATTTCAGGAACAGCCTCGAATCCTCTAAAGGCAAATAGTATTACACCAAATGGAACTAAAACATTATAGAGATTAAAAGTTGCTAAGTTTGCTAGGTTAAATTTAGCTGAAGATATTGTAATTAATGATATTACTACCACCAACAATAAAACTACAGATAAGAAATAAATTTCTGATTTAGAGATTGCATTTAATCCTTTGTAAGTTATTGCTGCAACCATTACAAAAAATATTAGTGAAAAAATTAATGGATTTAATCCAAATATTGCAGATAAAGCTTGACCTTCCCCAATTAAATATGCTATCAATGCTCCGTAAATTCCAAATAACAATGAAAATATAGATAATCTTTTTGCCCATTTTCCAAGATATCTTTCTGCATATCCGGGGAATTGGTGGTTTCCTGTTGTTCTTAGTGTTACTTCACCGTACATTAAATGTAATAATAGCATGGCCAGTCCAATTATTACTATCATCAATAATCCAGTAAGAAAACCAGCTTTTGCTATTGCATATGGAATTCCCAAAACTCCTGCACCAATAACTGTTCCAGTTAGTAAAGCGGTTGCTCTTAGAGCTTTTAATGATTCCATAAGTGAATTTATTTATTTTATTTTAAATAGTTATTGTTTTAAAAATAATTTTCTAATCTCTAGAATTGTTATTCCAGCTAAAGAATATCCCAACACAGGTATCCATTCATTTAACATTAGTGGAGTTAGTTTGAATAATCCTGCCATTGGAGTATACAATACCAATACTTGCAATGCTAATGCAGTTATTACTGATATTATTAGTAATTTATTTGAAAATATTTCATTTTGGAAAATTGTCTTTGTTCTTGATCTACAAACGAACACCAATAATAATTCAAATATAATCATTCCCATTACTGTCATTGTTCTTGCTTTTTCTAAATTTTCTAGATTTGGCACAAAGAGTGATAAACCAATTACTGTTAAAATTATTCCAGATAAAATTAAGAATGTCATATTACTATGTAATATTCCTTGTTTTGGATCGCGAGGTTTTCTTTTCATTATATCTTTTTCTGCTGGATCCACCCCTAAAGCTACAGCAGGCAAACTATCTGTAATTAGATTTATCCATAAAATTTGTAAAGGTAATAATGGTAAAGGGAGCCCAACTAACAATGATGCAAATATTATCCCGATTTCTCCAAAATTTGCAGATAGCAATAATTTAACAAATTTCTTTATGTTATCAAAAATCCTTCTACCGTGTTTTATTGCTTGAACTATTGAATTAAAATTATCATCTAATAAAATCATGTCTGCAGATTCTTTAGAAACATCAGTTCCAGTGATTCCCATTGCAACACCAACATCAGATCTTTTTAAAGCCGGAGCATCGTTTATTCCATCTCCAGTCATAGCTACTATTTCTCCGTTTTCTTGGAGAGCTTCAAGAATTTTAACTTTGTGTTCAGGATTTACACGTGCATAAATATCTATTTTTCTTACAGCATGTTTTAATTGAGATTTGCTTAATTTTTCTAGTTGTTCTCCTGTTAGAACTTTATCTCTTATGTTTAATTCTTTTGCAACAGCTTGTGCGGTTATTGCATTATCTCCTGTGATCATTATTACTCTTATTCCTGCTTTCTTACAAATTTTAACTGCTGTTTTTGCTTCTGTTCTTGCAGGATCTATCATTCCAGTTAGACCTAAAAAAATTAAATTTTCTTCTTTTTCATCTTTTGAATATGCTAAAGCTATTACTCTTAGGGCAGCACTTGCCATCCTATTATTCATTAGTATTATTTTTTCTTTATCTTTTTCTGTTAGAACTTTTAATCTTCCATCATTGAAAATATATTTACATTTTTTTATTACAACTTCTGGAGCGCCTTTCATATGGAGTTGTTTTTTATTTTTGTGCATATCTATTGTCATCATATATTTATGCTCTGAATCGAAAGGTATTTCTTTAGTCCTCAGAAATTCTGTTTTTATGTTTGCTTTTTTTGCTGCAACTAATAATGCAAGTTCGGTTGGATCCCCAGTTTTTGTTTGAAGTTGGGAATTATTACATAATATTGCTGTTTCCATTAATTTTTTTAATCTTAGTGGATCATATTTTGAAGAAATAGTTTTGAATAATCCTTTTGTTTCATACCCTTTTCCAGTTACGTGTATTAATTCATTATTTGAATAAATTTGAGTTACTGTCATTTCTCCAGTTGTCATTGTTCCTGTTTTATCAGAACAAATTGTTGTTACAGCCCCAAGAGTTTCGATAGCAGAGAGTTTTCTTATTAGTGCTTTATTTTTTACCATAACTTGTACTCCCAATGCAAGGGATATAGTCACTACGGCTGGCAATCCTTCTGGAATTGCAGCTACTGCTAAACTTATTGCAGTCATTATTGATTGTGTTAATGGAATTCCCCTAACAAATCCTAAAATTGTTAGTAAAATTATTATTCCAAGAATTGCTTTTTGAAGTTTTTTAGCAAATAAGGATAGTTTTCTTTGTAATGATGTTTCTTTTTGTTTTATTTCTTTTAGAGAAAAAGCAATTCTTCCAAATTGTGTTTTATTTCCTGTTGCAGTTACTACTGCCAATGCTCTTCCGTAAGAAGCTATTGTTCCTGCAAAAATCATATTTTTTTGATCTGCAATTATTGATGTTTCATTTATTGTATTAATTGATTTTAAAATTGGTTGGGATTCTCCAGTTAGAGTTGCTTCATTTATTTTTAAATTTGTAATTTTTAATAATCTTGCATCTGCAGGAATCTTATCTCCGGATTCTATAATTAATATATCTCCTGGAACTACATTTTCTGCAGGAATTATTCTTACTTTTTTGTTTCTTAATACTCTTGCAGTTGGGGCCGCTATTTTTTTTAATAATTCTAAAGCTCTTTCTGCTTTGTATTCTTGATAATAACCTAGTCCACTATTTAATACAACAATTGCTAATATTACTAATGCATCTATGTATTCTTTTATTATTAATGAAATTAATATTGCCGCTAGTAAGATATATACTAAAGGATTTTTAAATTGAGTAAGAAATATTTTAAACTTTGATATCTTTTTTTCATGAATTATCTTATTTTTTCCATGCTTTTTTAATCTATAACTTGCTTCTTCTAGCTTTAAACCAGTTTTTGGATTGGTGTTTAATATGTTTACAGTTTGATTTCTTGTTTTAGCATGGAAATGAATCATGTAAATGTTTAGGGTTGGTTTTTTATATGGTTTTTGGTAAATTTTATAAGTAGAGTTTGTTAGGTATTTCTGTGCTGAAGGAGTGGAGTTAAGGTATTTACTTACTATGAAGCTTTTGCCGATATCAAATTACTGGGTCTGTAGTTTAATTTGGATTAGAATTTTCGGTTTCGGCCCGAAGGATAGGGGTTCAAATCCCCTCGGACCCGTTTTTCTTATTAGGTGCTGTGAGGTAATTTGGTTATCCTATCAGGCTGGGGGTCTGGTTATCCCGGTTCAAATCCGGGCAGTGCCATGTAGTATTATTAGAACAATTCTTATTTATTTTTCTTAGGCATTATTATAAATTTAACTACAAATGATAGTGCAATCAATATAATAAAACTTAAAATATATCCTTTATTATTTATTAGTTCTTCTTCTAATTTTATCTCCATTCCTTTTTTAATCAGGGTATTATTTTTTTCTATTTCTGGTGTTAATTTTTCCCTAACCCCTGCAACTATCCATTTTGAAAACCCATCTGAAGAAACTAAATATTTTTTATTTTCTTCAGACTCTTCTTGCAAATTTATATCTAAATATTCGATTGAATCTTTGCATCGCATTACTTTTAATTGATTTATGTTGTTTGAAAACATCCAATCTTTTTGTACTTCTAAAGTTAATTTTACTTCTTCAATGTCTTTATCTGGAATGTCATCATGAGTTATATCAAGAACATTATAAATGATATATTCTTCATTTGATTCTTCAGGAATTTCACAATCTACCTCATTCATATTTGATTTTTTTATTTCTATATTTCCCTTTATGCTATTTTTTGCTTTGATTTTTAAGTTTGTTACTTTTATTTCATCATAATCTTCTATTTGTATTTCTGATTCTCTTCCCTTAAATATTCTGATGTAAAAGGATAAAGAGCCGTCTCTCGATGTTTGTTGTGTTATATACTCTGATGGAGATGATGAAGACTGAGGGGCGGTTACTGGACTACTGCCACTACTAATTAAAAGATTTGAAGAATTTCCCCACGCGCTAGATTGACCACCACTAAATAATTTAATTTTACAACTCCAATTTTCATCATTATTTGTTTTTCCAGCAACTAAAGAGGAGTTTAAATTTGATAAACTTACTGTATTTGATGTCTCATTTAGTTCAAATTCTAAAAAATTGATTTCTGCGCCAATAATATCAGCCCAAACTAATTTTGAACTATCATTTAATAACTCTGATGCATAATAAGCAGAAGATCTTCCTGGCACATTAACAAGGGATGCCCAATTTGGTAATGTTTGTTGTGTAAGTATATTTCATCACAGTTGGAGAACTATAAAAGATATAATACGTATTATTTTGTTTCCAAATGTGGGCTGATTCTGCCTTTGCAGAACTTGTCCTATTTATCGGTCCAACATCTTCCCAGTTAATTAAATCTGTAGATTTTGCAAGACCTACAATTTGAACATATTGTAATGTATTTGCAGTATATACCATATAATAATACCCTGTACTCGCCACATCATCTAAAACATATGGGTCTCTACATTGTCCATCCCACGCGAATCCAGCATCCCATCCGCTCCATGTAGTATTACAATCCCAAACACATCCATTTCCAGTAGTTCCATTACAATTATTTGTATCTGAACGTGTCCAATCTTGAAGATTAGAGGATGTTGCTAAACCTACTCTCTCTGTGTGGGCTCCTCCGGTTTGGTTATCAATTCCAGTATAATACATGTAATATGTGCTTCCATTTTTGAAAACATGTGGTGCCCATACATGTTGATTATTCCAATCGCTAGTGTTATCTACTCTTAGAACATTATCGATTAAGCTCCAATGAGATAAATCTTGTGACTTTTCATATCCAAAAAATTGAGAATTATTCCCCTGAGTAGTCCAGGTTTCTCCCTCATTATTTTTTATATAATAAATATGATACCACCCATCTTCATAATAAATAGAAAAATCCTGTGCATCTATGCCAGGAGGATCTAAATTAAATTCTACTGGAGTTGCATTCAATATACTTGAGAATGAGGTCCCATTTGAATAATCATTATTATAAAATAAAGTTAAATTTAATACATCATCCCTATACCATCCTACTGTCGCATTCAATGGATTTCCAATTTCATGGGTTATTGTTGCTGAACAATTTAGATCTGAAGTATTGCTATTAGTTCCGTCTATGCTTGAAATTGTTGGTGTAGAATTTAATGGATATACTACACCTTTTGAAAAATTTCTATATGAAATAGTTAAATTTCCTCCACTATTCATTGCGTATGCAGCAAAAGAATAATTTCCATCACTCAGATTATTGAAATCTTTGTCTAAACGAAGTGCTGTATTAAAATATGCAGCATTTATTTCTTCTATACTTAGGGCTCTAGAAAAAATCATAATTTCATCAAGGCTTCCTTTAAAATCTTCACCATTATCTAAATTAAGTCCAACAAGGAATGGGGCATTAAGTTGATAGGCGATAGAAGAGATACCTTGATTATCTGTTCCTGCAGCAACTCCATCCACGTAATAAATAAGATCTTGTGAAGAACCATTCCATACCATGGAGATGTGATGCCAAACATCATATGAAATTGGATCTGAATCTCCATGTACGGTTCCATCTATTCGTGAAGATAATTCAAAATGGGTTGTGTTGCTCAATATATTTTTGGAAACTATGCCATATTCAAAATATGGATCTACCCAACTAGTATTATATGCTCTGGCCAATAAAAAATCATAATTCCAATCTGGCATTACGGACTGATTTAACCAAAAAGAAATTGTCAATCCATCAATAGGTTTATCAAAAGAAGAATTCCAATCCAGCTGTAATTTATCATTAGTGCCATCAAAATACATTCCAGAACCATAAGTAGAATTTACCAATGTAGAACTACTTAAACTCCCATAAAAAGATAAAAAATTATCGTGAGAAGAATTATCAAATATTCCACTACTATTATAACTTTCAAAATTCCAATAACTTACTAGACTGTTATTCCAATCAAAAAATGTTGAAAGATTTGTATCTTCTGTTAATGTTATATTTAGACTAATATTTTCAGTATAGATTATTTCCGCATTATCTGGAGTTCCACCTACCCAACTTATTGCTGGGCCTCCCGATGCATAAACCACATAGAATATTGCAAATATAATACTAATTATTAATATCACTCCTTTTTTCATATTTAATAACTCTACTATTTATTTAAATAGATTTTGTTGATTTAGTTGTTAACAAATAAAAACATTTAAAAGTATTATAATAAATTCTTGTTATATGAAGAAAGAAGTACAACAAGGAGTCACTGTAAAAAAATCTGAAAATTTTTCAGAATGGTACACTCAATCTATTTTAAAAGCTGATTTAATTGATTATGGCCCTGTTTCTGGATGTTTAATATTTAAGCCAGGATCTTATTCTTTATGGGAAGGAGCACAAGAATATTTTGATAAAAAAATAAAAAAAGATGGTGTCAAGAATGTATACTTTCCTTTATTAATTCCAGAGAAATTATTAAAGAAAGAATCTGATCATGTTGAGGGATTTGCCCCTGAAGTTGCTTGGGTAACTCAAACAGGAGATACAAAATTAAATGAAAAATTAGCAATAAGACCAACTTCTGAAACTATTATGTACGATTCTTATTCAAAATGGATTAGATCTTGGAAAGATTTGCCTTTAAGATATAATCAATGGTGCAATGTTGTTAGATGGGAATTTAAACACGCGGTCCCATTTTTACGTACTAGAGAATTTTTATGGCAAGAGGGACATACTGTTTTTGCAACTAAAAAAGAAGCAGATAAAGAAGCTAAAAAGATTTTAGGATTTTATGCAGATGTTTATGAAGATTTATATGCGGTTCCTGTTTTGAGAGGAATAAAATCAGAAAAAGAAAAATTTGCTGGTGCAGATTATTCATTAAGTGTTGAAACATTATTGCCTAACGGAAAAGCAATTCAAGGAGCTACTTCCCACCATTTAGGACAAAATTTCTCTAAACCATTTAATATTAAATTTATTGGAGAGGATGAGAAACCACAATATGCTTGGCAAAATTCATGGGGATTTTCAACAAGAAGTTTAGGAGTTATGCTAGCTATTCACGGAGATGATAAAGGATTAGTTTTGCCTCCAAAGATTGCCACAAATAAAATTGTTGTAGTTCCAATATTATTTAAGAATAAATCTGAAAAAGTTATGAAATTTTCTAAAGATATATTTAAGAAATTAAAAAAGTTTTCTCCTATTTTTGATGATAGAGAGGATTATAGTGCTGGATGGAAATTTAATGAATGGGAATTAAAAGGAATTCCGTTAAGATTAGAAGTTGGACCAAAAGATGTTGAAAAGAAACAAGTTGTTTTAGTTAGGAGAGATACTGGTGAGAAAGAATTTGTAAAAGTTGGAAAGGTTGTTGATAGAATTACTTCTTTACTAGTTGAAATTCAAAAAGATATGTTTGAGAAAGCTAAAAAGTATTTAGATAGAAGTATTATTTCTGTTGACAGTATAAAAAAATTAAAAGATGTTGTAGAAGAAGGATGGATTGGAAAAGTTGAGTGGTGTGGCAATGTCAAATGTGAAGCAAATATAAAAGATAAAACTTCAGCTAAAAGTTTAAATTCTTCATTTGATGAAAAACCAAAAACTGGGAAATGTTTTGCTTGTGAGGCAGAAGCTAAATTTGTAACTTACTTTGCTAAAAGTTATTAAATTCAAGAAGTTATTATTTCTATTTGTAACTACTAACTAAAAGTTTTATCAAAAAAATGCAATATCTAAATATTTATATATAATTTATCCCAAAATATTTGAGAGGTGTAGCTAATTATGAAAAAAAAATCTGTAGGAAAAGTAACTCATTACTTTGGCAAAATAGGAGTTGCAGTTTTAAAATTAGAAAAAGGCATTAAAAAGGGTGAGAGTGTTTTGATTGGCGATGGAGAAGATGCTTTTGAACAAAAAGTAAAATCTATGCAATTGAATAGCGATAAAATAGAAAAATCTAGAAAGGGGCAAGAAATTGGTCTTAAAGTAGATAATGCTGTTAAAAAAAATTGGAATGTCTATAAGTGTTAAAATATATTTGAAAAGAAATTAACTATTTTGGCATACCAGGGCATACCAATTATTTCTATTTCGGAGTCTCTTTTTATTTTGAAATCTCTGTCATGTTCATCTTTGAAATTTAATTCTATCGATAGTTTCCCAGTTATGAAATCTTTTGAGTTTACTTTTATTATTATGGATTCAGATTGTGCATCTTTTGTTAATATAATTGGTTCTTGATTTGTAATTTTAATTTCAACTTGATCTACTTTTGCTATTGAAGTTATTGTGAATGAAATATTGAATTCTTTATCATACTCTATTTGTTTTGGATATTGCAATCCTAAAATTTTCATGTCTGGTTCTGAAAATATTTTTACATGAACTTCACTTATTAAATCAATATCGTTAACTTTTGCGGTTGCTATAAATAAATCTTGTTTTTGAATGTCATTGAAAGTTATTTTTTCATTTACTCCAATCTTTAAATCTTTAGTTACACATTCTTGTTCTAAACATATTTCTGCATTTCTTAATAGTGTATTTCCTAAATTTTTTACATTACAAATTACGTTTGCTTCTTCAAAATCATAATAATATTCTTTTTCAGAATTGCAAGATAGAGACAATTCTTCTGAATATTTTTTATCTTCTTTTTCTTGTAAACTTTGTACTAATTCTTCTGCCTCTTGTTTTGTTATTACATCATAAGAACTTCCGAATTCTATTTGGGATCCTTCTCTTGTCTCAAATAAATCTTTTGCTTCTAACTCTGCAGTATAAATAAAATTTTTATTAATATCTTCAGGAACTTGAGTTATCCAATAAACTGATTTTTCTTGTGATGGATCTAGTAAAATCTGTTTTCTATTGTCTTCTATTAAAGATGGTCCCTTTGTTATTGTAATTGTATTTGAAATGTATTTATCAAATGGATTTTGTACTACTACTTTTATTGGGACATAACTTCCTGGGCCCACTTTATCAAATAATGGTTCTATTGTAAATTCGAAAGGAGGTTGTATCTTATTTCCTTCTTGTGTTATTATTTTTTCATCTTGAAATGATGAAGATTCCAAACTTGTGCTTATTGATTTCCAAGAATATCTTACAGAAGGCTCCCCCGCATCTATCGATTTATCTAATTCTATGTGCGATGGGTCTATCCATCCAAATTGACCAAATGTAATATCATATGGAATCCATCCTTGACCCGGGAAGTAAATTTCTGCCCATCCATGATTTTCAAATGTATGATTTAGATTTGAATATGCTGTTCCGGAAATAAATCTTGCTGGGATTCCTACTGATCTTGATAAGGATATAAATAATGAAGAAATTTCATCACACACTCCTTCTCTGTTTCTTAATGTCCATGAAGATTGCAATGCTGCTTCTGCGGTTAATGTTGAAAGATCATATTCTATTTCGTTATTTACCCAATCAGAAATTTTGAATACTGCAGTGTATAAGTCAGTTTCTCCATCAACTATTTCTGAAGCTTTAGTTACTATTTCTGGAGTTATATCAATTATTTCTCCCGCCTCTAAATATTTTTCATATTCTGAATCTAAATCTTGAATTGGAAATTGTATGTGGGATACTGGATAAAGATTATTTTGTGTTGTAATTTTAGATGATAATTGATATGTGAATGGATCTTGAAATGATGTCCATTTGAATATTAAATCTTCTCCATTATCATTTGAATTTGGAGTTGTTGTTAGAGATTGTACTGTTTGTCTTGAAGATTCTATAGGATTTAAGTATAGTGTTGTTGTTAAAGAATCAAATCCTGAAGAACCGATTAAAAGTATTTCTCCATTAGAATCATAATCGATAGTTAGGCCAGTTCTGTCATTATAATTTTCTTGTTGTGCCGTTGCTAATGGGATTAATAGTAAGAATAATAATATCAAACTCTTTTTCATAGAATGGAAGGAATTTGATTTGTTTATATAATTTGTGATTGAAATCTTTCTAAGAACTCTTTAAATTGATCTTTAGCAACTCCTGCTCCGCAAGCGAAATCGTGCCCTCCGCCAAACCCATCTAAACCTTCTATTGATTCTGCAACTATTGGGGCTATTTTTGTTGTTGCACTTCTTATACTCATTATTATTTTATCTTCATTTTGACGTATTACCATGATTATTTTTTTTGGGTGTTTGTAAATTAAATAATTGGAAATAAGGCTTGTAAATGAATTTTTTGTTGGGGGGAGATAGATTTGAAATAATTTATCTTTGGTTGGTTTTTCTTTATCCATTTTTTTGAATAATTCTTTGTATTCATTCATATGTTTTGATATTTCTCTATGGATAAATTTAGACCGAGGAGTTTCTTTTTCTAATAATTCCCAAGGATCTTCTATTTTTATTAATAAACTTGCCATTCTGTGAACTTTTGATGTGGCATTTTTTAATACCATGGAAAATATAGTAATTAATTCTCCTAATTTTGAATTGAATATTGCTTCATCTGGTTTTTTTATTTTTGTTGGTAAAAGTTTTGGATTTTGTTTTGAGAACTCTTTTGCAAATGTTGGATAATACCAATCTGAAATTGTTCCTAAAACTGCAAGCCAAGGATATTTTTCTTCAGTAATTTTATGTGCCCAATATGTTGTTGGACGATTATCTTTTTTGTCTCCAAGCATTGGATTGAAGTATTTTACTCCTTTTCTTTCTAATGGTTTGTGATGATCTAACCAAATAACTGGAACACTTACTTTGTCTAAAAATTCTTGATCTACAATAGGAATATCTAATATAAATATATAATCAGGATTGTATTCTTGCACTTTCATGTAAAAACCTTCTTCAAGAATTGGTTTTGTTTTTAGAACTACTCCTTTTCCTTTATCTATGTATTTTTTTAGTAATAAGTATGAACATAATCCATCTGGATCATCATCGAAAAAAAATAGAGGATTTTCTGATTTGTTTAGATATCCTCTAATTTCCTCTATTTGGTCTTTTGTTAACATAAAAATGATTTATCTAATGGGTTTATAAAATTAATTATTTAGCTTTTCATTATTTTTTCTAGCTCTACTTGGTGTTCTATTTTAGAAATAATAATTGTTTCCAATTGATCTAAAGATAAATCTTTAATATCATCTAACTCTCCAGGTCTTTGATTATACAACTGTATTCCTGGTTCAACTTTAATCCAACCATACTGTTCTTGTTCATCATACCAATTCATTTTTTTGATTACAAATAATACTATATAAAATTAGTTATTTTGCCTTTCTTTCGTTAGCTCTTTGGGAAGGTCTAATCTTTTCTGCGCCTAAACCTTTATTTCTTAATCCTCTTGATTTCTTGGCTGCAGATGTTAATCCACGATTTACTCTTCCTCTTTGATTTGTAATCCAATTGATTTTTTTATCAGCTTTTATTACAGGATGGTCTGGATCTACTAAGATTACTTCAAACCAGTAGAATTTACCATCTTTTGCTAATTTATATGAATTTAATACTTCTAAATTTACGAATTTCTTTGATGCTCTTTCTTCAGCAACTTGTTGATAATTTTTTCCTAGAATTTTAAGTCTTCTTCTGTGTTTTGATCTTCTACCTTTCTTAATTAAAGGTCTCATACGTCCACCACGTGGAAGTTTTACTCTTACAACTACATATCCTTGCTTTGCTTTATATCCTAATTGTCTTGCTCTTGCTAAATTTGTAGGTTTATCTATTTTTACAAATGAATCTTCTCTTCTCCATTTGATTAACCTAGCCCTTAGTAAGGCTGCAGTAGGTTTTTTCCACAATTCTCGAATATATTTGTACATTATAGAATCTGATGGAGATGGTTTATTTATAAAGGTTTTGGATTAAATAAAAAAGAAAAAGTGGTTAAAAATTTAAACCATTTACTCTTGCAAAAAATTTGGGTGACTGTCCTTCTTTTGCTAGATATTCCATGAATAATTTATCTCCTAATGTCTTGGCAGATACGTTTAACATTTTTTGAGTATCTCTTCCTTCACACATATCTAGACCTGCACTAGCTGCTATATTTCCACCTGGAATTCTTAACTTATATCCTGCAAGGGCAGATCCGTAAATAATTCCATCTCTGTCTCCAAGATTAAGTTCTGCAGATGCACCCCCATTAGATTTGTCCTGTATTGCAGACAAATATGGGTTTTGTTCAGTTGGGTAAGCATCAAGAACAAATATGTCTCCAGTTAATCCTGGCCCAGTTACATTAGTTACAGCACCCGGGTTTTGAGCAACCATAATCTTAAGTCTAGAATCTTTATCTTGTGTATTTCTTTTGAAATCTACTAAACCTCCAATGTCTCCTGCTTTGAACCCTACATCTGTTCTCCAGACTCCATCATAATCCATTCCAAAAATACCTGATAAGTTTTTTCCTTTAGGGCCAACATAAAATGCTGATGCATCATCTTCTCCTATGTTAATACATTTTATTAAACCATAAATTATATCGATATTTTCTGCACCTATAATGCCAAGATCGTTATTACCTAGCGCGATGATATCAGATTCTTTTAATCTTCCACGTTCATCAAAAGTCAACCAAGCAGGCAGAATATAATGTGAATTTTTTTCTCCATTTGGTAATGAAATATCTAAACCAATTTGAGTTTTGGAATCAGTTCTTTCATTGTTTTCATGAGAATTTGCGCTTCTCATCCAAAGTGTAGAGGGGGTTTCTTCTCCAAAAATTGGTTTTGTAAAAGTTAATAAATGTCCTGTATCAACAGTGTTATCTCCAGAAGCTCTAAACATATTATATGTAATTGGTCCTGTT
Source organism: Candidatus Woesearchaeota archaeon (assembly GCA_018693795.1). Taxonomy (GTDB): domain Archaea; phylum Nanobdellota; class Nanobdellia; order SCGC-AAA011-G17; family PNOQ01; genus JABJPM01. The sequence continues at coordinate 9,978 of JABHMJ010000040.1, read as the reverse complement.
GCTAAACTAGTTCTAGTTGTAACAACCCCTTGATCAGTTTTAACATCTCCAGTTACATGCATATTTGTTTCAGACGGTTGTCCAAAACTTGGAATTGCAGCAACTAATGTTCCTAAAGTTCCTATTGTTAAGTCTCTTGCTTTTTGTTTTATTGACCTTTTTAGTTTCATTTTAAATCGTAATTCTCCCTTTCTTTTTAATAGTTTTGATTGAAAAGTTTTCTTTATAAGCCTTTCTATTTGTTATATCTTATGAGTGGTTACAGTGTGGCTTGCCAAACACCATGGCTAGATATATAAATAATATTCAGCTACTCAATTTCATGCAAAAAAGTGGGTATGAACAGAGAGAAGTAATTAAGTTTAATTTTGATAATTTAGATTTAAATAAAAATGAATTTTTTGGTAATTCTCCTCCTTCTGTTTTTGTAGGAAGATTTGGATATCCTGATGTTAATGTTGGAGTATTAAGTCCAGTTCAAACTATGAAGGATGCCCATTTGTTAGATTCTCCAAAAGATTGGATTAAGTTAAAGCTCAAAGATGAAGAAATATTGAAATTAAGATCAAAATTGGTTAATGCTAGATTTAAGACTAGAATAAAGAGTTTTGATCACAAATTTACTGATTTATCCCAAGAAATTGGGATGGCGCATAAACCTGTTGAAATTGAAGTTGAATTGAAAAATAAGCCATTAAATAAGTTAAAATTGGATAAAATAGGCAGCCCACTGAGTAATAATGCAAATGCAAAGAATATTCGGTTAACAGAGAATCCTAAGATTAAAACTATTGTTGATAAAACTGTATCGGATATTGATTTAAAATCAACTTTAGGATTAAAAAAATTATATGATAAAGGTGTTAATGAAAATTTTCTTTCAAAGATTTTAAGTATTGGATTATTGGGGTTGAAGAAAAATAGAAAATTAGTTCCAACAAGGTGGAGTATTACTGCAACTGATGATACATTAGGAAAAGAAATGTTGAAAGATGTGAAATTTAATGATATTATTGACCATACTAGAGTTTATTTTGGGGGAAATTTGGGAAATTATTATTTAGTATTATTTTTTCCTGGAGTTTGGAGTTATGAGTTGTTTGAAATGGGGGTTCCTTTTAGAGAAAATCCTTGGAGTAAAAGTGGAAAATATTATGCTACTGATTGTGAAAGTTTTGATTCACGTAAAAAATATGCTTCTGAAACTGCCGGGGGATATTATGCATGTAGAATTGGAATTATTGAAAAATTAAATGAACTAAAAAAACAAGGTTCTGTTTTAGTTTTAAGATTTATAACTTCAGAAGATAAATATCCTTTGGGAGTTTGGGTTTGCAGGGAAGCAACAAGAACTTCCATGAAAAGTGGTTTTATTGAATTTGAAGATAAAGAATTGGCTATTAATTACACAAAATCTTTAGTTAAGAAAAAATTCGGGCAAGATATTTCTGAAATAATTAATATTAGTAAAGTTTTGAATGTTGTTAATACACAAAAAAGAATTAGTGAGTTTTTTCAGTAAAAATTAATCTGTAATGTATTCAAAGATTTCTTTTATTTTATTTTGTTCAATTAATTTTTCTAAATTACTATCTTTTTTTACTTTACTTAAATCGATATTATCTATTCTTCCATCTTTTATATCAATATATATTGCTTCTCCGAACATATCATCTTGTCCGCCCCAAGAACCAATTATAAGTTCTCCATCTTCATTTGATTTTCCTTTTGGATTAAAGATCACATCATATCCATTAGCTAATTTTGAATTTTCTGCAATTACCATATATTGGTTTTCTGAACTGCAACCAGTGTTTAAAAAAGATAAAGCGGTTGCCAATGCAACGTATCCTATTCCTTTTCTTATATTCATCACTTTATTTGTAATTCATTATAATTTATAAAATTTTTCTTTCAGTAAGTTTTAAAAAGTATAATTTAATCTTAAATATAATGGTTCTTGTTAGTCTAAAAGAAATTTTGTATTTTGCGATATTAACATTTGCAATTGGATATATTTTTACAGGAATTTTTGTTAAAAGACCAAGAACTGTTTGGGATAGGATGCATCCAAAAAAAATTAAGTTAGAAGATTTTAAATTTGCTGCTATGGTTGCTGCGCCTGCAATTATTTTGCATGAATTGGCACATAAATTTGTTGCAATGGGTTTTGGATTTGAAGCGACATTTGAATTGTTTTCATTTGGATTAATTTTGGGAGTTTTTTTGAAAGTAATTGGGTCTCCATTTTTAATTATTGCACCAGGATATGTAACAATAGGTTCTGCAGCATTTACGAATGCTTTGGCTTATAGATTAATTGCATTTGCTGGTCCTCTAACTAATTTAGTTTTATGGGGAGTTTCTAAAACAATGTTGAAAAAAATTAAGAATATGAATATTACTCAAAGATCTGCTTTGTTAATGAGTCAGAAATTAAATGTATTATTGTTCTTTTTTAATATGATTCCATTTGGACCATTTGATGGTGCAAAAGTATTTTTTGGTCCGCCTAGTGGTTAATTATAAAAATAATTTATGCAGCTGCTTCAGCTTTATTTTCTTCTGCTGTTAAAGCTTCATTTGTTTCTTCTTGTGCTTCCAAGAATTCTAGTTCTTCAATAATTAATTTTATTTTTTTAGAATTATCTACTACTTGTACTATTTTTTCACATTCTATGCATGTGAAATTATTTTCAAGTGCTCTTTCTAATGTTACTCGCATGCATTTCTTTTTACAAGTATAGTATTCAGAATTTTGTTCAATATCTAATCTTTTTCTTAGATTATTTATTCTTTGTTCTTGCATTTTTGTAATTAATGTTTTTGCTTGAATTTCATCAAAAGTCCAGTAATATATATACCATCCTTTCTTCTTATCTTTTTTTCTCATTGAGTTAACTAAGTTAACATCTTGTAACATGTAAAGTGTTTTTCTAACTGAATTTATTGGTACTTCAAGTTTTTCTGCAATTAAGAATTCTGATGTGTTTTCGCCGTGTTCAAAGAGAAATTCAACTATAAGAACTGATAGTTCTCCCCCAATTTGCAACGCAAGTTGGCTGATTTTTTCCCTTGATATCATCACTTGAGATCACCTTAGTATATTTTTGATGTGTCTCCTTAAAAAGGTTTTCATTTGCCCTAAATTGGGCTGTATTTACTAAATTTGCAACATCTGAGTGGTAAAAAAGATTTTTAATAGGAAAAATCGGGTTTTCTATAAAGCGGAGGTTGATATTTATGGGTCTATTCAAATCAAAAGAAGATAAAAAGCGTGTTGATTTTTCTCAAGAAATTCCTGATTTTAAACCAATTTCAAGTAAAAATGAGAATAAATTGCCTGCTTTGCCTAAAGAAGAAAAAGAAATGTTTCCATCATATAAAAGCGAGTTTGGGAGTATAAAAAAAGAAATTTCTAAGCCTATGTTTAGTGCTCCAAAGATGGAAATGCCTAGAAAAGCTGAACCAGAATTGCCAGTAGAAAGGCAGGTCATGGGAGACAAGCCAATTTACGTGAAAATGGAACAGTATAAAGATGCAATGGGTCAAGTTGATAAAATAAAAGCACTTTGTAATGAAGCAGATAGGGCACTAAGTGAAATAAGTAAGTTAAGATCTGAAGAAGATAAAGAATTAACTAAATGGCAAGAAGAAGTTGATAAAATAAAAGACAAAATTTTATTAGTTGATAAAAAATTATTTGAAGTTTAAACTATGGTTGCTAAAAAGAAGAGGAAAACGGTTAAGAGAAAAAAAGTGGTTAGAGTAAAGAAGCCACGAGTAGAGGAAAATCCTACATATGTTAAAATTGATAATGCAATGACATTTAGGAAAAATCTTCTTCGAACAGCAATTGAAAGTGGAACTTTATTAAAAAGAATTGAGAGTTATAGACTTCTTAAAGAATTAAAGATGAAGGAAATAAAAAACCTTCATACTATTATGAAGAAAATTGAGAAAGAATTTAAAAAATTTCAATCAGATTTGCCAAAAGTAAAAGAATATACTCCAGTTGAAGAAGCTTCCGAACCTAATGAAAAAGTTGAAGAGAAAAAAACAGTTGAATTAAATGGTCTAGATGCAGAATTGGAAGACATAAAACAAAAATTGGCAGACCTAAATATTTAGATAATTTTTTAAACTTCTTTTGTTTTTTTATTTCTATGAAAGGTATGGTGATGTTTGTAGTTCTACTTATCTTAATTAGTAATGTTGCTTTTGCTAAAGATGTTGAAATTCTGGAAACTTTTGAATCTATTGAAAAAGTTCTTGGCGATGGTGAGACTACTTATTTCTATGCTGGTTCTAAATTAGTTGCTTCTAAAGATTCTTCTGGTGTAACTTACCATTATCAAGATAGATTAGGATCAGATGTTGATTCGAAATCATTGCCATTTGGGCAAAGTTTGAAAGAAGGTGAAAGATTTAGTTTTACTGGAAAAGAATTAGATTCTGATTTATATTATTTTAATGCAAGATATTATGATTCTTCTATTGGAAGATTTACTTCTGTTGATCCTGTTCCTTCTGAACCTGCTTATCAATATGTTGGAAATAATCCTGTTATGTTTGTTGATCCTTCTGGGAAAGATTCTTTTGTTGCACATGATTTGAGTTGGAGTGTTATGATAGATTATAACCCAAATAGCAAAGGTAGTAGAGACCTTGCTTGGAGCACATTTAAACTATTGATGGATGAACCCCTCACTACACAAATATTTGGAATGGGCCCGTCCATTAATACTATTTATGGGGATGCTGGCAAGGGTAAATGGGGCGGGGCTTTTTCTTCTGGAAAAAAGAAAATCTCAATGTATCGGGATAATGTGTGGGTAGCATTTCATGAAGCTGGACATGCAGAGGATTATTTTTCTGATCCTTGGGGTTATCGATCTAAAAGCAATCTGGATAAGGAATTATTCGCGGATCAAATGGTTCATGATGTAATGAAGATGAATTCTGGGCCCATGAATGAAAGAATTAGAATGTCTGGAGAAGATGTTGATGGGTGGAAGAAGAGTTACTGGTTAGAGAGCCCTTGGCCAAAACATTATGGAGATAATGCTTTAAAAAGACGTAATATAGTAAAATATTGGGCACAAGATGTTTCTAATTTTATGGGCCCCGCAGTAAAAAAAGTTGGAAGAGCAGTTCCATTTCTTGGGGCTGGGATTGGATTATACTACGCCGCATCTGAAGCTAAAGCTGGAAATTGGGGCAGAGCAGGTACCGAATGTTTAGGTATTATTTGTGATCCCATTGATTATGGTGTTGGAGCTTATGATCTTATTGAATATGGAAGAAATAATGAAATGACAGGCGTTGGTAAAAAGACAACTGATTTTTCATTAAGTTCAAGTAAGTTTTAGTTAACTTTTTAAATAATCCCTCTTTTTTATTCTTATGGAAGCAAAAGATCTTAGGAAAAAATTTATTGAGTTCTTTATTAGTAAAGACCATAAAGAAATTTTAAATTCTTCTTTAATTCCTGAAAATGATCCTACTGTTTTATTTACAACTGCAGGAATGCACCCATTAGTTCCATATCTGTTAGGACAAGAACATCCTTCTGGGGAAAAATTAGTTAATATTCAAAAATGTTTGAGAACTGGAGATATTGAAGAAGTTGGAGATGATATTCATTTAACTTATTTTAATATGTTGGGGAATTGGTCGTTAGGAGATTACTGGAAAAAAGAAGCTATTGAAATGAGTTTTGAATTTTTAACTTCTAAAAAATATTTAAATTTTCCAGTTGAGAAATTGGCTGTTAGTGTTTTTGCTGGAAATAAAGATGCGCCAAAAGATTCTGAAAGTATTAAAACTTGGAAAAGTCTTGGGATAAAAAGAATTGAACCTTTAGGCAAGAAAGATAATTGGTGGGGCCCTGCAGGTGAAACTGGGCCTTGCGGACCGGATAGTGAAATATTTTATTGGAATTCTTCAGAAGAAGTTCCTAAAGAATTTAATCCTAATGATTCTAGGTGGGTAGAAGTTTGGAATGATGTGTTTATGGAGTATAATAAAACTCCATCAGGAAAGTATGAACCATTAAAACAAAAAAATGTTGATACTGGGATGGGATATGAAAGAGTTTATTCTATTTTAGAGGGAGTTGAAAATATTTATCAAAGTTCATTGTTTACTCCAATTGTAGAAAAAATATTAGAATTGTCTACATCAGAAGATGAGAAATCATTAAGGATTGTTGCGGACCATTTAAGATCAGCTGTGTTTGTTTTAGCAGAAAAAATTATTCCTTCAAATTTAGAACAAGGTTATGTTTTACGTAGATTAATTAGATTAGCAATAAGAAGAGGAAAATTAATTGGCATTGAAGATAATTTTACTTCAAAAATTGCAAGAGTTATTATTGATGTTTCTAAAAAAGATTATCCACATTTAGATAAAAATAGTTCTTTTATTATTTCTGAAATTGATAAAGAAGAAAAGAAATTTGAGAGAACTTTAGAAAAGGGAATGAGAGTTTTTGAAAAGATTTCTGGAAAGAAGATTTCTGGAAAGAGTGCTTTCTTGTTATTCCAATCTTATGGATTTCCTATTGAAATGACTGTAGAATTGGCTAGTGAGAAGGGAGTCGATGTAAAAGGATATTATAAAGAATTAGAAAAACACCAAAAATTATCTAGAACAGCAACAAAAGGAAAATTTGCATCTGGACTAGCAGATCAATCTGAAAATACTATTAAATTACATACTGCCGCACATTTATTGCATTCTGCATTGATAAAAGTTTTAGGTTCTTCATGTGAACAAAAAGGGTCTAACATTAATCCAGAAAGATTAAGATTTGATTTTAGCTTTGATAGAAAACTAGAAGAAAAAGAAGTTAGAGAAGTTGAAGATTTAGTTAATGAACAAATAAAGAAAAGTGTAAAAGTTATTAAGAAAGAAATGAGTGTTGATGAAGCAAAAAAATCTGGAGCTATGGGGGAATTTTCTCATAAATACGGAAATAAAGTATTTGTGTATTCTATAGGTAAGTTTTCTAAAGAAATTTGTTCTGGGCCTCATGTTGAAAATACTTCTAAACTAGGTAAATTAAAGATTGTAAAACAAAAATCTGTTGGTGCTGGAGTTAGAAGAATTAAAGCTGTGCTAGAATAATAAACTATTTAAAGCTTAAATTTAAAATTTACACTATGAAAGTTAAATTTTGTGGTGCTGCCCAAATTGTTACAGGTTCTTGCTATCATTTAGATATTAAAGGAAAACAATATTTAGTTGATTGTGGAATGTTTCAAGGTAAGAAAGAAGTAACTAAATTAAATTATGAAAAATTTGCTTTTGATCCAAAGAAAATAGATTTTTTATTTTTAACTCATGCGCATATTGATCATTCTGGATTAATTCCAAAATTAGTTTCTCGCGGATTTAAAGGAAGAATACTAACTACTTCTGCAACTACAGATTTATGTAAAATTATGTTTGTAGATAGTGCAGGAATTCAAGAGTCAGATACTAGAAGAGAAAATAGTCGCAGAGCGAGAGATGGATTGCCGGCTAGAGAACCATTGTATACTGTTGACGATGCAAAACATTGTATAAAACATTTCAGAAATATAAAATATGATAAAACATATACTGTTGATGAAAATGTAAAAGTTCGTTACAGAGATGCAGGGCATATCGTTGGAGCAGCAATTATTGAAATTTTTATTAAAGAAAATGGAAAAGAAAAGAAATTAGTATTCTCTGGAGATTTGGGGCAATGGGACATTCCAATTGTTAAAGATCCTACTTTAATTTCTGAAGCAGACTATGTATTTATTGAATCTACATACGGAGATAGAATTCATAAAGATAAAGGAAAGGGAGAAGAATTATTATTGAAACATATTATAGACACATATAAGCGTGGAGGAAAATTATTAATACCTTCTTTTGCTATTGAGAGGACACAAGAATTATTGTTTGCATTACATAAATTTGCTAAAACTAAAAAAATGCCAAAAGAAAAAGTGTTTTTAGATAGTCCACTGGCTATTCGTGCAACAAAGGTTTTTGAAAAACACACAGAAGTTTATGATGAAGAGATAAAGAAAGAAATGCCAAAACCTTTTTATTTTGATGGTTTGGAATTTACACAAAAAACAAATGAGTCTATGAAATTAAATCATTATAACCAGCCAGCTATAATTATTGCTGGAAGCGGAATGTGTACTGGAGGAAGAATAAGACATCATTTTAAACATGGATTATGGGATCCAAAAAATACTGTTTTATTTGTTGGATATCAAGCAGAAGGGACATTAGGTAGGCATATTTTAGAGGGTGCAAAGAAAGTTAGAATGCTTGGAACTGAAACTGTTGTAAAAGCAAAAGTTGTTAAGATAAATAGTTTTTCTGCCCATGCCGATTATCGTGAATTAATAAAATGGTTAGATGGATTTAAGAAGAAACCTACTGAAGTATTTATTGTACATAGTGAAAAAGAATCTATGCTTTCATTCAAGACTAGAATTGATAAGAAAGGATACAAATCTTATATCCCTAAATTGAATCAAGTTGTTAAGTTGAATTAATCAAATAAAATAGAAGGTTTTCCTGGCATTGCTTTTGGATCATCTTTCTTTATTTCTATTTCTAAATTAAATTCTTTTTTTAGCTTTTCAATGTTATTTTGTAATTCATTTAATTCTTTTTCTTGAGATAAAACTATTTCAGGAAGTTTCTTTGGATTTTTAATAAATGACGGAACTAGCTTAGAAATTTCTTTTGCATGCGGTTTATCTATTACTTTCTTTATTATTCTTGAAATATCGAAATCCATTTCCATTTCTTTTTTTATTTTTTTAATTAAATTATATTTCCATTGTTCAGAAACTGAAATAATTACTTTTGTTGGTTTTTTCTTTACAAATTTTGAAATATTGTTTATATCTTTAATTGTATTTGAAATAAATTCATCTTGAGCATCTAACTCTGGATTTATTTTTTTTGGATCGACTTTAGGCCATTTAGATAATGAAATTAAATCTTTATTTCTAAGTCTTCCCCAAAGTTCTTCTGCTAAATGTGGGCAGAAAGGAGAAATTAGTTTAAATGAAGATTCTAAATCTTTTTTTGAAATTTCTTCTTCTAGATTATCAAATAAAGATTTAATTTCTATTACTGCTAGATTATATTTTATTTCTTCTATGTAAGATGTTATTTTTTTTATTGCGTTGTTTACTTTATGTTCTGTTTTTTTAGATGATTTTCCAATTTTGAATTTTTTATCATAAATTCTTGAAATGAATTTGTGGTTGCTTTCTAAACCTCTAGTGTCCCAGTTGAAATCTTTATCCGGGTTTGCAACTGAAACCAAAAACATTCTTAATGCATCAGTACTGTATTTTTTTATTGCATCTAAAGGATCTATGACATTTCCATATGATTTTGACATTTTTCTTCCGTCTTCTGAGTGTACCATTCCTTGATTAAATTGTTTTATTACTGGTTCATCAAAATTTAGTAGCTTTATGTCTCTAAGGAATTTAGTATAGAATCTTGTATAAATTAAATGCATGCATGCATGTTCTCTTCCCCCGATGTAGAAATCTACTGGGCACCAATATTTTATTTTATTTTTATCAAATATTTGTTTTGGGTTTTTTGGATCGCAGTATCTTAAGAAATACCAAGAAGAGTTAACAAAAGTGTCCATTGTGTCAGTTTCACGTTCCCCTTCTCCGCCACATTTTGGGCATTTAACGTTTTTCCAAGCATCATTTGTTTCAAGAGGATTACCTTTTCCAAATTTAACGTCTTTTGGCAAAGTAATTGGTAAGTCACTTTCTTTTACTGGCACTGCACCACATTTCGCGCAATGAATGATTGGTATTGGTGTGCCCCAATATCTTTGACGACTAACTCCCCAATCTCTTAACCCAAAAGTGGTTGTCTTTTCAGCATACTTGTTTTTAACCATCCATTTACCCATTTTTTCATTTGCTTCTGGCACATTCATCC
>JABHMJ010000004.1 GCA_018693795.1 Candidatus Woesearchaeota archaeon | reverse complement strand
CAATATATTTAAATCTAAATCATCAACTTTAACTTTCTCTGCTTCATCAATAACCCAGTTCTTTTCAGAGATATCTTTCTTTTCATCTGTCAAATAAGATCTTCTAAAAGAAATTTGTTCTGTAACTAAAGCAATATTAAAATGTTTAACATGTTTTCTAAACTTTTCTAAAACTTTATTCCAAACTTTTTGAAAATCATCAACTTTCTCAACATAAAAACCAATTATCACGTCCCAATCTCCAACTACTCGAGCAACAAGGCCCGCTTCGGGCAACTCAATAAGATATTTTATTAATTCATCATCAACATTAATATCTCGTTCATAAAAATCAACATAAACACGAAAAAAGAAGTAACCTAATTTAGATGCATTCACCAAAGTGTTATAACCTTTAACCAATTTCTCATCTTCTAACCTTTTGATATTATAATTAACAACGTTCTTGCTAATCTTTAATTTCTTAGCAATTTGAATGTTGCTTTGCCGAGCATCTAAGTCTAATATCTTAAGAAGCTTCTGATCACGTTTGTTTAATTTAATCATTATTATTAAGGTGAAATAAAGAGAACTATATAAATATTCTTATTATGATTAAGAAAAAAGGAAAAAATTAATAAATAAATAAACTTTCTGTATCTCCATTAATCTTACGATAGAAGCTATATCCATATCTAGAACCATAAGTCTTTGCATAACTCCCAAACTTTTTTCTTAGTTCTTCATCTTTTAATAATTTTGTAGGGAATAAGAAAAGATAAGCAAATGAATAATCTTTCTTCAATACTTGTTCTTTAATTATTGATTCTAAAACTGATAAAAGATGATTTAAATCCGTAGGTTTAATAAAAATATGAAGATTGGGGTCATCACCCTCAGAACAATTTAAAATAGAAAGCTTAAGCAAACTTTTAATTTGATTAAGACTAAAAAAACCAGGGAAATTATAAATCTGAATATCCAAACATTTATGAATTTTATGTTCTTTTTTACAAATTCCCGACATTGCAGTTAAAAAATTATAAGGTAAGAAATCATAACGAGGACCACAGGTTACACTCTTAATTGCTACGGGAAATTTGCCAACAAACCACTCTCCTAAGCCAATCATTCTTTTAGAAATTTCTGATTGTAAAATCAACCCCTGTTTACTATTATAACCCCCGTGGGGTTTTCGACCATTTCGGTTTATATGTTGAAAATTATCCCCTCTATATGCATGAGATTCCACAAAAGAGATTTCAGCATCATCAAAACTATTAACAAATTTATTAAATCCCTCCTCAGCAATTATTTTACTTCCTCCACAGGATTCACTAATTTTTTCTTTATAATATAAAAGTTCATCTTCAATTTTTACTTTCTTTAAATGACTTAATAAATCAATTCCAGATAAAAATTTATCAAAAGCCTCTAAAATAGATCCAATATCTTCATAATATTCTTTTTCATGCTTAACAGCTTCGATGGGGTCATATTTTCTTTTCCAATCTTTTAATCCTTCAAGAACAGGTTTAGAATTAAAATAACCAAAATAAACTACAAACCCTTCTTTATTTTCAGATAACCTAACGTAAGGGATTATACTTATTGCAAATTCTGCAAAATGAGTAGAGGGTTCTGAGTCGCCTTCCTTAAATAAACCAACGCTTAGTAATAACTTTTGTGATTTAGCAGCATGAAGATTTCGCAATACTAACTTTTTCATAACGGTTTTTTGATCTTCTTCTATAATCTTTAATTTGTACTGGTAATAATCTGAAGTAACAGCACTTTTAATCTCTTTATTCTTTTTGTCAATAAAAGAATTTATTGCATCCATAATCTTATTTTTATTGTCCACAATATACATCCCTGCAAGTTTTTTGTGAATTGTTTCACGATCTTCCATAAATTCTTTAATATCTAATACATGAATTAAATGTTGTAAAGCAGCATTTAATCCCCTTATTTTTGTCATGATTTCCGAGAATTCATCTTTTACAGAATCTTGTTTTAATTTTTTCTTAAATTGACCAAAGTATCTTGAAAAATTCTTAATATAAACATCTTCAAATAGAATAACAACTTGTTCTTGTGCTTTTTTTATATCTTGATTCATTTCTGGATAATGTGTTTTAATATCTTCTTCTAACTCTTCTATATATTTAACTTCTTTTTTTTCTTTCCGATTAATACTAGGGCTCCATCGCCCAATATTTTTAATTGATTGCCCGACAGAATCAGAATCGCCTTTTTCCAAACCGCTTTCAATATTTAAAAAATAACGATATACCCCTTCAAGAGAATTAAACAAAAGTTGAACTTTTTTTTT
>JABHMJ010000039.1 GCA_018693795.1 Candidatus Woesearchaeota archaeon | reverse complement strand
ATATTTTCTTTATTATCTTCTTCTTTTGCTTCATCATATTTTTCTTGTGCTTTTTCTTTTAATTCTCTTCTTCTTTGAGATTCTTCAAATTTGAGCTCTGGGGGTTTTCCATCAAAAACAAATGCAAGTTTAATGTTTTTTTCCATTAAGTTTGAAACTCTTGAAGCTAAGCCTACAAGATGAGAGGTTATATTTCCATTATTGTCCATCAAAGGTGTTCCATCTGGTTGTCTAATTGAAGCTAAAAATTGATAGATTACGTTTGAAGCATCCACTGCCACTTTTTTTCCTTGTAATTCTTGAAAAGTTATTTCTTTTTTTGGTAAAATGCTAGTTATTGCTACTCCCATAGAAATGTTGTTTAATTGTTTCTTATAAAAGTTACTTAAAATTAAATAAAGAAGTTTGTTTTGTCCCTTTAATTACATCTTCGAAGTTTGTATCAAAGAAAGATAAAACTGTATCTGCAATTGGTTTTATTTGTTTTTTTATGTAATGTTCATAATCAATTTTATGTTTTTGATTTTGTATTGGTTCTGGGCCATCTGTTGTTAATACATATTCTATTATTGAAGATTCTATTTTTTCTAATTTTCTGGCTGCTTTAACGTGTGGGGGAGTTGTTTTAATATATTCTTTTTCGTCTTTTCTTAATGATTTTCTATAAATTAATTCTTTATCTTTTTTTCCTTCTTGGATATCTTCTACGTATTTTTTAATATAATTAGTAACTTCTTTTTTGTGGAAAACTCTATCTAACAATTCTTTTTGGAATTCTTTTGCAACTTTTGTCCAATCTGAACGAACTGTTTCTAGTCCAACAAATTCAATTTTATCATTTTCTAGTAACCCTGCATATCTTTTTTTAGCACCTGCTGTGCTTCCTCTTAGTTTAGGCATCAAGAATCTTAAATAACATTTTTCATATTCTAATTCTAGGAATGATTTTCTTTTGTATTCTTTTTGTATATAATTTTCGTAGAAATCATTTATTTCTTTTTCTAGTTTTTTTCCAATTTTATTTGATTCTTCTTTTATTTCTGTTTTTGTATCTATGAAAATAGAATCAGTATCTGAGTATATTACTTCTAATTTAGATTCTTCTGCTTTTTTTGCGGTGAGTTTTATTAATTCTTGTCCGAAGTGAGTTATTGAATTTGCGATGTTTAGATTATAAAATCTACAAGAAGGATTTGCTAATACTCCAAAAAAGGAATTCATTAATATTTTAATTGCATATCTTCCGAGTTCATTTTTATTTTTTCTTGATTTTTCTCTTTCTTCCCAAAGATCTTGAATAATATTAGGAAGAATTCCTTCTTTGTTACTAAAGTGTGCTTTATTTGGAGATTCTATGTCTCCTTTTTGCTTTTCTTCATGATATTTTGAAGGATCTATATTGAATGTTTTTATTACGGAAGGATATAGTGATTTGAAGTCTAAAACTATTACGTTATCATATATTCCTGGTTTTGACTCCATGACATATCCTCCTTTTATTCTTGCTTCCCTATCTCCAGACATATTTGAAGGGCAGACTAATTTATTTTCTCTTGCTCTTTGTAAGTAAAGAAAATCTAGTGAGGCTATTGAAGAATTTACTCTATCTAAGGACATTCCAGTTAATAATGAACGTTGAATTGTTAAATCTAACAAATCTGCTTCATAAATAATTTTGTATGCTAATTCTGCATCCAATAAATTATATTCTATTAGTGAGTCTTTATCTTCTTTGTATAACCTATCTATTTCTTTGGATTTATCAGATCCAAGTTTATCTATTAGTTTTCCTTTTCCCAAAAGTTGCTTTGCTGCAGTATCTAGTTTGTAATTCTTTAATTTAATGAATGAGGTTTTTGTTAAATCTAGACCGTCTAAAACTACTCTTCCAGGGATATCTGCTTTGCTTGTTCTGAAAAAATCTGATTCTATTCTTAGTTTACTTGGAGCATTATCCCTCCCCAAGATAAAAGGAATTTTATATTTATTGAATTTTTCTTTTAATAGTTTAAGATCAAAATCTATCACATTCCATCCAGTTATTATATCTGGATCAAATTTTATTAATTCTTCTTGAAATTCTTGCAATAATTCTTTTTCATCTTCACAGATAATTGAATTTTTTACTTTATTTTTTGAAATTATGAAAGATTTCTTATAATTTTTTGAATATGCAGAAATGCAGTAAATATTTGCTTTTTTGTCTGTTTCTATATCAAAAGAAAATGTTTTTAGATTAGTTGGAATGTAATTTGTTTTTTTTAATTCTGGATTTTTATATATTCTGTCTATTGTTTCATGTGTAAGGTCGTAATCTCCCTCGATTTCTAGTGAACCTTGTAATTTGTTATCTATTAAAAATTTTGTTTGGAATTTTATATCTGATTCATAAGTTTTTATTCCAGCATTTTCTAAATCTGACCTTGTGTGTGGCACTTCTTTTGGTAAATCTATTAGAATTTTAGACATATCATTTTCTTCAAAGTTTTTTAGGTTTGTTTCTTCTATTTTGTATTCTGTTACTTTATTTGCTTTCTTTTGATCTTTTGTTTCTATGAAGAAATAGGGCTGGAATTCATTTATTGTTATGAAAGATTCGTTATTTTCTAGTCTTCCATATAAGACAACACATGGTTTTCCATTTAATATCCTATATGTTGAGTAAATTATGAAACCTTTCATGTTTTTTACTAATAAGTTAGGTTTTTAAAGATTTATTATTTTATTATTTTTATGAAAGATTGGATTAAAGCAGGAGAAATAGCATCTTCTGCTAGGGAATATGGTAAAAAACTGATTAAAGTAGGGGCATCTCATCTAGAAGTTACTGAAAAAATTGAAGCAAAAATTATTTCATTAGGTGGAGAAATAGCATTTCCTACTCAGATTTCTATAAA
Organism: Candidatus Woesearchaeota archaeon; assembly: GCA_018693795.1. Classification (GTDB taxonomy): domain Archaea; phylum Nanobdellota; class Nanobdellia; order SCGC-AAA011-G17; family PNOQ01; genus JABJPM01. Next base: position 21,339 of record JABHMJ010000039.1, on the reverse strand, counting down.
TAATATTGCTGCACATTATACTTCTTTGTTTGAAGGGGACGTAAAATTTAAAGAAGGCGATGTTTGTAAATTAGACCTTGGAGTTCATGTAAATGGGGCAATAGGAGATACTGCTGTAACTGTTGATCTGGGTTCAAATGATTCTTTAGTTAAAGCAAGTTTGAATGCTTTGAATGCAGCTATTAAAATTGCAAAACCTGGTGTTTCTGTTAATGAAATTGGAAAGGTGATTCATAAAGAAATTACTTCATTAGGATTTAGTCCAATTGTTAATTTAGGTGGACATGGGTTGGATAAATGGAAGATACATACTGCACCAAGTATACCAAATTTTGATAATGGAGATAAAACTAAATTAGTTGAAGGACAAGTAATTGCCATAGAACCTTTTGCGAGTAATGGATCTGGTTTAATTTTTGAAGGAAAAGGATCAGAAATATATCAGTTAGAAAAAGAAGGGAACATTAGAGATGCAAATGCTCGTAAAATTTTGAAGTTTGTTAGTGAAAAGTATAAAACATTGCCATTTGCTAAAAGACAATTACCATTTAATAAATTACAATTAACTGTTGGTTTAAGTGCTTTGAAGAGAAATGGATTTTTACATGAATATGGGGTTTTGCCTGAGAAAAAAGAAGGATCTTTAGTTAGTCAACATGAACATACTTTAATTATTGGTGATAGAGTTACAACAAAATGAAATTTAAATCAAAAGTTTTTTTAGCGCCAATGGCAGATGTAACGGATTCTGCTTTTAGAATTTTATGTGCAAAATATGGGGCTGGTTTAACTTATACTGAAATGATTTCTTCAACTGCATTAGCTAGGAAAAAAGAAAATAAATTATTTGACGTTCAAGAATGTGAAAAACCAATTGCTGTTCAATTAATGGGGAATAATTTAGATGATATTTCTAAAGCAGTTAAATTAGTGCAAAATAAAGTAGATATAATTGATTTTAATATGGGTTGTCCTATGAAGAAAATTGTTAATTCTGGAAATGGTGCTGCTTTGATGAAAAATCCTTTGTTAGTTAAGAAAATTGTTAAAACTTTAGTTAGATCAAGTAAAAAACCAATTTCTGTTAAAATAAGAAGTGGATGGGACAAAAAACATATCAATGCTTTAGAAATTTCTAAGATTATTGAAAAGGAAGGGGCCTCTATGATTACTATTCATCCAAAAACTCAATCCCAAGTTAGAGGTGGAGAAGCAGATTGGAGTTTAATTAAAAATGTAAAAGATGAATTAAATATTCCTGTGATTGGAAATGGAGAAGTTTGGAATGTTGAAGATATTGAAAGAATGTTTTCTTCTACTGGGTGTGATTATGTTATGATCGGGAGAGCTGCCTCAAAAAATCCATATATTTTCAAACAGTATAAAGATTATTTAAAAAATGGAAAATTTTCTGTTAAGAATAATTTTGAGATGATCAATGATTATTTGAAATTAGCTAAGAAATTTAATACTAATTTTAATTATGTTCGAGGACATGTAATGTATATGAGTAAAGGTGTAAAAGGTAGTTCTAAGTTACGAGAAGAAATAGGAAAAATAAAAAATATAAAAGAATTGAAAAAGATTATTCAACCCATTTAACTTCTGAGAATTCATATTTTGTTGCTATTAATATTATATCTACTAACCACCAAATACCAAATCCTCCAAAAGTTATAAGTTTTAATAAACCAGTTCCAACTTTTCCCATAATAAATCTATCCACCCCAAACCATCCAAAGAAGATAGACATTACTAAAGTTAAAATCCAATTTGCTTTTTTAGTTTTTGCCATAATAAAAAAAGAAAAAAGGGATATATAAAATTATCCCAAATAAGACATCTCTTTTATTGCAGCTCCACGCGCAGTTCTTAAGAAATTTTCTTCTATTTTCTTGTATTTTTCTAAGTCTTTTTCAGTTACGGAGGCACGAACTTTCTTTAAAGCTTCATCAAAATGAGCTTTATTTACTTCTTTTACATTTATGTTTTTTCTCAATGCAATCATTGCGGCTTCTCTTGTTATTGCACTTAAATCTGATCCAGTGTAAAACTCTGTTTGTTCTGCAATTGTTTTTAGATTTACATCTTTTGCAATCTTCATTTTTTCAGTATGAACTTTTAGTATTTGTTCACGAGCTTTTGTATCTGGTACTGAGGCCATGATTATTCTATCAAATCTTCCTGGCCTTAGTAATGCTGGATCAATTAAATCAGGACGATTTGTTGCTGCAACAATAACAACATCATTTAGTTCTTCTAAACCATCCATTTCTGTTAGCAATTGATTTACCATTCTTTCAGTTGCTTTACTTCCATCGCTTAATCCTCTTGCTCCAGCTATAGCATCTATTTCATCAAAGAATATTATTGTTGGTGAAGCTTGTCTTGCTTTTTCGAATATTTTTCTTATTCCTTTTTCAGATTCTCCAATCCATTTTGAGACTAATTCTGGACCTTTTACTAAGATAAAATTAGCTTCAGCTTCATTTGCTACAGCTTTTGCTAATAATGTTTTTCCAGTTCCAGGCGGACCATAAAGTAAAACTCCTTTTGGGGCTTTAATCCCTATTCGTTCAAATGCATCGGCATGACTTAATGGCCATTCAACAACTTCTTTTAATTCTTGTTTTAGATCTTCTAGGCCACCAATATCATTCCAAGTAGTATTTGGTTTTTCAACTAGAACTTCTCTCATTGCGGAAGGTCTTACTAATTTTAATGCATCTCTGAAATCTTTATCTTCTATTCTTAGTTTTTCCAAAAATTCTTGAGGGATTTTTTCTTTTTCTTTTACCTTTAATTTTGGAAGGTTTCTTTTTAGAACATTCATTGCTGCTTCTTTTGCTAATGATTGTAAGTCTGCTCCAACAAATCCATGAGTTAGTCTAGCAATTTCTTTTAAATCTACATCTTTCTCAAGAGGCATATTTCTTGTATGGATCTTTAGAACTTCTAATCTTCCTTTTTGATCAGGTACCCCAAAAGTAATTTCTCTATCGAATCTTCCAGGTCTACGTAAAGCTTCATCTAAGGAATTTGGTCTATTTGTAGCACCAATAACAACAACGTTTCCTCTTGTATTTAGGCCATCCATCATTGTTAATAATTGGGCTACAACTCTTCTTTCTACTTCTCCATGAGTTTCTTCTCTTTTTGAAGCAATTGAATCTATTTCATCTATGAAAATTATAGATGGTGCTTTTTCTGAAGCTTCTTCAAAAATTTGTTTTATTCTTTTTTCAGATTCACCATAAAATTTATTCATAATTTCTGGACCATTGATTAACATAAAATTAGCTTCAGCTTCATTTGCTACGGCTTTTGCTAATAATGTTTTTCCAGTTCCAGGTGGGCCGTGTAATAACACTCCTTTTGGAGGTTCTATTCCTAAAGCTTGAAATAACTCTGGGTGTTTCATTGGGGTTTCCACCATTTCTCTTATTTTTGAAATTTCGTCCGATAATCCACCAATATCTTCATATGTTACATCAGGTACTGGCGCTTCTTCAGCAATGTCTATTGCTTTTGAAGATATTTTTAATTCAGTATTTTCTGTTATAATTATGGGTCCAGAAGGATTTGAATCCGCCACAACGAATTTTAATGCACCCATTGAGCCCATAAATCCCCCATTAGCTCCACCCATCATTTCTCCTAGTTGTTCGAAAATATCTTCGAAAGGACTTCCAGAAGATTTTAGTGTTTTACTTCTTCTTGTTGCCCCACCTAAAGAAATTATATCTCCTTTAACTACAGCTCTCCCTAGTAAAGATCTTTTTATCCCTTCAGGGTTCCCTTGAATTTGAATCATTACTCCTTTTTGAGCCGGAGCAATTGTTACTTTCTTTGCTTCTTTATAATCAGTTTTTCTAACTTTTACTTGATCTCCAATTCCTGTTTTAGCATTTCTTCTTAGAATTCCATCCATCCTAATTAATGCCTCTCCAACATCAGTAGGATATGCTCTATCTACTATTCCAACAGTTTTTCTATTGCCTTCAATTTCAACTATATCCCCGGGCCTAATTCCAACTTCTTTCATATATTGAGAATCAATTCTAACTATTCCTTTGTATGCTTCTTCTTGCATTGCTTCCATAACTCTTAAACTAACTTCTTTGTCTTTTGCCATTTTTACCTCACTAGTTTCCTGAATCTTATGCTCACTTTTCCTGGTTCATCCAAGGAAAGTCTCATCATGTTATTCATTTCTTTTTCCATTTGTGCAAATTTTTCTTCGAATTCTATAATTTCTCTAGGTATTGTAACTGAGAAACTATTTCCTACCATTCTTAATTTTACATCAAAATGTCTTTGTCTTAATGTTTTGAATTCTTGATATTCTTTTAAATCTAATGGATGATACATTTTTTCTTTACATTTAGGACATTCAAAAAATCTTAATTTAAACCCGTCCTTAATCGCGACTTTTTTATCTGTTTTTATGTCGCATTTATCACACAACATATTTGCTTGGAATATATCTTTCATTTTGTATACACAAGGTGTATATACAGGTAGTATATAAAAGTATCTTTTTTAAAAATTAGTCTTTTTCATGTAATAATCTAATAATATCTCTAACCAAATCACTTCTTTCAACATCTTCTTTTCTTAATTTTATTGTTGCTGTGTAAATTGATTCTTGTAATCCATTACTTAAATATACTAACCCATTATTGGTTGTATTTAATCCCATTCTATTTTGTAAAGATGGATCAACTTGGTATGGATCTCCTGTCATTACTAGTTTACTTCCTTCTCCAACTCTTGTAGCTTGCATTTCTGCTTGTTGGGGAGATGTATTTTGAGCTTCATCAATTAAAACATAAGAGTTAGCAAGGTTTCTTCCTTGTAATTTTGCTAAATCTTGTACTTCTATTTTTTCTTCATCTTTTTTAGCAGCTTTTACTTTTATTCTTTTTAATGATTCTATATTATCATAAATTGGCAAAAGCCAAGGTTTTAATTTTTCTTCTTCTGAACCAGGAAGGGCCCCCAAATTTTCTCCATTAAAAATTACTGGTCTCCCAATAAGGATTTTATCATAATGTTTTTTTGTAATTTGCTGTATTCCAGCCCCAATCCCTAAGAATGTTTTTCCAGTTCCAGCATAACCTAATGCAAAAACTAAAGGTATGTCTTCATCTCTCAAAGCATCTAATAACATTTCTTGCCTTGGATTTCTTGCTTTTAGATTTGTTCCTTTTGGACTTATTCTTGATAATAAACATTCACTTTGGTTTTCAGGATTGTATGTTGCTTTTACAATAACTTCTTTTTCTGAGTCGGGATTTAATAAAATATATTCATTTGGATTTAAATCTTGGAATTCTCCCAAAATATCTCCTTCCATTTTATCTTCTAATGAAATCGGATCTTTTCCTTCACAAAATACTGCTAAATGTTCATCAGAAACAGCAATCTCTCTCCAACCACGATATATTTCAATTGTTGGTTTAGATCTAGTCATTATTTTGGGAAAGATATTCTCCTTTTATACTTTTTGGTCATCAAAAGGAAGTTTTTTAATTTCGAGGTTCTTTCTTGTTATATGCTTTTGAATTTAGAAAGAGGTTTAATTACCTTGATTTATGGGCCTTCTGCTAGTGGGAAGACAACAATTGCTTTAGAAGCAACATTAAACTATGCAAAAAAAGGTAGAGTTTTGTATATTGATAGTGAGGGGGGATTTTCTATAGATAGATTAAAACAAATGCATCCAGAATGTGAAGATATTTTAGAAAATGTTGTGGTTGTTAATATAAAAGATTTTCAAGAACAAGTAAAAGTTTTTGAGAATTTAGAAATGATGATGAAAGTAGGAAATTTTGAAGTTGTTATTATTGATACAATGGGGATGCAGTATAGGAAAGCACTGCAAGAAGGGAATTATCAATATGTAAATGAAAAAATTTTAACTGGACTAAGAAAGTTAAGTAATTTAGCATACAAACATGATGTTCCTGTTTTGATTTTAAATCAAATTTATACTAAAATGGATGGAGAGAATGTGGGGGTGGGAGGAAACTTAGTAAAAAACTTTGGAAAATATTTAATTGAATTAAAAGTTAATCCTAGAAGAGCAGTTATGTTGAAACCTTTTGAAAAAATTATTCATTTTGAAATTAATGATTTAGGAATTAGGAAAATTTCTACTTTCTAACTGTGAATCGCAATTATGGCAATATAAATCATAACCTCTTCTTTCTTCATTTGTGGTTTCTATTATTTTTGGCGGACCAATTTGTAGGGCATCGCAGTTATTACAGTCATATGCCATCCTAGAATCATACATAATTGATCTTGTGCTTTTTCTTCCAACAATACTATAAAATTCATTTGATTTTAAAATTATTATTTCATTACTTGTATCTTTAGGTACAGGCAATTTTTCTAATTCTATAAAATTTACTTTTTTCCCTTTTTGTTGATCTGATGTAAATCTCCAGAGTATTATTTCTAAAGTGGCAGGACTAGCATATCTTTTAACTGTCATGTGAAAGAGATATAGAATTTATATTTAAAGATTTATTTTTTAGAAACCTTCTTTTTCTCTGCCTGTTCTGTTGAAGGGAATTTATATGCTGGTTTTGAGGATTTCCATTCTTCTTTTCCAGGACATTTTGGATTTAAACAAAGTATCCAAGGGCGTTTCCCTCTTGTTATAACTTTGATTTGTGGGAAACCATCATGTTTACAAGGATTTTTTTCTTTTTTTAGTAAACCTTGTTGGGGTAATCCGTAAGTTGTTTTACAATTAGGGTATGCATTGCAAGCTACAAATCTTTTTCTTGTTTTTTTAGAATGAATTATAATTAGTTTTCCTTTCCCACATTTTTGGCATACTCCAAGTTCTCTCATTTTGTTTTCGGTTTCAATCGTGGCTTTTGAAAGGTCTTCACCAAGAACTTTTTCATTTTTTTTGAATTTGTTTAGAATTTCTATTAAAACTTTTTTTGCTTCTGAAATTACTTTTTCTTTTTTTACTTTTCCTTCACGAATTTGGCCCATTTCTTCTTCAAAATGTTTTGTTAATTCTTCATCTAACATTTTTGGAGAATATTTTTCTAAAACTTCAACTATATTCATTCCTAATTCGGTAGCTTCTAATTGATCTCCCTCAATATAACCTCGATTGTATAATGTATCTATTATCATTGCCCTTGTTGATTTTGTCCCAAGGTTTAATTTATCCATTTGTTTAATTATTGAAGCTTGTGAATATCTAGCAGGAGGTTGAGTTTCTTTTTCTTCATCTTGTATTTTTTTAACTTTTATTTCGTCTCCTTCTTTCATTTTAGGAATTTCTTCTTCTTTGAATTTTGCATATTTTCCATATAATGTGTGCCATCCTGGTTTTATTGTTGTAGTTCCGGCCAATGTGAAAATTTCTTTGTTAACATTAATTTGCGCAGAAACCGTTAATCTTATTGCTGGTTCTCCAAACACTGCAAGGAATCTATGAACGATTAAATCATATAATCTTGCATTTTTTCCAGAAAGAGAACCTTTTTCTCCAGTTGGATAAATTGCTGGATGCGCAGGATCTGATTTTTTTCCTTCATTTGGTTTTAATGTTTTCTTTTTTAGAAGTTCTGCAGTTTCTTTTTTATAAGATTTTGACAATCCCTTTAAGATTTTTTTATAATTAATTGATTTTGGTAATTTTTGAGATGATGTTCTTGGATAGGATATTAATCCAGAAATATAAAGTTCTTGTGCAACTTGTGAAGATTCTTTTGGTGAAATTCTTAAATGTCTAAATGCTTCAATTTGTAATGAGGTTAAATCAAATGGTGTTGGAGGATTTTGGTTTTTCTTTATTTCATTTAATTTGGAAACTTTAGCAGGTTTATTTTTTGTATTTTTTAAAATTTCATTTTTTCTTTTTTTATCAAATATTTTATCATCTTTATGTTTAGCTAATATTATTTCTTTTTTGTGCAATCCATCTAAATAAACTTCCCAATATGTTTCTGGTTTGAATTTTTTAATTTCTTTTTCTTTATCTACAATTATTTTTAATGTTGGAGATTGTACTCTTCCGGATGAAAGTATTTTAAATCTGCCCGTTGCAGTTTTTACTGAAGTGGATAATGCACTTGTAATATTAATACCGTAAAACCAATCTAAGTAGTGTCTCGTTTCTCCAGCATCAATCATATTAAAATCTAAATGTTTTGAAGCATTCGTGTAAGAATCATTCAATTCATCTTTTGTTAGAGTTGAGAATTTCATACGTTTTGCATCTTTTAATTTTAATGCTTCTCTTATTATATTGGCACCAATTACTGCTCCCTCAAGATCATAATCTGTTGCTACAGTAAATTCATCAGCTTTTTTCCCAAGTTGTTTTAATAAAGTTACATAAGATTTAGTGTATTTAGCATTTTTATCTATGTCTGCCTTTGGTTTCCATTCAATATCGAAAATTGGATAGGTTCCCCATTTTGATTTTATTTTTTCTGCTAATCCGAATAAATGGCCGACTGCACACCCAACAAGTATTTCTTTTTTATTTCTTGTTATTTCATAATAAACAGATTTTCCTTTAGTTTTTTTAATAGGTTTTGAATCTCCTAGAGCTGTTGCTATTTTTAATGCGGCCATAGGTTTTTCTGTTATGATTAATTCAGTCATAGAAATATATGCTCTAGAATATACTTTATAAGTTTTTCTTAAAAATAAAAAATAAAGAATTAGTTATTCTGTTTTTCTTTTTCGTTCAAATTCATCTACACATTCACCAGAACAAAATGTATAATGATCACCAGAAATATCTTTTTCAATATGATCTCTTTCTAGAACTTTTTTGCAATTATCGCAGTAAGCTGCGTTTGCATCGCTTTCATAGCCTTGCATAAATCCATCTTCATCACTCTCAATTTCGTCATTTGCTGTCAACTCTTTTCTTGCTTCATCCCCATATACATTAAATTCATGTTCGTCTTTGTTGAATTCTTCATCCATTTTAAAAGCCTCCAATTTTCTTTTTATTCATGTATTTTCTTAATGGTTTTGGCACATTTATTGTGCCGTCCTCATTTTGGAAATTCTCAAGTATTGCTACCATTGCTCTTGAGGTTGCTACCATGGTGTTATTTAACATATGAACATATTTTTTGTTTCCTTCTTCATCTATGTATTTTGTATTTAATTTTACAGCTTGATATTTTGTGGTATTTCCAGCAGAAGTAACTTCTTTGTATTTTTGTTCTCTTGGATACCAAGCCTCTATATCATATTGTTTTGACATTTTAGGGCCTAAATCGCCTGAACAGATTTTTATAACTCTAAAAGGGATTTTCATTGATTTGAAAAAATCCTCTGAAATTTTTTGCATTTCTTCTAAGTGTGTGTATGAATCTTCTTGATTTGAAATTATAACTTGTTCTACTTTATAGAATTGGTGCATCCTGAATATCCCTTTAGAATCTACACCGTGTCCTCCAATTTCTTTTCTGAAACAAGGAGTTAGTGTGCAAATTTTTATTGGGAGATCTTTTTTATTGAATGTTTTATTTCTGAATAATGCAACCAAAGGATGTTCTCCAGTCCCAATTAAATGTAAATCTTCTCCTTCTACTTTGTAAATTACATCTCTGAAGTCTTCAAAGTTTACTGCACCATATAATGCATCTTTGTTTAACATTAATGGAGTTCCTATTAATTGGAATCCTTTTTTTGTTAAATAATTTACCCCATAATTTTGGAGTGCTAAATCTAATCTTGCCATGTCTCCTAAAAGATAATTAAATCCTTGTCCTGCATTCTTCCTTCCGGCCTCAAAATTTGCCAGAGAGGATTTTTCTAGAATATCAACATGAGACCTTAATTCAAATTTTGGTTTCTTTGGTCCTTCTATGTAAAAATTAAAAGGAACATTATCTTCTTCTGATTTTCCAATTGGAGTTGATTCATGCAATATGTTTGGGAATTGTTGTTGATAAGAAATGTTTTGTTTTTGTAATTCGTCCATCTCACATTCCATCGCTTGAATTTTTGATGGAATTTCTTTAGCTAATTTTAATCTAGGGGCAATATCTTGTCCTTTTTTCTTTAGTTCTTTTATTTCTTGAGTTAAAGTGTTCCTTTTATTTCTTAATTTTTCCGATTTCTGTTTTAGACTTCTCCATCTAGTATCGTTAGCAAGAATTTTATCAATCCACTCTTTTTTTTCTTCCTGATTCCTTTTTTCTAAGTTTTTTTTAATTAGATCTGGGTTTTCTCTAATAAACTTTATGTTAAGCATGATTTTTAGAAAAAAAATAGTTATATAAATGTTTTGTTACTTACTTTTCTTATGAATAATGTATATTCTAGGAAATATAGCTTTAGAACATATAAAGGTTTATATATAGATTCGATACTACATGAAAAGGTGGAAATGAATGGAAAATAAAGATATTTTTGAGGTGTTTTTTAGACGAAAACCGTCGATGATACTAGTTGCTTTACGAAATAATACTAAAGCAAAATATGGGTCGGTTCTAGCGAAAGAAGTTGATTGCACATATTCTCATGCAGTTAAAATTTTGCAAGAAATGGAAAAAAATAAGTTAGTTTCTTTCGAAAAAATTGGTAGAATCAAAACAATTAAGCTAACAGAGAACGGTGAAAGAATAGCAGACCATATTGAAAGAATCAGAGACATATTATGACTTTTTCTAAAAGCTTCCCTCGAACAGATGATAAAACCACGTATCCTACGTGGGAAGAAATTATTTTAAATTTTGATAGTGAAGGAATTATTGATTCAGAGGCTCGTTCTGAAAACTTAAAATTGATGAGAGAATGTATTGAAGATGCTAGAAAATTATTTTCTGATTCTAATTTAAGAGATTATCAAAGTGATTTAGTTAGAGTTGCTATTTCTTTATTTGAGAAGAGGGCTTCTCATGTTGTTTATTGGAAAGAGAGTAAGTGTAAAGAATTATTTGATGAGAAATTTAATAAAAGCTAGTTAATTCTCTTTTTTATGATTAATGAAGAAGTAATGATTGAAGATTTATTAAAGGGAGATTGTTCTTTGGAAAGATCTTTGATAATTGCTTCTGGTGTTAGAAGTGAAGAGGGAGTTTCTGGATATTTGGAGAAGTTGGATTTAATTCAACAAAGATACCATGATAAAATTGAAAGAAAGGGCACAAATAAAGAAAAAGCTCAATGGTTATTTGATTATATGTGGGGAATGACACATAGACGATATAATGATAGTTCTCTTTTAACAAATGCAATAGATTCTAAACTTGATTTAGAAAGAAAATTTGTTCGTGGAGATTGTACTTCTTTAACTGCCTTATACTCAGTTTTAGGTTTAAGGATCGGAATTAAGGGATTGAATGTAGGATATAAGCCAGAACATATTTTTAATTTTATTGAGAATGATAATTTAACAATAGAAACAACCAATCCCTATGGTTTTGATTTATTGTCTATAGAATCAAAAAAAGGAGATTTAAATTTACTTGTATCTAGGACATATAATAATCGTGCAGCAGATTTAGTTGAAAAAGATATAGGCCTAGCATTGAAATACCTTAATTATTCTTTAACAATTGATCCGAAATGTGCCGAATCTTTAATAATGAGGGCGGCAGTTTTCAGTAGATCTTCTGAATTTGTTAATGCGTTTGAAGATGTGAATGTTACTTTAGATTTATATCCAAAATGGGAAATGACTTATTTTGCAAGGGCATTTGTTAGAAAAGAATTTGGGGATATTCCTGGATGTTTATCTGATTTGGATTTAGCAATAGAAATGAATCCAGAAAATCTTGGACTTTATGTTGGACGTTCTGAAGTTCATTTTGGTTTAAAAAATTATCAGAAAGCTATTGAAGATTTTGAAAAAGCAAATAATATAAGGGAGAGTTAATTTTGTTTATCAAATTGTTTACAAAGTCCACCATCATAATATTTGCAACCTTTTATAATAACTTTTTCTCCTAAATGTTCTACTCCAATGCATTTTTCTTGAACATTATAACTACATTTGATCCCCCTATTTTCAACATTCATTAAATGGGGTTTTAAAACTTCTTCCAAATAATATTCAAAATTATTCATAAAATGGGAAAAGATCCATGATATATAAGTTTTATTAGAAAAGGATGGGCCCAACGGGATTTGAACCCGCGACCCCCTGGTTAAGAGCCAGGTGCTCTAGCCAAGCTGAGCTATGAGCCCATATAAGTTTTTGAGAAGTAAAGTTGTTTAAAAAAGTTTTGAATTATTATATTGCACCAGAAAAACTAATCCAAGTATAACCAATATATATTAAGAAAAGGAAATATAAAATATTCGCGCCCCACAATATTCCATTTTTTATTGTAGGTATTGCGTATAACGAGGTTATCAATAAAGCAATAGCTGCTGATATTCCCAAATAAAACATTAAATTTTCACTTGCAAAATCAAATGCATAATTTTTCATATCAGAACAATCTAAATTTGTACATTTTCCGGTTTCTGTAACTCCATTAATTGTTACTTCATATGAAGATAATCCTAGAACATATTGATAAACAAAAAATGTTCCAGTTAATACTGCTGCCATTATTATGAAGCCTAAAATATACCAAAGTAATTTTTTGAAATTGAAAGGTTTTTTTGGTTTTTTCTGAATTTGTGGTTTTACAAATGATGTTGAAGAAGGTTTATCTTCTTTTACTGGTTTTAATTCTTTGAATGCTACATCTATTAAATCGAAAGGCCATCTTTTTGTAACAAGGGCTTTTTTAATTTCTTCATCTTTTACACCTCTTGCACGAATTGATAAAATAAAATTCTTTAATGTTGTAATTTGATCATGATTAGTAACTGCTTTCTGTTGATATTTTTCTTCTTTTGGAGTGAGAGAAGATTTTTTAACTGGTTTAGAAATTTTCTTTTTATTTTCAATTATTTTGAAAGCTTCTTTTGTTTCTTTTTTTTCCCAATTATTGTCTGCAAGTATTTTTTCTATTTCTTGTTTCGTATATCCTTTAGATAAATGACGTTTGATATAATCCACAAGTTGTAAGTCAACCATAAATAGAAAATTCGTATTTAGTATTTATATAGGTTACTAAAGGAAAATTATATAAACAACGTCCTCTAAATCCAATAAAATGAAAATAGAATTATCTAAAAAGCCACAAGGCGTTACAATTATTGGTGGTTTCCCTGGTTTTGGATTGGTGGGAACAATTACTACTGAATATTTGATGGATCATATTGATGATGTTCAAAAAATAGGATATATTTGGTTTAATGAAATGAATCCTTTAATTGCAATCCATGAAGGGAGTGTTGTTGATCCTTTAGGAATTTTTTATTCCAAAAAATATAATTTAGTTTTGCTTCATGCTGTTACAAATATAACTGGAGTTGAATGGAAGTTGGCTGAAGCAGTTTCTCAAGTTTCAAAACTATTGAAAGCTAAAGAAGTCATTTGTATTGAAGGAATAGGTGCAATGAAAAAAGTAAGTAGTGATGTTTTCTATACTTCTAATAACAATCAAAGATGGGAAGAATGCGGAACTAAAAAATTGAATGAAGGAATTATAATGGGAGTTACTGCCGCGGTTTTGTCTAAATTCCAAAAAGTTACTCCTCTTTCTTGTATTTTTGCAGAAACTAATAGTAAATTACCAGATAGTAGGGCAAGTGCAAGAATAATAAAAGTTTTAGATTCTTATTTGGGATTAAAAATTGATCCTAAGCCTTTGATAAAGAAAGCAGAAGGTTTTGAAGATAAAATAAAAGGATTAATGAAAAAAACTAGTACTGCTCAATTAAGCAAAACAAAGAAAGAAGTTAGTTATATGGGTTAATTAGGAACCCTTTTATATTTTCTTTAACTACCTTTTACATGAGGAATTACTTAAAATCTCTTCTTTATAGTTATGTTTTAATTTTTATTAGTTTGTTTATTATAAAAAATTTACAAAATATATTTTTAGTGACCTTAATTTTAAGTTTATTGGTTGTTTTCTCACTTTTATTATATCAAAGAGAAAAAGAGATAAAATTTGATAAGAAGGGATTATTGAGATATACCTTGCTATGTCATTCTTGTAATTGGGAATGGATGTCTAATGTTACAAATAAAAAATATTCTAAGAAATGCCCAAATTGTAGTGAGAGTTCAAAAATAGAAATTGTTGGCATAAGAAGAGTACATAAATTGCCAAAAAGATCTTCTAGAGATCTAACTAGTTATTTTAAAAAATAAATTCTCACTTCAAGAAAAAGTGAGAGTTAATCAATAAGAAATTATCTCTTTTTCTTTTTAGTTACTTTTTTCTTAACTACCTTTTTCTTGACAACTTTCTTTTTAGCGACTTTCTTTTTAGTTACTTTCTTTTTTTTCTTACCTCCTCTTGCCATTTTAGCTTCGCAAACATTTCCTGCGCCATCTACGTAGTAAAGGTAACCTGGTTTTCTAGTAATAACTTTTTTTGCTATAATTTTTCCCAAATCATTTCACCTCCTTTTTATAAGAATGATTCAGTTAATTTTGAAAATACTAGTATATAAATCTTATTAATTCCCTCGACGGTGAAAAAATATTCTCCTTCGGTAAAAGTGAGAGTTAAATTATAAAATGCTTAAAAATTTTAAATATTCTTTTATCTATAATTTTTAGTTTCTGATTAAATATTTTAAGCACCCTTTCTTTTAGTTTATGCTTAAAAGTTTTGAAAATATGGATAAATAATTCTATTATATTTATTTAAATGGTATATCGTCGTTTAACCGAATATCCTTTAAGATACCCAATCTATGAGAGTATTAGACTTAATGGATTGTTGAGGATTAAGATTATTAAATAAGTCAAGATCTATAATTGGCTTATGGGTTCCTTCGTAAATTTCCCCATTATACTTTACTTTCCCTGCATAAGTTGGATTTTTTATTATCGTATAAAGTGTTGAAATTGGAATATTTAGCTTCTCAGAAATTATCTTGTAATGAATCCCTGCAACACGCATTTCAAATATTGTTTTTATTTTCTTTGAATTTAATTTATCTATTGCTAATTTTCCATTATTGTAAATATAACCTAAAGGTGCACGACTTAATGATTCTCCGTCACTAATTTTCTTGTCAAAGGCAAGTTTTACACGTTCTTTTACCATTCCCCGTTCTAGTTGGGCAAACACACCTATCATTTGGAAAAACGCCTCTCCCATTGCAGTTGTTGTATCTATGTTTTCAGTTACAGAAGTGAAATTAACTTGTTTCTCATTTAATTGATCTAAGAATGTAATTAGATCTCTAACATTTCTTGAAAATCTATCAAATTTGTAAACTAATATATTTTCAAATTTATTTTCATTTAAATCTTTGAATAGTTGTTGAACACCAGGACGTTTCATTGAGCCAGCAGAATATCCTGCGTCTGTGTATACATTTATGACCTTCCAAGATCTTGCTTTACAATAGTTTTGACATCTATCTATTTGAGCAGATATTGAAATTCCTTCTTTTGCTTGCTCTTCTGTTGATACCCTAACATAAATTGCAGTTTTTAGTTTAATTTCAGTCATTTTCTCTTAAATTTGGCTTAAAAGTCGGTATTTGAGTAGTATGACCATTCCAGTATGGGTTCCCTTATTAGAACCAATATATAGCCTTCCTAGAAAAGTGTATAAAAATGTATCTTAAATTTAAATTTTGGTTTTGTATATGCTTAAAAATTTTAGTTTTTGTTTAGAATATTTATCTTTAGAGTTGTTGTATCTTATAAGTAGTTAAAATAGAAAGATTTATATGGTGATTTTGAAGTATTATATTATGAATTTTTGTAGAATAAATCTGGATGAAGTATACATTTGTGATTTAGCTAATACAATTGAGGGGGTTAATGCAAGAATGGCAACTCCCGAAGAAGATTGTGGATATCAAAAAGCAGATGTTGTTATTGAATATAATGGGGAAATCAGTTATTTACAAGTTTCGCATACTCCCAAATCAAAAGGAGAAATAGATAGACTTGCTAAAAGGGGCACTTATCCAATAAGTACTCATAAATTTAGAGGAATGTCCATTTCAGATAATAATTTACTTTTGAAAATTAAAACAATAATTAAAAAATGACAAAAATATTAACAATAGGATATCATGAAATAGCTGGAGAATATTTTGTTTCTGAAAATTTAAAAGAGTCTAATAAAGAATATTTTTCCCCTGATGGAATTGAAAAACAAGTTAGATTATATTTACAAAGAAAGGATTTAATAAAAAGACCAATAGAATTGGTTAGATCTATACATTCTAAAGATAAAGATTTGGGAGCATTAATTGATGCTTTACAGAAGATAAATTCAAAAATAAAGAATTAAGCTTTGATTAAAACTTTTAGATTTTTCTATGTACTTTGAACCACCAATCTCCAATTAACATTGGGATAAATCCAAAAGTAACCCATAATACGTTATGAAACCAAGCACCATATATGATAATAATTAAACCGATAAAATGCAAGGTTAGGTTCATTGTGTCATTAAATGAAAATATGTATTTTTCCTCTTTTTTTGCTTTTTTCCTTCTTTTCATTTACTTTTCACCTTTATTTTTTTCTTCATTTTTTTAAGTTTTGATTTTTCTTTCAAAAAAGGGTTTTTATCTGTAGATTTAATGTAAACATGTTTTCCTTTCTTTTTTTTCTGAACATATCCTAATTCTTCTAATTCTGTTGTATATTGAGATATTGTAGATCTTATCTTCAAATACTCTTTATCTGGGTACATTTCTTCTGCTAAAAATTTAAGTGTCACTAATTCTTTATCTTCTTGCTGTAGGGCAGCCAAAATATAACATATTTTTTGGGAAACCTCTGTCATTTCTTCAATTTCATTTAATTCTATTTCTGGCTCTTCCCTCACTTCTTCTTCATGTATTTCTATTTCTTTTAGTATGCCTAATGACTTTTCAAGAGCCAATAATCTCTCACTTAAAACTTTTATATTGTCTCTATGTTCATTATGAGACTCATTATGTTTTTCATGTTTTTTATGAAACTCTTTGTGATGTGTATTTATCATTGAGAAGTCTTTTTTTATGTTTTCAAATGATTTTTTTAAACTCTCTTGCATCACAGAAACAGTCTCTGTTATTTTGTTATCATTATTATTTCTTTTAAAAAAGCTAAACATATTGTTTTTTTGAAATTACACCTATATAAACTTTTTGCACCGTTCGGTAAACGTTCGGAGACGTCTATAGACTGTTCGGCGAACGTTCGGCGAACGGTACCGAACGGTTATTTTTAGTGTTTTATCGTCTATAAAGATAAATTTAAGATAAAAATCAATATTATTTAAAATAATTTGGTTTGATCTGGATCTTGATCATAATAGAGATTTGTGAGTTTTTGTTTAAGATTTAGGTCTTTAAAATCAGGATTTATGGATAAAGTGAGAGTCCTATTGTTTATTTTTGACTTCAAAATAGGAAGGTTTTTACGTATTAATGAGCTTACATACCCTCTAATGCACCCAGGAGTGAGACTTAATTTATTAGAAAGATCATTGTATGTAATGGATCTGCTAAAATCCTCTTCTAATTGGTAAATGGTGAGGAATATGAGAAATTCTTGACTAGTGAGTGCACTAAATCTTTCTTCTAGATCTTTTTTTAATGATTGAATATTGAGTGATTGAGTGCTTAAGGAGTGCTTAATTGTTGAATGATTGTCTGTTGAATGATTGATTAGTGAGTGATTAGTCCCTTGTTTTTTATTATAATTTGTGCTTATTTGAGGAGTATACTGCTCAATTGAGTGCTTAGGATGTGATTGATTGTTGAATGATTGATTAACTGTTGAATGATTGATTGATTGGACCCCTTCATTTCCACTGGAACTTTGATGAATTTGAGGGTTTTGAGCCTGTTTTAGGCTATTTTCACTAGAAGAGGGAGGGTTTTCAACATTGTTTTGTGAAATTAGTTGATTTAATGCATTTTCTATCTTATTTAACCTATTATTTAGACTAGATATGTCTTCTTTCACCTTAGTGAATGCCTTTTTTAGAATTAATTCATCCATTTATCCCAAAATTAGTGAGTGATAGTCTATTTTTATAGTTTTATGAAATAAATAATATGTTGAATGATTGATTGATTGTTGAATAAGTGCTTAGTTGTTGATCAGTTCTTTATATTTAGAATATACTTCTGGTCTTAAAGTCCATTTTCTCCTCGATAAAAATTGTTTTCCATTAGAATTAGATGATATTTTTTTTATTAATTTAGATTCATGTAGTTCATTTAGTAATCTTAAAATAAATTCTTCATCTCTTATCATTTCATAAGCAATTTGAGAAGTGAATAATGGCCTTGCCGGATTATTGTATAGGTGCGATAATACTTCTTCTTTTATTCTTTGTATTTTTTTTTCGCTTATTCTAGGCATATACGTAAATTATATTGGCACTATTTAAGTTATTCGGTGAAGAGAATTTGTTAATCATATATTGAAAACCTATTTGGTTCACACATAATAACAATTAAAGATTGATTATTGTTTTGTTTTAAATTCTCTAATGTCGTTAGATCTTGTTCCGATGCTATACATTTTCTAAATGGGTGTGAATGCAATAAAATTAATGTTTCTTTTGGGCAAGACTTGAATCTTACATGATTGAATGATTGTTCTATTATTTCAGGAATAAATATTTCTTTTACATAATATGTTTCAGATTCCTTTTCTCCAAATAAACAAACTGCAAATTCTTTAGAAACATCTTGAAAATATATTTGTTGTAAATGAGAGTTTGTATCTCCTTCGAAAACTATGCTAGTGTCTTCATCTATTTTAATTACATTATCTTTGGATTCTCTTGATTCGAATACACTCTCCAAGATTGGAAAAAGAGAGCTACCTAATAAAAAATAAGAGGTTAAGAGAAATAGAAGAAAAAGCCCCCCAATTATTGTTAGTATTTTTCTTAACTTTGAATCTTTTTCAAAATCATCTAATTCTATAAATTCATCCATTATTTCCTCTTTTTTTGAAAAAAGAATATATATAATATTTCTAATATCGCCAACGTATTTACTAAAAATAATATAATGAACCAATTTTTTTGATTGTTTTTAGAAGATTTCCATAATGCAATTCCTTTCCAAGGCAAAGTCCAAAGCATTATTAAATATAACCATGTTGGATTTGAAAGTAAGTCTATAACCAATTAATTTACCTCCGAAATTTTATTTTTAATTGAATTGAATATAAATGGTGTTTCTTTTATTAATTTGATTGTAATTCTCTCAGGGTATATGTTTATTTGATCAAATATGCCTTTATCTGAGGATATTAATATATTTTTGAATAGCAACCCAGAAATACCCATTTTGTATTCTATCATCTCATTTTCAGTTATTGTTTGATCTAAATCTATTTCTTCAGATAGTTTACTTGCTGAATCTATAAATTCTGATGGATTTTCGGCTAACATCATTTCAAATATTTCTTCCTTGGTAAATGTATTATTCATATATTCTGTATCATTTATTTCATTAAAATCTGAAAGATCTAATTGTATTAATATATAATTATCAGAAAGAAGAACATCCAATTCTTCTAATTCTAGATATTCTGAATACTCATTTAGTTGTTCTGTGGTTAAATATTGTTTTTCATCTAGACTATCTGAGAAAGTGATGCCAGTTAAAACTTTATTTTCATTTGAGATAATTATTAATTTTTCTTCATTTATTGTATTTTGGATATCTTTGTATACAATATATCCTGTTATTCCAAAAACCAATAATAAAATTAAAAGAGTAAATAATACTGCCTTCCAGATTATATGTGTTATTTTGAAAAATAAAAAAACTAATAATATTACTACAATTAAAGATAATATTGAGATGAACATAGTTTGATTTTGTCTTTTTATTTTAAATAGTTTTCTATAGGTTGTTACAACTTTTTCAGAAAATTAGGTTAATAATTTTGAAGTGGTATCGGGATTGAAAATATATGTAAGAAAAAGCATAATTTAGACTGAGAATATATATAAATAAAAAATCTAAATTAGTATTATGAATAAAGAATTGAATGTGTTAAAAATAATGGACAGCGAGAAATGTTGTTGGGAAGAAGCTTTAGAGAAAGAAAAAGAAAGAAAATCTTTAAGCGAATTTTTTTAATTTTTATTCACTTTTTAATATTGGTAATTTTATATGTGGTGGCAAATTTACTTCTTGAGTTAAAGATAATGCCTTTATATTGCTTTTAGCCAATATTGTATTAAATATTTGTGCCATTAAAGGTTTTGGAAGTTTTTTATCTTTTTTCCAATCTTCTAACAATACTTTCACTTTATCTTTATCTTCCATATATAACAAATTACCTAGTAATTGTATTTTTCCAACTCCAGGATCATAATCTGCAGTATATTCAAAATTAAATTTTATAACATCTCCTGAACTAGTTACATTTAATTTTTCTTGATCTACGTCTGTTATAGATAGGTTGCTCTTGATTTTTAAATTAGAGTTTACCTTACCTTTCTTTTCTATCATTATTTTTTCAAAGTTAAATCCTACTATAGACATTTTTAATCACCTTCATGAGATTGTTGAATAGTTTATAAAACTTTCTAGATTATATCCTCTTCTGCTACAACTATAAAATCTCCTACAGCTATAACTGAACTATGAGGGATCAATAAACTACCAGTCTTATCTTTTTCTAAATCTAATCCTTCTGTAAATCCTGTTGGGTTTTTTAAAACAATTTGTAATAATTCTCCAGTTCTTGTTTCAAAAACTAAGTTTCCAACTTCACCAAATCTTTTTCCTGCTTTGCTTACAACTACTTTTCCTAAAATTTGTTTTGCATATTTTTTATCATCAGCCATCTTGAGCAAGCCCCCTTATTATATATTGTGATTATGTGTATGTTTATAAAAATTTCCTAACTAAATGAGTCACTTATACTTTGTTTTGTTTCTTCAAATTTTTCTTCAATAGTTTCAAAAAACCCATCATCTTTCAAAGAATCAATAATTGATGCTCCTGTGATTACAATTGGATTATCTGTTTCTATATCATTTTGATTATATAATGTTGCGATTATAACAAAAAAAACAGTTAAAACTAACAATATCATTATCATTGTTTTAGAAAATGATTTGAAAAGAACGTGTTTTGTCATTTCTAAAACTAATATTGTTATTCCTATTATCACTAGTAATAATATTAAATTCATAATATTATTAATTTAAAATCATATATAAAATTATTGTTTACCCCCTCTGACCTTAGTTGCTAGTGGAGATTTGATTTAATAATAATTTCAAATGGAGATTTTTATTTTATTATTTATTTTATTAT
>JABHMJ010000038.1 GCA_018693795.1 Candidatus Woesearchaeota archaeon | reverse complement strand
TTGGAAAAATACTTTCTAAGTATACTCAAAAATCAAATCTTTTGATAACATACTCGGCATTTTCCCAAGTAGCTTCTATTCCAAGCCAATCTTTTCGTTCATCATCAGCATCAGCTTCTTCTGCTTGCTTTTTTCCAGCTAAAGCTCCACCACCAATAATAATCATGAATTCTTGCTCAGAATATTTTCTAGTTAAGTCAATTAAGCTATCAATAAAAGAATCGTCCCTCGTTTCAGGGGTTGGGCTTACTTTTGACCCACCGTATTTAATTATGTTCATTTTTTCCTCCAGGTGAAAAATGAACAACCAAAATTATTTTTAATTTTGTGTATGTTCATAAAAATTAGAATAAATGATTGTTTATTAACTTTTTGGAAAAATACTTTCTAAGTATACTCAAAAATCAAATCTTTTGATTTTACTTTTTCCATAACAATAATCTGATAAGCAGGTTCTGGCCTGTCAGGTAAAAATTTATAAATCGCAGGGAACTCCCAAGCCATTTTCCTCCCTACAAAAAAACGTTTCAACTTACTTTTAAAATTATCATAAGAACCACCATAAATAGGTTTATGTTCAGTTATCCAAGATTCAGAAAAAGCAGGATTAGAGAGTCTTAGTTTTAAGACCAAAGTTTTTTTCTGATACCTAATACTTTTTGCCCATTCCAAAACAGATTCAACAAATTCAAATTCATTTTTACTAATGACCATTCTAACTTCCTCTTTTTCATTATAAGCTTCAATAATACTCTCAGCAGTAATTTGAATCCCTTTCATATATTCTCCGCCCCTTTTTCCACCAAGACCAAAGTCTGTTTTAATCCAAGAATAATTTGTGGTCCAAAAAGTCTTTTCAACAAGTTCTAAATCAACATGTAACCTAGAATCTTTCAAGTTCCAGGACAAATATTCACTTAAAACACCAGAGATAGGTCTAACTTTCTGTACAATTCTAAAGAAACGTTTTATTTTTCTGCTAAAAGGACGCTTCTTAGGATCCAAACCATTTTTTCTAATAAAATCTTCATAAATAATACCAGAACCATGGTATGCCCAACCATCATAAATATGTTGATACCACCACCCATAAAGATAATTTTCAATTTGGTCTTCATTACTTACATTTAACAATTGATGACCTTCTAAATGAACAATTTCATAAATTAATTTTTCTGCTTTATAAAATAATTTTTCTGAATCTAAATCTCGAAGAGCTTGTTTTGCATCTTTTAATACAATTGCACATTCTTCAAGAAGTTTTTCATCACCGTGTTCCTGCTGTATTCTAGCCAATTCATCAAGATCAAACTTAATGATTCTTTTAAGTTCTTTTCTAGCTTTACCAATTTTATTTTTTTCTAAATGCTCATGAGCAGCTTTAGCTAAAATTAATATCCTCTTAATATCTTTAATAATTCTACTATCCATCAAAGCTAAGAATAAAGAACAAATTAATAAAGTTTTGGGGGAAAAATAAAAAAATTAATGAAACTTCTTTTTTAAAGAATAACCTTTCTCTTCTAGTAAAAAAGCAACCTGATCAGCAACATTAGCATCTTTGACAGCAATGCCACATATTTTTGGAAATAAGTCCTCAGGACTGTGTTCTCCTAATTTAACACTTCCATCTTCTTCAACAGTTGAAATTCCTCTTCGTAAAATATTATACAATTCGGTTCTCACATCAAAACATGCAGGAACTAATTCATCCGTACTTTCTCTTTTACGATAAGGCATTGCTTTTCCTTCAACAGCACGAGCTACTTCCATACAGTCAGACCCAAAGACAGCATATGGTAAATCTCCTTTCTCTATTTCAAACAAAAACCCTTCACCTTCCATAAAAGGATTTATTTGATAATGAATACTTATTTTCTTTTCTAATTCCATTTTATTTCCTCCATTCTTTTTATTCCAACTTAATTGTATAAGTTGGCCCTTTCTTTCCATCTTTATTTGCCCAAGCAACTTCTACTTTATCATCTGCTAAAGCCTCTAAACTAACATA